>DATAKN010000235.1:0-3037 GCA_036261595.1 Marmoricola sp.
CGAGACCGGTCAGAGCGGCATGCCGTGGGTACGTCAGCTGCTCGACTGGCAGAACGAGGTCGAGGACCCGGGCGAGTTCCTGGAGTCCCTGCGCTTCGAGATCAACGCCGCCGAGGTCTACGTCTTCACCCCCCGCGGCGACGTGATGGGGCTGCCGATCGGCTCCACGCCGGTCGACTTCGCCTACGCCATCCACACCGAGGTCGGGCACCACACGATCGGTGCGCGGGTGAACGGTCGGCTCGTCCCGCTGGAGTCCCGTCTCGAGCACGGCGACGTGGTCGAGGTGTTCACCTCCAAGTCCCCGAACGCCGGCCCGAGCCGCGACTGGCTCGCGTTCGTGAAGTCCCCGCGTGCGCGCAGCAAGATCCGGCACTGGTTCACCAAGGAGCGCCGCGAGGAAGCGATCGAGCACGGCAAGGACCAGATTGCCAGGCTCATGCGCAAGGAGGGCGTCTCGCTCAAGCGGGTGATGACGCACGAGTCACTGACGCAGGTCGCGCACGAGATGCGGCTGGCCGACGTCTCTGCCCTGTACGCCGCTGTGGGGGAGGGCAACCTCGGCGCCCAGACCGTCGTCCGCAAGGTGATCGAGATCTACGGCGGTGCCGAGGGCGCGGCCGAGGACCTCGCCGAGGCCGTCACGATCACCCGTCCCCGGCGTGCGCAGAAGACACCGGGCGACTCGGGCGTGATCGTCATGGGTGCCTCCGATGTGCTGGTCAAGCTCGCCAAGTGCTGCACCCCCGTCCCCGGCGACGAGATCCTCGGCTTCGTCACGCGCGGCTCGGGCGTCTCGGTGCACCGCCGCGACTGCACGAACGCCGCGTCGCTGCTGAGCCAGCCCGAGCGCGTGGTCGACGTGGAGTGGGCCCCCACGGCGCAGTCGACGTTCCTCGTCCAGATCATGGTGGAGGCGCTCGACCGTGCCCGACTGCTCTCCGACATCACGCTGGTCCTCTCCGACCAGCACGTGAACATCCTCTCGGCGTCGCTGAACACCACCAGGGATCGGGTCGCGAAGAGCAAGTTCACCTTCGAGATGGGCGACCCCAAGCACTTGGGCGCGATCCTCAAGGCCGTCCGGTCGGTCGACGGGGTCTTCGACGCCTACCGGGTCACCCACTGAGCAGCCGAAGGCGCGCAGGCGGGTGACCCGGTAGGGAGCCGAGCGGGCCGGTACGTATCGGAGGAGCGAAGCGGGGGAGGTGCGTAGCTGCCCGCTCGGCGATCGGAGTAGGCAGCCGCGCTTCCGCGCCGAAGTGCCCGCCGCCCGGCGTACGCAACAGCCCGCTGGCCGCTGTCCCGCCGTACGCAACCGCCCGCTCGCCGCTGTCCCGGCGTACGCAACCGCCCGCTCGGCCTAACCGAACTCGGCAGCCGTCCGCTCGGCCATCTCCAGGAAGGCACGGCGACCCTCCAGGTCGGACTCCAGGTCCCGGACCTTGCGGTCGTTGCCCGCCGCGCGCGCCTTCTCCAGGTCGCCCTCGATCTTCGCGATCGCGTCGCGCAGCTTGGTGACCATGTCGTCGGCGCGCGCGGACTTCTCCGGGTCGCTCTTGCGCCACTGGTCGTCCTCGAGACTGCGGATCTCCTGCTCGACCCGGCGGATGCCGGCCTCGAGGGGCTTGATCTGGTCGCGGGGGACCTTGCCCGCGGCGTCCCACCGCTCGGCGATCTCACGGAACGCCCGCTTGGCCGCGGCCAGGTCGGTCACCGGCAGGAGGGCCTCGGCCTCGACCAGGAGCGCGCGTTTCTTCTCGGCGTTGGCGGCGAACTCGCGGTCGATCTCGGCATTCGTCGCGTCACGGGCGGCGAAGAAGACGTCCTGGGCGCCCCGGAACCGCTTCCACAGGGCGTCGTCGATGTCCTTGGGCGCGGGCCCTGCGGCCTTCCACTCCTGCATCAGGTTGCGGAATCGCGATGCGGTCGGACCCCACTCGGTGGAGTCCGCGAGCGCCTCGGCCTCCTTCGCGAGACGCTCCTTGACGACGCGGGCACTCTCCCGCTTCTCCGCGACCTCCGAGAAGTGCGCCTTGCGCGCCCGGGTGTACGCCGTGCGGGCGCTGGAGAACCGGTGCCACAGCTCGTCGTCGGCCGACTTCTCCAGACGGGGCAGCTGCTTCCAGTCGGCGAGCAGCTCCCTCAGCCGGTTCGCGCCGTTGCGCCAGTCCCGCCCCGCGGCGATCTTCTCGGCCTCGGCGACGATCGCAGCCTTGCGCTCCCGCGACTCCTCGACCCGGCGGGCGCGGTCCTCACGCCGCTTCTCCCGCTGTAGACCGACGATCGGCTTGAGCGCGTCCAGACGCGCGACCAGCGCGGTGATGTCGCCGACGGCGTGCGGCTCCACGAGCTGGGCAGAGACCCGGTTGATCGATTCCGTGGCCTCGTCCGGCGACATGGCGCCGCCGCGGATGCGTTGCTCGAGCAGCTGGACCTCGAAGGCCAGCGCGTCGTAGCGCTTGACGAAGAAGGCGAGCGCCTCCTCGGGCGTGCCCTCGGGATACTGTCCGACGGCGTGCTCGTGGTCACCGACGCGGACGTAGACGGTGCCGTCCGCGTCGACGCGGCCGAAGTCGCGCGCCTCGGTGAGCTCGCTGTGCTCGTTGCTCTCGCCCTGCGCGGTCACGTGCTGCCCCTCTGTCGGTGATCGCTCTTGTCGTCCGGCGCACTCCTGCACCGGTGCGGCTTCATCGTACGCATGCGGGGCGCCGACGTCGGGGACAGTAGGCTGGGCCCGATCGTCGCCACCGTTCGCCACCCGACCGCCTCGCAGGAGAGAGACTCAGTGCTGATCGCAGGTTTCCCCGCGGGTCCCTGGGGCACGAACTGCTACGTCGTGGCCACGGGGACCGGTGCCGAGTGCGTCGTGATCGATCCCGGCAAGGACGCTGCTCCCGGGGTCGAGCAGGTCGTCCGGGAGCACCGGCTCAAGCCCGTCTCGGTCCTGGTCACCCACGGTCACATCGACCACATGTGGTCGGTGACGCCCGTGGCCGGCACGTACGACGCGACGGCCTACGTCCACCCGGCCGAC
>DATAKN010000246.1:0-7249 GCA_036261595.1 Marmoricola sp.
GTGCAGCGTGTCGATGACGTTGGCCATGATGTCTCCTCGCGAGTGCCACAGGTCAGCCGCGGATGGTGGTGATCAGCGTGGGAGTCCAGTCTCGTGGCCGCGCGCTGCGCCCCCTGTGGCAGGTGCTCACGCGGATCTCCGCCGGTGTCCCGGGGACGATCGTGGCCGACTGGGCCGAGGAGCAAGTCTGCCAGAGGAGGCCGCCCGAACGGAAATCGGGGCCATCCGAACGGCGCTTCAGCGGGCACCGGCGAGCCCGGGCACGATCGAGGCGAAGCGGCGATACATCGCCGTGGCGGAGACGGGCTCGGCGACCATCGAGAGGTCACGGTCACTCTGGTGCGCTTCGGCGCCCGCGGCGCTGGGCGTGAACAACCACGGCCCGTCCGGGCCGGACGCTGCCGCCATCAACCACTCCTCGGCCTGCGACCGCACGCCGAGCGTCCAAGCGACGTCCAGCCCGTGCTCCTCGAGCGCCTCGGTGCGGATCCGCTCGTCCGCTGAGAAGAAGGTCTCGAACGGGTTCCTGCGCAGGTCTCTGCGCGTCCGGCATCGACCGGTCCCGGGGCCGAGGCCCACGATCCGAGCCAGCGAGGACGGGAGCCGGTCGACCGGCAGCGCCATCAACTGCCAGATCCGGCCGTCGATCGGCAGCAGCAGGGCGACGGCGTCGACTCCGATCCAGCCGAGGTGCGTGCGACCACCTCGAGCCACCACGAGGTCCAGCTGGAGGGCGAGCACCGGGTCGCGGACGACAGCGAGGGCCTCGAGCATGCCGGGAACGAGCAGGGCCTGCTGCTGCTCGGTCTCGGGAAGGTCGCCGGCCACGAGGCCCTCGAAGTCACCCATGGTGAGCCGTACGACGCTGTCGCGCACCAGCACGCTCATGAGACCTCAGCGCCGATCTGCAGGCTCTCGCCGATGGCGGACATGATCTCCGCGAGCAGGTCGAAGCGGTGGACGTCGACCGTGGTGGTCACCGTGTAGCCGGCAGGTCCCGCACAGGTGAACCACTGCTCCATCACGACGGCGCGTCCCCCTGGTTCGACATGGTGCGCGAGACGCCGTCCGCCAGGACGGCCCGCCACCTCCCGGCGCTCGAGGTCGAGCAGGAGGTAGTCAGTGAGGACGGACGGCAGGACCGCATCCGCAGCGTTCTGCCACGCGCTCAGGGTGAGCCCGTCCAGGCTCTCCCGGACCAGCACGACGTCGGCGCGGAACCGCTCCGGGTCCGCACGGTCGGCCGGTTCCCGAGCATGGACGACGTCAGGGGTGCCCGCGACGCTCCCCGTCTCCCAGTCAGGGGGGACCAGAACGCTGCTCGCCCCCAGCCGCAGCCGGGTCTGCATCAGGAGCGCTCGCCCGCGCGCACGCCCGAGCCGGACTCGCGGAACCAGCGCGGCTCCAGCCGCCGGGGATAGGGCAGCTGCAGCAGGCCACCGAAGGCGAAGGCGACCGCTGCGCTGGCGATCCACAGCACCGACCCGGCCACGGCGGTGACCGGCCACCGGAACAGCGTCTCCACCAGACCCGTCATCATCAGGGCGAACCCACCGAACGGGCGCGAGAACATCGCGTCGCGACGCCCCTTCTCCGGAGCATGTGCCCACCGCCGCGCCGCGGCGCTCCTGCCGAGACGCTGCCAGACGCCCCACGCGCACAGCGGTGCGCCGAGGACGACCACGACGACTTGATAGGCCTCCACCCACCTCACCAGAACTTCAGCTTGCTCGCGGCATCGCCGAGCGCATCCACGGCGTCGCCTGTCTTGTCCCCGATGGTGCCACCGATGTCCTTGACCTCGTCGCCCACCCATGAGCCCACTTCGGAGCCGGCGAACCCACCGATGACGCCCCCGACGAAGCCACCGATGACCGTGCCGGCCCCGGGGCAGATGGCCGTGCCGATCGCTCCGCCGACCCAGGCGCCTCCCTCGGCGCCGGCCCAGGCGCCGGCCGCTGTCGAGACACCCTTGGTGACCGCGCGTCCGGCGCGTTCGTCGGTCGGGTACGCCTGGTCCTGGGACCATTCGTCCCAGGCAGAGCTCGCCGCCGTGAGCGCGGTGCCGGCACGACCGATCCACTTTCCTCCCGTGGCCCACCGGTCGCGCGTGATCGCCTGGTAGGGCTTGGCCTTCCAGCTGGTGTCGGTGTTGGCGGCGGCCAACCGCTGCCAGAAGGACAGGCCCGGCTGGCTGAAGGCGCCACGGCCCACGGGCCCCCAGGTGCCGAGCGGACCTCGCGGCTGGAAGTCCTGCAAGAGGCCCTTGAGCATCGTGTCGGTCGCCAGTCCCGCGCCCGTGCCGGTCAGCCCCAGTGCGTAGAGCGCGCCACTGACCGGGCCCATGTCGTCAGGCGGCTTGAAGCCACCCCACTGGTCGACGAAGGCCTCCCCCAGCGACCGGAGCGGCTCGAGGATCGCCCACACGTCCGCAGCGCTCAGATCGTCGGCTGCGAGGGCTGCGTCCGCAGCGTGTACGCCGCTGCGCGCGTGCACGCGCCGGGCCACCTGCTCCGGCGTGAGCGTGGTCGCGCCCGGCAGGACTCCCTCGCAGATGCCGTCGAGTGCCGCGGCTGCCGTGCGCGCGTGCCGGTGCAGTCGGCGCCGGACCTCGTCGGCTTGCTCGCGCAAGAGCTCGATGGCGGCGTCCGCGTGCTGCCGCGCCTGCATGGCCTGGGGGTCGTTGGCCGGCAGCCCCCCGGCCTCGTGGGCACCCTCGCGCTCCCGCTGGAGAGCCTGCTGACGCAGGTCGGCGATCTCGTCGGTCGCCTTGCGCAGCTCAGCGGCATGGGCGGCGAGTGCATCGGCGGCGCCGCCGATCGAGCCGACGGTGTCGCCGGCCACCTGGTGGAGCCCTGTGACGGCGTACCGGAAGTCGCGGGAGCGCGGGCCCCGCCAGGTGCCGAGCGCGGACTCGCAGCCGTGCTGGAAGCTCGTCACCTGCGCGCGCAGGTGGTCCTCCAGCTCGCCGAGGGCCGACGCCGCACGGTCCAGCGCACCCGGCTCACCCGGAGGCGGCTCGAACCCGATGACCATGTCACTGTCCCCCTGCGCGGCGAAGGTCCTCCGCCGCGTTGGCAGCCAGCCGCCCGGCCAGGTCGATCTGCGCGCCAGTGTCCTCGACCACGGTGCCCAGGGCTGCGGCCACACGCTCGGCGGCTGCGGCGAGGTCCTGGCTGCCGGCAGACCCTGCGGCATCGCGAGCCGCCGAGACCAGCGCGTGCCGGGCCGCCTTGAACTTCGTCGCTGCCTGGTGGATCGTCAGGGCACCCCCGGACATCGAGGCCGGATCCCCACCGACGTTCCCCATGCCCGCGCCTCACTCTCGTCGTCTCGGAAAGGACGTCGTCATCTTGTCTCCGAATCCTTGGACCCAAACATCCGAGCGGCTCGCCTCCAAGCTCGGGTCACTCGGGCAGGACGACACGCTGGTCCTCGCGGAGGTCCCGCAGCAGCCCACACAGGCCCGCGGCGGCCTGTTCCGGCGCGCCCGCCCCACCCCGGTGCGCTACGTGCAGTTCCGCCGCGACGGCGAGATGATCACCGGCGAGTGCGTCGGAGCGACGTCGTGGGGTGGCTACTACGACATCGATGCCGACACCGACGGCCGGCTGCGTGAGCTCGGCTGGCTGGCCCCCGAACAGGTGCCGCAGGCGCTGCGCGACTCGCCGAACTACCGGGTGGACGCCCCCCGGGCCGACGCTGCCCGTTTGGCCACCATGGCGGTCGGCGCGCTGGCTGTCCTCGGCCTGAGCCCCGACGCCGAGCTGGACTGGCAGGAGCACTGAGAACGCGTTGGGCTCGGGCTCAACGCCGCTTGGTGAGCAGGACGACGCCGGGCTCGGTCTCGCCCCGCAACCGGTAGCCGGCCTTCTTGTACATCTTCTGGTTGCGCACGCTGCCCGCACCCGTGAACAACACGAAACCCGTCGCGGCGTCCGGCGCGAGCGCCTCGATCCGCTCCAGCAGCAACCGGCCCAGGCCCCGACCCTGTAGGTCGGGGGCGACCATCAGGCGACCGATGTCCCAGACCGCACCCTCGGGTCCGGCGTGCAGCACCCCCCGCACAGCCCCCACCAGCCGGCCGGCCGAACGCAGCACGAGCACGGTGTCCGTGCCGGTCCAACGACGGACGTCCTCGAGCGACTCCGCGAGCGCCGGGATCGGCACACCGGGGTTCGCCTGCAGCTCCTGCACCCAGCAGGCGCGCTGCAGCGTGAACAGCTCGCCCGCGTCGGCCGGCTGGACCAGCCGGAGCTCGAGGTCGTCGACCAGCTCGGCGGGGTGGCGCAGGTCGGGCCGGCGCTGCGCCGTACGACGCAGCGCCTGGTCGTGCCGCCAGGCCGCGATCCGGACGTGGTCCCCCGAGAGCAGCACGTCGGGTACGGCGAGCCCTCGCCACTCCGGCGGTCGGGTGTAGACGGGATACTCCAGCAGACCGTCCTGGTGCGACTCCTCCACCAGCGACTCGGCGTTGCCCATGAACCCCGGCAGCAGCCGCGCGACCGCCTCGATCACGACCAGGGCCGCCACCTCGCCACCGTTGAGCACGTAGTCGCCCAGGGAGACCTCCCGGACCTCCATCCTCACGGCGGCGTTGTCGAGCACCCGCTGGTCGATGCCCTCATAACGGCCGCAGGCGAACACCAGGTGCTCCCGGGTCGCCAGGTCCTCGGCCAGCGCCTGGGTGAACGGCACTCCCGACGGGCTCGGCACGACCAGGGTCGCAGTGTCCGGGGCGACCTCGTCGAGCGCCTCGCCCCAGGGCTCCGGCTTCATCACCATGCCCGCTCCCCCGCCGTAGGGAGTGTCGTCGACCGTGCGGTGACGGTCGTGGGTCCAGCCGCGGAGGTCGTGCACGCGGACGTCGAGCAGACCCTTGTCGCGCGCCTTGCCCGCCAGCGACAGGTCGAGCGGGGCGAGATACTCGGGAAAGATCGAGACGACGTCGATGCGCACGGCCTAGGACTCCCCTGGCTCCGCGAACAGGCCCGGGCGGTCGTCGACCACGATCCGGCGGCCGGCGACGTCGACCTCGGGCACGAGCTCCGCGACGAACGGCACCAGCACCTCTCGGTCGTCGTGCGCGACCACGAGCAGGTCCTGGGCCGTGCCATGGACGATCTCGGTCAGCTCACCGACGCTCTCGCCGGTCGTCAGCACGACCGAGAGCCCGACGAGCTGGTGGTCGTAGAACTCCTCGGGATCCTCCGGCGACTCGTCCGGGTCGACCGGTACGACGAGCAGGGTGCCCCGGGCTGCCTCGGCGGCGTCGCGGTCGCTGATCTCCTCGAAGGTGACCAGCAGCCGGCCGGAGTGCCAGCGGGAACCGGCGACGGTGAACGCGGCCGCCTCGTGGCTGCCGGGCCGGCGACGCTCGGCGCCCAGGCGCGCCCCGATGGCGAACCGGCGCTCCGGCTCGTCGGTGCGCGGCTCGACCGAGACCTCGCCGCGGAGGCCGTGCGGCTTGCCGATCCGGCCTACGACCAGGTAGTCCTCCACGTTCACTCTTCTTCCTGACACGACGATGGGCACCGACCCCGTGGGGTCGGTGCCCATTGTGGTGGATCTGTGGGGGCCGGGGTTGGCCGTCGCCTCCGTCACGTGGTTTCGAGGCTCGCTGCGCTCGCACCTCAACCACCGGTGGGCTAGCGCCTCCGGTCTACGTCCCGTCCACGCTGCGTCGTTTGCTTCGCGGACTCCGACCTCCGGCTAGCGCCTCCGGTCTACGTCCACGAAGTCGACCCGGGCGCCGCCGCGGCCGGCCAGGGCGGAGATGACCGTGCGGAAGGCGGTGGCCGTGCGGCCGCCGCGACCGATCACCTTGCCGAGGTCGGCCGGGTTGACCCGGACCTCGAGGATGGAGCCGCGGCGCAGCTCCTTGTCGCGGACGGACACGTCGTCCGGGTGGTCGACGACCCCCCGGACCAGGTGCTCCAGCGCCTCGGCGAGCATGCGCTCAGGCCTCGGGCTCGGCCGGCGTCTCGGCTGCCGGAGCGGCATCCTCGGCCGGTGCGGCCTCCTCGGCCGGTGCGGCCTCCGGGGCGGCCTCGGCGGCGGGTGCCTCCTCGGCAGCCGGCTCCTCGGCCGTCTTCTTGGCCTTCGGCTCGATGGCGGGCTTGTCCTCGTCCTCAGCGGCGGCCTTCTTCGCCGTCTTCTTGGCGGTGACGGCTCCGGCCTTCGGCTCGTTCGCGGAGTCCTTGAGGGCCTCGTTGAAGATCTCGGTCTTGTCGCGCTTGGGCTCGGCGGTCTTGAGGGTGCCCTCGGCGCCCGGCAGCCCCTTGAACTTCTGCCAGTCACCGGTGACCTTGAGGATGGCCTCGACGGCCTCGGTCGGCTGCGCGCCGACGCCCAGCCAGTACTGCGCCCGCTCGGAGACGACGTCGATGAACGAGGGCTCCTCCTTGGGGTGGTACTTGCCGATCTCCTCGATCACGCGGCCGTCCCGCTTCTTGCGGGAGTCGACGACGACGACGCGGTAGTACGGCTGACGGATCTTGCCCATGCGCTTCAGGCGAATCTTGACGGCCACGTTTGTGGTGTCTCCTTGGATGCTCTGTGGTGGGTGAGCGCGCCGGCTCCAGGTGGGGACCAGGTCCAGCTGCTCGGGGGCCTGCCCGCACCGGGATAGAGGGTCGCGAGGCGCGCAGGACTCAGCGGGCCATTCTGCCAGAGGTTCCGCCGCGGGCTGAAATCGGCGGAAGGGCGGTGACCTTCGGCCGTGGCGGTGGGCCGGACGCCGGCGTACGACAACCCTGAGGGGGTCTGATCCCAAGGGGGAATGAACCATGCGCACCACACCTGTCCTCGGCGCGGCGGCCGTCATCGCCACCACCGCCCTGCTGGCCCCTGCCGGAGCCTCGGCCGCACAGCCCGTCACCGTGTCGGGGACCTTCGACGAGACCCGGCCGGTGGCCTACGACACCTGCGTGGCCGACCCGACCACGACCAACTACCCCAGCGGCACCTGGAGCGTCACCCTGAACAGCACCGCCACCGCCAAGGGCACCTTCGCGATGGAGCTGAACGGCGAGCCCCACGTCGCCTACACCTACCCCGGCATGAAGCAGGCGCCCGGCAACACCTCGACGAGCTGGCTGGTGTACGGCAAGACGATGGCCGGCCTGCTGACCGTGACCGTCAACGGTGACGCCATGGAGTACCGGATCAGCCCGTACAACTACGGCGGACTGTCCTGCCAGAGCGCGACGTTCTACGGCCTCGTCGATCACGACTAGTCAGGCGACGA
>DATAKN010000252.1:0-4131 GCA_036261595.1 Marmoricola sp.
CGAGCACCGGTGGACCGGACGGCCTGTGGCTCGCGGGTGGACTGGCTCTGCTCCTGGCCGGCGGGGCGCTGGTCATGGGTGATCGGCGTCGCAGGCGCCGGAGCTAGCCCCCAGATGCCGGGCCGCTGACCTGCACCGAACGGTGCCCAGGAAGTCGCTTCGTGCGGCTCCCTGGGCACCGGCCGTTCTGGGACCTCGGTCCCTGGTGATCCTCCGAACGGACGGACCTACTCGCCGAACGGATGAAATTCCGGACCGGCTGGGCCCGTATGTCTAGGCCGATCCGGCCGTCCGAGGCTTCTCCGTTGCCTCCGACCGCGAGGGCACCGTGTACTGGTTGTACGAGCGAATCTCCTTGTAGGAAAGGGGATTCCGGGGAGCTCGACCATCCACCGGTGGTCGACGGTGAACGTGGCACGGGGCCGTTCCCGCGGGCGCTGACGCGCGCCCAGGACGAATCCTGCCCGGACTTGGAGCGGACACGATGAAGAAGCATTTCGGCACACGACGACCACGACTCCTCAGGAGTCTGATGTCGGTGATGGCCGTCGCCATGGTGGCGTTCGGCCTCCCACTGATCACGATGAGCGCGGCGTCGGCACACAATGCCGCTGCCACCGCCGACTGCACCGGGATCAAGGTGGCGACCTCGGTCTACAGCACCGGCCCGACGATCAAGAACACCCTCGAGATCCAGATCGACGGCAACCGGGTCTATTACAACTCAAGTTTCGGCGCGGCTATCACGAAGACGCAGTCGGTGCCTCAGGACGGTGTCGCGCACGACTGGAAGGTGATCGTCAAGAACGGCGATTCTGCTGGGACGCACTACGACTACACCTTCCACGGCACAGTCGGCCCCTGCGCAGCCGTCCCGGTGAACCCGACGATCCACGAGCCGACCTGTACCACTCCTGGTCACCACATCGTTGGCACTTTCGACCTCCCGAACAACGACGACATCAACGGGATCGTCTACTCCAAGTCCGGCAACGTGGTCACCGCAACGGTGACCACCGAGACGGGCAAGTTCGTGCTGCCTTCGAACTCACCCTGGACCCTGGTGAGGAACAGTAACGCCAAGAAGGCGACGTACACGGTCAGCTACACCAACCCGGCCGGCTACCCCGAGTGCGTGGTCACGTTGCCGACACCGGTACCCCCGGTCGCGTCTGAACCGAGCTGCAGCGCGGACGGCGACCTGGTCGTCGGCCCCACCTCGCACATGACCACCAAGGTCGACGGCAACGTCGTCAACCAGGTCACCCACGTCGGCAAGGGCGACCACGTCCTGACCTACATCGCAGACACGGGCTACACCTTCGCCGGCGGGACGACCAAGACGTTCCCAGTCTCGGTGCCGTCGAGGCTGACCGGTGACCAGTGTGCGACCGAGGTGCAGCCGGTGACGCCGACCGTCACCAGCACGTGCACCGGGGCCGGGACCGGCACCAGCTCGTTCACGCTGCCGCCCGCCAAGGACGGGATCAGCTACAGCGCGGACGGCCTGTGGGTCACCGCGACGGCGGACTCCGACCACAAGTTCGGGACTCTGCCCACTGGCTGGAGCAAGATCGACAACCACATTGCGAAGTACTTGGTTCACTACCCGGCGAGCTACCCCGAGTGCGTCATCGACATCCCGGTGCCGACGCCGCCGACGGCAACCGAGCCGACCTGCGCCCTGGATGGTTCCCTCACGGTTCCCGTGACCGAGCACGTCATCACCACCGTGGGTGAGACCGTCATCGAGGCTCAGACCGTGTTCGGCCCCGGTCAGTACACGATCAGCTACGCGCCGGCCCCGGGCTACACGTTCGGCGACCAGGTCGTGGAGCCGACCGTCGTGACGGTGTTGGAGAAGACGGGCAACTGCCCGGCGAGCGTCGTGTCCCCGACCGTCACGCAGTCGGTGTGCACCGGTCCGGGTACGCACAGTGACCCGGTGGTGACGCCCGGCGACGTCGAGGGTGACCACGTGTCGTACAAGTACGACGCCGCCACCCACGTGGTCACGGCCTCGGCCGACACCGGCTACGCCTTGGCCAACCTGCCGGTGGGCTGGACGATGCAGGAGAACGGCACGGCGACGTACGTCGTGACCTTCACCGATCCCGGTCCGTGCACCGTGATCGTGTCGCCGCCGACGACGACGAGCCCGACCGTGCAGGTCCAGGCTCCTCACGCCCACCACCCGGCAGTGCTGCCGAACACCGGTGGCCCGACCCCGTGGCTGGCGCTCGGTGGCCTCGTCCTCCTGCTGGGAGGTGGCGCACTGCTGACGCGCGAGCGGCTCTCACGTCGGGAGAGCTGACCGCCTGAGGAACGCGCCCTGGCGACTGCTCCGCGGTCGCCAGGGCTGCGCCCTGTCTGGAGCCTGTCCGGAGCCTGCCCGGACCTCAGCCGTCCCCTGCGTCGACGCGGCGGATCCGCTCCACCGAGATCACGATCGCCACCGAGGCGACGATCACCGCGCCGCCGATGAGCACCGCCCTCGTGATCGGCTCGTCGAGGATCAGCGCGCCGAGGGCGACGGCCACCACCGGGTTGACGTAGGCGTACGTCGCGACCAGCGAGATCGGCGCGTTGCCGAGCAGCCAGACGTACGCCGAGAACGCCACCATCGACCCGAACACGACCAGGTAGCCCCACGCGACGTACGTCTTCGCCGAGTACGACGCCAGGTCGAGCCGCTCGCCGCTGAGTGTGCCGAGCGCCAGCAGGATGACGCCGCCGATCCACATCTCGTGGACGGTCATCACGAACGCGTCGCGGGGGAGGGGCAGCCGAGGCTGCACCCAGGACCCGAACGCCCAGCACGTGCTCGCGAACAGCACGATCAGTGCCGCGCCGAGCGGCACGCTGTCGGCGCCGCCCGTCTCCTGGCCGACGACCACGAGGTACACCAGCCCCACGAAGCCCAGGAGCAGCCCGAACACGCTCATCGCGCTGGGGCGGTCACCGGAGGAGAACCGGAAGATCGCGATCATCAGCGGTGCACTGGCGATCAGCAGCGCGGTCACGCCGGACGGTGCGCCGAGGTTCTCGCCGACCGAGACGAGCCCGTTGCCCAGCACGGGCAGCAGCAGCCCGACCGCCGCGCACCCGGCCAGCTCCCGGCGGGTCACGCGCAGGCGACGGAGCCCGCCCCGCAGGCTCAGGAGGAGGCCGAGCAGGATGCCCGCGGCCAGGTAGCGCGAGCCCATGCCGAGCAGCGGTGGCGCCTGTTTCACGACCACCCGGATGCCGAGGTAGGTCGATCCCCAGACGACGTAGACGACGAGGAGGGCGAGGGCGACGAGCCCGGCTGCCGCCGGGGCCTTCGGAGGTGCGGTCGGCGGAGCGGCGGTCACCTCGTCATCCTCAGGTACGCCGCCCCTCGGCGCACCCGCATTTCCGGCGGGACGTGTCTACTTCTTGACCGCCAGCGCCAGTCGGGCGAGGCAGGCCTCGAGATCGGCTGTGTCACGGTCGGGGATGCCGAAGCGCGCGACGTTCTCCGCGGACGTCTCCGACCAGTCGTAGGTGAGCGAGACCTCCGTGCGCTTCTTCCTGCCGTTCTTGCCCTCCAGCGGTGTCAGCTCGAAGCGCCACGACCATCCACCCGGGTCCCCGCCCACCGGTACGACGTGCCACCCGATCAGGCGGTTGTGCTTGAACACGTCGACGTGGTGCTCGGTCTGGTAGCGGGTCGGCTCGGCGCCGCCACGGGCGATCATGTTCATCCGGAAGACCTGTCCCTCGGCCGTGACCGGGCCGGCGTTGTCGTCGGACACGATCGAGTCGGGGTCGATCTCGGGGAGCCGGTACGGCGTCGCCAGCAGGTCGAAGATGCGGCCGGGCTTCGCGGGCACCACGAGGGTCACCCTGGTGTGGGTGTCGAGACTCATGTCGCGAGTGTCGCATCTGAACGCGCCGGTGCGGGAGTGACCTACGGCCTCTCCTCGGGGGCCGGGTGGAATCGGAGGGTGATTGGTGGTGAGGGGCCCGGAGTCGGTACCGTGGTGGTCGTCATGTGGCCCGCGTCACAAGGCCAACACCCTGTGCCAGGACACGCGGTCACGATCTGCCCACGTGCGGACGGCGACCCCGGTCCGCACCCGTTGGATCTGGAGAGAGACATGATGACCA
>DATAKN010000256.1:0-32602 GCA_036261595.1 Marmoricola sp.
GCGTACCCGCGACGGACACCGCCCCGCTCGAGCTGAACATCGACGCGAAGTTCGGGCAGATCACCGTGGAGCAGCGATGAACACCACCCGGCACGTCTCCGCAGGCCACCTCGTCTTCGGCCTGATCTTCCTCGGCATCACGGCGATCTGGGTGGTCGGCGAGACCAGCGACCTCGAGGCTCCGGTCCTGGCGATCTGGGGCCCGGTCGTCCTGATCGCCGCCGGTGCGGTCGGCCTCGCAGCCACGCTGTTCAACGCCCGCCAGGCCCGCGCCGTACCGGCCACGAGGCTGGACGACCCGGCTCCGGAAACCACCACCGTCGAGGACCTCCCCGACGCCACCCACGACGACACCGAGGACACCGACACGCGGGTCCTCGACCCCGAGGAGAAGTGATGAGCACCGACACCCCCACGCCCGGCGAGTCGACCGGCCCCGAGCACACCGACGGCCAACCCCTCCCGGGTCAGCCGATGCCCGGACCGATGCCCGGACCGGTCCCTCCGAAGCGGCTGTACCGCACCCGCGACGACCAGATGATCGGCGGCGTCTGCGGCGGCATCGCCCGCTACTTCGACGTCGACCCCACCTTGGTCCGGGTGCTCGCCGTGGTCGCCCTCGTCCTCGGCTTCCCCGCTGCGTTCGTCGGGTACCTCGTGGCCTGGGCGATCATGCCGAGCAACTGACCCGCCCCCAGCGCCGCCAGAATCCCAACCCGGGTTGCGAATTCCGGGCTTGTCACACGAGATCTCGTATGACAAGCCGGGGTTCCACAACCCGGGTTGTGAAATTCCTAGCGACTGAGCGACCGGGTGATCACCTGGTTCGCCGCCCGCTGGAACCCGCTGACCACGGCCTCCAGGGTGAGCTGGCGCAGCCGGGACATGGTGTGCTCGAAGCGCACCTTGTCTGCCTCGGTCTTCGCGCTGACCAGGTACGGCGCGAGCACGCGGTCCTTGAGGATGGCGGTGAGCTCGTCGGCGAGGGCGTCCATGTGCCGGTTGATCGCTTCACCGGCGGCGACCAGCGAGTCGACGGGGATGTCGAGGTCGAGGGACTTGACCCCGACGTCGAAGGCCGGGAGGACCTCGAAGCGGCCGTCGGCCACCGGCCGGATCGCCATCATCGCCTCGAGCCGCCCGAGCTGGCCGGCGTCGACCTTGTGGCCGACCCGGGCCTCGAGCTGGCGGCGGGTGACCACCTCGTGGCCGCCCGACTTCCACGACGTGAGCATCGCGCGCTGCACGGCGAGGTCCTCGACAGAGGCGTCCTCCGGGAGCCGAGCAAGGTACTTCTCGATCGCGGCCAGCGTGAAGCCGTGGTCCTGCAGCGCCCGGATCAGCTCCAGCCGAGCCCGGTGCTGGGACGAGTAGTAAGCCATCCGGCCTCGCCGCGTCGGTGCCGGGATCAGGCCGAGGCCGGCGTAGTAGCGGGTCGTGCGCACGGTCAGCCCCGTGGCGGCTGCGAGCTCGTCGACGGTGAGCAGCTCACCCTCGTCGGGCACGTCCTCGGGCTGCGCGCTCACGTCTCCCCCTGCGTCGGCCGGTACGGCATGTCGGGGTGACTGTAACAGTTCTACTGGCAGATTCGAGGAGCTCGCCGCTCCCTCTTGCACCCTGACAGTATTGCTGTCACAGTCCCCATGTCACGCCTGTACGACGCCCCGTCACCTCCCGCCGAAAGCGAGCCGATGTCCGACCTCTACACCGCCGAACACGAGGACTTCCGCAAGACCGTCCGCACCTTCCTCGAGCGGGAGGTCGTGCCCCACCACGACCAGTGGGAGAAGGACGGCATCGTGCCGCGCGAGCTGTGGCTCAAGGCCGGCGAGGCCGGGCTCCTCTGCTTCGACGTCGCGGAGGAGTACGGCGGTCCGGGGGTCGACGACTTCCGCTACAACGTGATCATGTCCGAGGAGCAGACCCGGGCCAACGTGAGCGGCCCCGGGTTCTCGGTGCACACCGACATCATCGTCCCCTACCTCAGCAGCCTCGCGAACGACGAGCAGAAGCGCCGCTGGCTGCCGGGCTGCGTCACCGGCGAGACCATCACCGCGATCGCGATGACCGAGCCGGGCGCCGGCAGTGACCTGCAGGGCGTGCGCACGACGGCACGCCCGATCAGCACGGACAAGGGTGACGCCTATGTCCTCAACGGCTCGAAGACGTTCATCAGCAACGGCATCAACGCCGACCTGGTGATCGTGGTCGCGCGCACCGACCCCGACGCCGGGCACAAGGGCATCAGCCTGCTCGTGGTCGAGCGCGGCATGGAGGGCTTCGAGCGCGGCCGCAACCTGGACAAGATCGGCCTGCACGCGCAGGACACCGCCGAGCTGTCGTTCACCGACGTCGTCGTCCCGAAGGAGAACCTCCTCGGCGAGGAGGGCCAGGGCTTCATCTACCTGATGATGAACCTCCCCCAGGAGCGGCTGATCATCGCCGCGCAGGCGGTCGCTGCGTGCGAGGGCATCGTGCAGATGTGCCTGGACTACGCCAAGACCCGCGAGGCGTTCGGCAAGCCGATCGGGAAGTTCCAGCACAACCGGTTCCTGATCGCCGAGATGGCCACCGAGACCCGGGTCGCGCGGGCGTTCCTCAACGAGTGCCTGGCCAAGCACCTCGACGGCAAGCTCGACGCAGTCGACGCGTCGATGGCGAAGTACCACTGCACCGAGCTGCAGAACAAGCTGGTCAACCAGGGTGTGCAACTGCACGGCGGCTACGGCTACATGATGGAGTACCCCATCGCCAAGGCCTACCTGGACAGCCGGATCTCCACGATCTACGGCGGGACGACCGAGATCCAGAAGGAGATCATCGGAAGGTCGCTCGGGTTGTGAGGTCCGGGCTCGCGCACCCAGGCCGCTACGACAACCTGCGGCGGATCGAGCGGCTCGACCCGGCGGTCGACTTCGACGAGATCTTCCAGCTGGTGGCCGACCACGAGTTCCCGTGGGAGTACGTCCAGGGCACGTCGATCGCGTTCATGCGGGACTACGGTGTCCCGTCGATCAGCGACCTGCTCGACCGCACCGGCCGGTTCGAGCACGACGGCCAGAAGCGGTACGACGACACCGTGCTGATCGGCCAGGAGGCGATCGTCGACGGCATCGACTCACCCCGGGCCCACGAGACCGTGCGGCACCTCAACCGGATCCACGGTCACTACGGGATCCCCAACCACGAGTTCCGCTACGTGCTGGCCACCACGCTGGTCGGGCCGAAGCGGTTCATCGACCGCTACGGCTACCGGCCGCTGCACCCCCACGAGGTCGAGGCGATGGCCCGGGTGACCACGCGCCTGGGCCAGCTGATGGGCATCAAGGAGCTGCCGACGTCGTACGCCGACTACGAGCGGCTGCTCGATGAGTACGAAGCCGAGCGCTTTGCTCCTGACCCGGCGAACAAGCGGGTCGCCGAGGCCAGCATCCGGATCGTCACGAACTGGTACCCGCGCCCACTGCGCCCCCTCGTCCGGCGGGTGACGATCGCGATGCTCGACGAGCCGTTGCGCGTCGCACTCGGACTGCCACGCCAGCCCGCCTGGCTGGTGCGCCTGCTCGACGGTCTCGTGCGCCTGCGCGGTCGGGCCCTCCGGTTCCTGCCTCCCCGGGCCGGTGACCACCCGTACCGCCACGACGCCAGTCGCACCTACCCGTTCGGTTACACGCTCGCCGCCCTCGGGCCGCGAGAGCACAGCACGGAGCTGCACCGCGACGCGGTGAGAAAGGGAGCCTGATGAACGACGTCCTCGCGACCCGCGCCCGCATCGAGAAGGAGATCGCCGGCAAGACGCTGATCGACTCGCTGGCCGACACCGCGCGCGCCCGGGCCGACGAGCCGGCGTACTCCGACCGGCACGGCACCGACGCGGGCCAGCCGTGGCGGACGCTCACGTGGCAGCAGACCCGGGAACGGGCGCTGGACGTCGCCGCCGCTCTGGTCGCGCGCGGCGTCGGGGTCGGCGACAAGGTGGCGATCATGGCGTCGAACCGCACCGAGCACTTCCTGGCAGACATGGGAGCGGTGCATGCGGCCGCGACCCCGATGTCGATCTACAACACGCTCTCACCCGAGCAGGTCGCCTTCATCGCCCGCGAGTCGGAGCCGGCGGTCGTGGTGCTCGAGACCGCCGACCACGTGGCGCGCTGGGAACGGGCCCTGGCCGAGACGCCCAGCATCCACACCGTCGTGGTCCTCGACGAGGGCGCCCGGCCGGACCGTGAAGGCGTCACGAGCTGGGACGACCTCGTCGCAGCGGGCGCGGCGTACCGAGCCGAGCACGCCGACGAGCTCGACGCGCGCGCGTCCGCGCTGACCCCGGACGCGCCGGCGACGATCCTGTACACCTCGGGCACCACGGGCAACCCCAAGGGCGTCGTGCTCACCCACCACAACGTGCAGTACGAGGCGATCAGCACCCTCGAGGCGGCCGGACTGCAGGAGCCCCAGGTGCAGGTCAGCTACCTCCCGCTGGCGCACATCGCCGAACGAGTCCTGGGCCTCTACGGGCCCCAGATCCAGGGAAGCCACCAGTACGCGATCGGCGACCCCGCCGAGCTGCTGGCCACCCTCGGCGAGGTCCACCCCACCGGTTTCTTCGGAGTGCCACGCGTCTGGGAGAAGATCAAGACCGGCATCTCTGCCAAGCTCGCCGCCGACCCCGACCCCGCCAACCAGAAGCTGGTCAAGGACGCCAT
This sequence comes from Marmoricola sp., assembly GCA_036261595.1. Lineage (GTDB taxonomy): Bacteria > Actinomycetota > Actinomycetes > Propionibacteriales > Nocardioidaceae > Marmoricola. The sequence continues at coordinate 4,704 of DATAKN010000256.1, forward strand.
GGCGGCCGGCCTGGCCTGGGTACAGGCCCAAGAGGTCGGCGGAACCATGACACCGGAGATCGAGGAGGCCTACCGCCAGGCCGACGAGGCGATCCTCGGCTTCCTCAAGCTGCTGCTCGGTCTCGACCAGGTCACCTGGGCCGGCTCCGCGGCGGCTCCGATGCCACTCGAGGTCGCGAAGTTCATGGCCGGCCTCGGCCTCAAGGTTTACGACGTCTACGGCATGACCGAGACCTGTGGCGCGATCACCGCCAACGGCCCGGGAGCATTCAAGCTCGGCACGGTTGGCCGGGCGACACCGGGCATGGAGGTGCGGCTCGGCGACGACGGCGAGGTGCTGGTCCGGGGGCCGGTCGTGACCCCCGGCTACCACCGCCAGGACGAGGCCACCCAAGCGCTCATCGACGCCGACGGCTGGGTCCACACCGGCGACATCGGCACGCTCGACGACGACGGCTTCTTCGCGATCGTCGACCGCAAGAAGGAGCTGATCATCACCTCGGCCGGCAAGAACATCGCGCCGTCGAACATCGAGAACTACCTCAAGGAGTCGCCGCTGATCGGGCACGCGATGGCGATCGGCGACGGGCAGCCGTACATCGCCGCGATCCTCACCCTGGACGGCGAGATCGCGCCACTGGTCGCACAGCAGGCAGGCGTCGAGTTCACCACCCTCGGCGACCTCGCGGAGCACCCCCAGATCCTCGCAATGGCCCAGGCGGCCGTCGACGCGGCGAACGCCCGGCTGTCCCGGCCCGAGCAGGTCAAGCGCTGGACGTTGCTCCCGACCGAGTGGACCGCGGAGTCAGCGGAGCTCACGCCGACGCTGAAGCTCAAGCGCCGGGTCGTCGCGCAGAACTACGCCGGGGAGATCGCCTCGCTCTACGAGGGCTGAGGCCGGACCGGGGTCGTCACCGTCAGATCGAGAGGCGGAACGACACGACGTCGTCGGCTGCGCGGAAGGCGTCGCTCTGCCCGGTGACCGCGTCCAGGAACTCCTCGCGCTCCAAGGCCAGGAGCACGGTGTCCTCGACGGCGGTGACGGTTGCGGTCCGCGGCACGTCGCGCAGCAGGCCGATCTCGCCGAAGAACTCGCCCGGGCCCTCGCGGCGCAGGACGGCGCCGCCGTGCGTCACCTCGACAGTCCCCGTCTCGATCACGAAGAAGCGATCGGACTGCTCCCCCTCGGTCAGCACCACGGTGCCCGCCGCCACCGGGACGCGCACCAGCTTTCGGGCCAGCCCGTCGACCGTGGCCGGCATCAAGGGGGCGAACATCGGGATCGCCATGAGCAGGTCGAGCCCGGCCGGCGGCGACAAGCGCCCGTCGAGGCGTCGCATCCGGGGCAGGAACGGCAGTGCCAGCCCGGTCACCCCGAGCCCGACCACGGCCAGCGAGGTCCGCAGGTTGGAGACGTGCAGCAGGGCCGGCATCAGGAAGGAGCCGAGCGCCATCGTGGCGATCACGCACGCCTCCAGGGCACCGAAGACGCGGCCCATCACCGCGTCCGGCGTGATCCGCTGGACGATGGTGTCCATGTTGACGTCGACCAGCGGGTTGGCGAGACCGAGCAGGGCCACTGCGGCGAGCACGGTGACGTCGGACGGCCAGATGGTGACCAGCAGCAGAGGCGCAGCCCACAGCACCACGCCGACCGTCATGTCCTGGGCCAGCCGGTGGTGCGTCGCGCGGGCGATCGCGAGGAAGCCGCCGATGATCGCACCGACACCGAGCACGGAGTTCAGGTAGCCGACGCCGTGGGCTCCAGTGCCGAGCACGTCGACGGCCATCACCACGAGGAAGACCGCCGACGCACCGGCCACGATGGTCTGGGCGGCCACGAGCCACACGACCACAGCCAGGTCGCGGTCGGCCACGATGCTTCGGAAGCCACCGGACACCTCGGCGAGGAAGCTCTCGTGCGCCGGCTCGTCCTCCGGCCCGTCATCGGCCGACTGGTCCGGTTCATCGCGGACCGGGAGGCGAATCCCGAGCACGAGCACCAGCGACCACGCGAACGTCGCGGCATCGACGAAGAACACCGTCTGGACGTCGGTGACGGCGATCAGCAGAGCGCCCAGCGTGGGTCCGACGAAGAACGACATGCTCTCGATCGTGCTTCCGGTGCCGTTCGACGCCGTCAGCTCGGCGGGCGTGTTCGCGAGCGCAGGCATCAACGCACGCTGCGCACAGCGGAACGGCGTGCCGAGGAGCCCTGCAAGCGTGGCCAGCACGAAGACCGGCGCGGCAGGGGTGTCCAGCACCAGGCACACGCCGGCCAGGCCGACCAGCACACCTCGGACCAGGTCGGCCGAGACCATGACGCGCTTGCGCGGCCACCGGTCGGCGAGCATCGAGGCGACCGGAGCGGTCAGCGCCATCAGCGTGAGTCGGACGGCGGTCCACACACCGACCGCCGTGACACCGCCGACGCCGTACGCCCACACGGTGACCGCGGTCGCGAAGGCCCAGTCGCCGATCAGCGACCCCGTGAGCGCGAGCTCGATCCGCCTGAGCCCGGGATTGCGGAAGACCGACCGGATCGAGCCGCCCATGTCACGCAGAGCAGCACCGATCCCAGCGACGAACCCCACCCGTGGCTCGACGCCCTCCCCAGCCGTGCCTGCCCCCAGCGCTGTCATTGGCAAGAACGGTAAGCGCGATCCGCCCCGTTGCACCCGCCCGACCTCGATTCACCACTTCGGTATAGACCGCTCGGTCCGACCGACCCCCGCTCGAGGGCGGATCGGCGACGAGACGCCGATCTAGACTTCGGCGAACGGCGAGGCACGAGGGAGCGGCGATGGCCTCCACGAGCGCTGAACGCGTGGCGGACGACCTGCTGCTGCCGTACGTCCCCAGGCTCCTCGGCCGCTGGTCCCCGTCCGGCGAGGACGACCGCCACATGCGCGTCACCGGCACGGTCGCGTTCGTCGACATCTCCGGCTTCACCCGGCTCACCGAACGGCTGGCGCGCAAGGGCAAGGTGGGCGCGGAGGAGATGAGCGACATCCTCAGCTCCACCTTCGCCGACCTCCTCGCCGAGGCTCGGGTCGACGGCGCCGACCTGGTCAAGTGGGGCGGCGACGCCGTGCTCCTGCTGTTCCAGGGTCTCGACCACGCCCAGCGTGCAGGGCACGCGGCCCACCGGATGAGAGCCCGACTGCGTGAGGTCGGGCGGTTGCCGACCGCGTCGGGCACCGTGGTGCTGCGGATGTCGGTCGGCGTGCACAGCGGCGACTTCGACTTCTTCCTCGTCGGCGACCCCGACATCCACCGCGAGCTGCTGATCAGCGGGCCTGCCGCGAGCATCACTGCCGAGACCGAGGCGGCCGCCTCGGCCGGCCAGATCGGCCTGAGCGCAGCCACCGCGTCCCTCCTGGAGACCCGTCTCCTCGGACCGGCGCTGCTCGACGGGCGGCTGCTGCGCACTGCCCCGACGGTCCGGAACGCCGCGGACGACGAGCCACCGACGACGCCGGTCGACCCGCTCGGGGTGCTCCCGCCGCCGATCCGGACGCACCTGCTCGACGGCACGATCCAGCCCGAGCACCGCCTGATCACCGTGGCGTTCGTGCAGTTCTCGGGCACCGACGAGCTGATCACCTCCGCCGGTGCGGCAGCCCTCGCCACCGCGCTGGACGACGTCGTCCGCAACGTCCAGCACGCCTGCGCCGACCACGACGTCACGTTCTTCGAGACCGACATCAACCGTGACGGCGGCAAGATCATGCTGACCGCCGGGGCACCTCGCAGCGCCGACCATGACGAGGAGCGCATGCTCCGCGTCGCCCGTCAGATCCTCGACCGCGCCGGACGGCTCCCCTTGCGGATCGGGATCAACCGCGGCCACGTGTTCGCCGGTGACTTCGGACCGCCGTTCCGGCGTACCTTCTCGGTGAAGGGCGACGCGATCAACCTGGCCGCGCGCGTGATGGGCAAGGCGAGTCCCGGCCAGGCGCTCGCCACCACCGAGGTGGTCGCCCGGTCGCAGACCCTGTTCCGCACCACCGAGCTGCCGCCGTTCATGGTCAAGGGCAAGAGCCAGCCCGTGCACGCCGTGGCCGTGGGTGAGCTGATCGGGGTGCGCAGCGAGGAACGCACAGCGTTGCCCCTGGTCGGGCGCACCAGGGAGCTGGCCCTCGCCACCGACGCCCTGGCGGACGCGCGTGCCGGACGGGGTCGGCTGCTCGACATCGTGGGCGAGGCCGGCATCGGCAAGTCGAGACTGGTGGCCGAGCTGCTGTCGCGCGCCGGCGACGTGCCGGTGGCGAAGGCGCCCTGCCAGCAGTACGAGTCCGCGACGGCGTACTTCCCGTTCCGCCGGCTGCTGCGTGACGTCCTCGGTGTCCCGCCGGACGCCGATCGGGACGAGGTCGCCGCCCGTCTGGTGGAGCAGGTGTCCGCGCACGCACCCGACCTGGCGCCCTGGATCCCGCTGCTCGGCATCCCCATGGACGTCGAGCTGCCCGGCACCCGGGAGACCGAGGAGCTCGACGAGCAGTTCCGCAAGACGCGGCTCGAGGAGGTCGTCGTCGAGCTGCTGGACGCGCTGCTCCGCGAGCCGACCATCCTCGTGATCGAGGACGCTCACGTCATCGACGAGTCGTCGGCCGACCTCGTGCACCGACTGGTCGAGGACCTCCCGGACCGTCCGTGGCTCGTCCTGGTGACGCGCCGCGACGGGTCGACCGGTCTGGTGCCGACGGCCAGGCCCGCGACCGACACCGTGCGGCCGTCACCGCTGTCCGCCGAGGACGCGCTGCGGCTCGTCCAGGTCGCGCTCGACGACCACCCGCTGCCGAGCCAGGCGTTGGCCGACCTCGCGCGCCGAGGTGGTGGCAACCCGATGTTCCTCGAGGCGCTCGTCCGCGATGCCGGCCGGCTCGGCACGGTGGCCGACCTGCCGGAGTCGGTGGAGGCGTTGGTCACCAGCCAGATCGACCGGCTCGACCCGTCCGACCGCTCCGCACTGCGCTACGCAGCGGTGCTCGGGATGGCGGTCGACGAGACCGCGCTCGACGCGCTGCTCGAGGAGTACGACATCCGGGTCCCGGCTGGGGCGATGCACCGGCTCGCAGACTTCCTGGTGCGCGACCGGCGCGGCCAGATCCGGTTCCGCAGCGGGCTCATGCGCGACGTGGCCTACGAAGGGCTTCCGTTCCGGGTCCGCCAGGTCCTCCACGACCAGGTGGGCACCACGATCGAACGCGGGTTGCCCACACCCGAGACGCAGTGCGAAGTGCTGTCCCTGCACTTCTTCCACGCCGGTCGTCACGACAAGGCCCGGCACTACTCCGTGCTGGCCGGCGAGCGCGCGTTGGCGAAGTACGCGCCGGGTGAGGCGATGGAGTTCTTCGCGCGCGCCGCCCAGTCGTCGCCACACACCGAGACCGACCCTGCCGACGACGCCGCCGTCCAGGAGAAGCTCGCCGATGTCCGGTGGCTCCTGGGCCTGCCGCAGCAGGCGAGCGACGCCTATGCCCGCGCACGCCGGAGCCTGCGCGACGACCCGGTCGGCAGGGCCGGCATCATCGAGAAGGAGGCGCGCATCGACCAACGCCGACGCAAGCACAGCCTGGCGATGCGCCGGATCTCCCGTGGACTGCACGACCTCGAGGGAATCGCCGGGCCGGCCGCCGACGCGGCGCGGTCACTGCTCGCCCGCCGGTACGCCGACAGCCGGTTCCGCCAGGGCCGCCTCGACGACGCACTGCGTTGGGCCGAGCTGGCCGCCCGGTACGCCGAGGACTCACTGGACAAGTCGACGCTGGCCGCAGCGTACGAGGTGCTGAACCACATCTATGCGGGCTCCGGTCGCGAAGAGCCGTTGCCGTACGGGCGACTGGCGCTCCAGGCCTACACCGAGCTCGGCGACCTGCGCCACCAGGGCTGGTGCCTGAACAACCTCGCTGCCCAGGACGTCACGGCCGGCCGGTGGGACGCGTCGCTCACCGACTTCGAGCGCGCCGCCGAGCTGTTCCGACGCATCGGTGACACGGCAGCTGAAGGCAATGCCATCTACAACCGGGCCGAGATCCTCGTGCGCCAGCGCCGGTACGTCGAAGCCCTGAACCTCCTGCCCGACGTGCTCCGGATCGCCCGCGCGGTCGAGGACGACGAGCTCGTTGCGCTGGCCCAGCGCGAGCAGGCGCGCGCTCTCGCCGCGACCGGCGACCTCGAGCGGGCAGTGACGCTGCTGCACGCGGCGCGAGCGCTCTTCGAGGCTCTCGACGAGGCCGACGAGATCAACGGCACCGACCTGGTGCTGGCGGAGGTGCTTCAGGACTCCGGCCGCACCGCCGAGGCGCGCGACATGCTGGCGAGCCACGCCGACGTCCCGAGCGCGGCGTACCACCGGCTCATCGGTCGCGACCACCGCCTCGCCGGCCGCGTGGGCGAGGCACGAACCACCCTGGCGGCCGCGCTGGCCGACGCCGAGCAGGCGCACGACCTGCTCGAGCAGGCGCTCGCCCTCGAGCAGCTCGCCGCCCTGGGCGACACCTCCGGCGAGGCAGGGCGCCGCGCACGGGAGGCGCTGGCCTCGTTGGGCGTGGCGCCGGCGAGCTGAGCCGAGCGGTGTGGTCGGCTCAGCCGATCCCGGTGCGGATGTCCTGGTCGGTCAGCAGGTACAGGTAGGTGTCCCCAGAGCCGTCCCGCTTGCTCTGCACGTAGTCCACGCACGGCACGCCGGCCTGGGCCATCGTGTTCTTCGCCGGACAGGCGAGTGCCGGCGTCAGCGCCCCGTTGCCGGCCAGCGAGTAGATCACGGTGAGGTCCTGGATCGCTCCCGTCCCGCACAGGGTCTTGTCGCACCGGACGATGATCGTCGCCGGCGACTCCGGCGTGTACGCCGTCGTCGGCTGGGCGAACAGCGCCTGCACGACCGCGCCGCCGGGACCGTTCGGGCCGACGTAGCACGGGGCGTACGCCGAATCGGGGCTGGTGTCGCAGGCGCCGACGGCCAGAACCACGTTCGCGCGCGACCCGCGCGGCAGGACGAGCGTGCCGCAGACCGGCGCGGAGCTGGTCGCGTTGGTGCAGCCGGTGTCCCCGCCGATCCCGTCCTCGAAGGCGGTGCCGTCCGTGCTGGGCAGGTCGTTCCTGAGCTCGGAGAGGACGTCGAAACGGAGGTCCTTGTCGGGAGGCAGGTAGGAGCTGCCCGGGGACGGCGCCTTCGGCCCGGAGCCGCCACTGACGGTGAGCACCACCTGGTTGACGGCCGTGGTGAAGCTGGTGTCGATGGTGGCGCTGGACTTGCCCTTCAGCGCCGTGCCGGTGGACGAGGAGAGCGTCCCGACGTTGCTGCTCAGGGTCAGGGTGGTGTCCTTGTTGAACGCCGCGTCGCCACCCGTCGCGTCGTGGAAGCTGACGTCGACGTGGATCGTCCCGCCCACCGCCACGACGACCGACGGCTTGCCGCTGTCGGGAAGGCCGGAGGGAAGCGTGACGTCGGACCGGACGAGATCGACCGAGATCGTGACCGGCGTCGGCAACGGTGGTCCGGCCACCGCCGCGTCAGTGAGGACTCCGCCCATCGCTGCAGTGAGGCAACCGGTGAGCAGGAGTGCGAGACGACGGCGTCGCGGCACGGTGGTCAAAGACATGGCTCCGGAGTTCCTCCCAGGAAGCCCGAGACAGTTCCAGTCACGGTGGGTCGTCCGTCCGGCGCCGGTCAATAGCCCTTCCGGGCGCTGACTAGACCGGCGGGGTCCGTATTCCGCGGGGCCCCTGCCTGACCGGCTGACAAGTCTTGCCACCCCGTGCGCCGCGGTTTCAGACTCCGAAATCTGCGCCACTGGAGGGGGCGCTGGGGAGGTGGTTGAGCCATGTCTGGAAGCAGATCGGCAAGGGTACCGGCGTCGCGGGTGCTGCTGGTGGCCGCCTTCGGGGCGTTCCTGGCGTTCCTCGACGCGACCATCGTCAACGTCGCCTTCCCGTCGATCCGCGCGTCGTTCTCCGGTACGTCGATCGGCGGGCTCTCGTGGGTCCTGAACGCGTACAACATCGTCTTCGCCGCGTTCCTCATCGTGTTCGGCCGGCTCACCGACCTGCTGGGCAGGCGCCGCGCGTTCATCGCCGGCGTGGTGCTGTTCACCGTCGCGTCGGCCCTCTGTGGCGCCGCGCCGACGCTGTGGCTCCTGGTCGCGGCACGGGTGCTGCAGGCGCTCGGCGCGGCGCTCCTGGTCCCGGCCTCGCTCGCACTGGTGGTGGAGGCCTTTCCCGAGGAGCGACGCGCCCACGCCATCGGCCTGTGGGGAGCGACTGCGGCCGTGGCTGCGGGTCTGGGCCCGCCCCTGGGAGGCGCGCTGGTGGAGCTCGGCGGCTGGCGGTGGGCCTTCCTGGTCAACATCCCGTTCGGCGTGGCCGCCACCCTGGCGGCCCGCGCGCAGCTCGTCGAGAGCCGGGCGCCGGGCATTCGCCGGCTCCCCGACCTCCGCGGTGCAGCACTCCTCGCGGTCGGCCTGGCGGCGCTGAACGTCGGCATCGTCAAGGGCAACGACTGGGGCTGGACCAGCACCAGCGTCCTCGGCGCCTTCGTGGCGACCGCCGTCCTGCTCGGGCTGTTCACGCTCAGCTCCCGGCGGCACCGCTCCCCGTTGCTCGACCCTGCGCTGCTGCGGATCCCGTCGTTCACGGTCGGCTGCAGCGCGACGATCGTGGCCGGGCTGGGCTTCTACGCCTACCTGCTCACGAACATCCTGTGGCTGCAGTACGTGTGGCGCTACAGCGTCCTCGAGGCCGGTCTCGCCCTGGTGCCGGGCGCGCTGGTCGCCGCCGTGGTCGCCGCGCGGCTCGGGCCGCTGGCCGACCGGTACGGGTACCGGCCGTTCGTCGTCCCGGGCGCCCTGGTGTGGGCCGGCGCGTACCTCTGGTACCACCAGCAGGTCGGCATCGAGCCGGCGTTCTGGAGCCAGTGGCTGCCGGGCCAGATCCTCAGCGGGATCGGTGTCGGCGCGACCTTGCCGCTGCTCGGGAGTGCGACGCTCGCCGCCGTCCCGGGCGGCCGGTACGCCGCGGCGTCCGCGGTGATGTCGAGCGCACGCCAGCTCGGCGGCGTCCTCGGCATCGCGATCCTGGTGGTCGTCCTCGACAACCCCACCCCCGCCACAGCGGTGGCCGCCTTCCGCGACGGCTGGGTGCTGTCGATCAGCGCGTTCCTCGTCGTCGCCGTGATGTCCCTGCCCCTCGGACGCATCGACGCTGTCGTCGAGGCCGCCGGTGACGACGACACACGGCCGGCGACCGTGCACCCGCCGCTGGCCGTCGCGACCGGATCCGTCCTGGCCGACGCCGCGCAGGACGCGACCGACCTCTCCGGCGTCCCGATGCTGGCCACCCTGCCGCTGGCCGCCCGGCACAGGCTGGAGGCGGCCTCGCGCCTGGTCACCGTGCCGGCTGGGACCTGGCTGATCCGGGAGGGCGACCCGCCCGGGTCGGCGTACGTCGTACGCCGGGGCCGGCTGGAGATCGACCTCGCCGGTACGACGGTCCGCGAGCTGGGACCCGGCGAGGTGATCGGCGAGCTGGCGCTCCTGACCGGCGAGGTCCGATCGGCCGGCGTCCGGGCACGCCGGGACTCGACGGTGATCGAGGTTCCCCGGGAGGCGTTCGAGCACGTCCTGGCCGCCGACGCGGCGGCGTCGCGCACGATGCTCAGCCAGATCGCCGACCGCCTGCGCACTGCGGGCGGACCCCCGGAGGTCTCGCGCGCAGCGCAGCCGAAGGTGATCGCCGTCGTGGGGATGCACCCGGGAAGCGGGGCCGACCAGGTCGCGCACCTCCTGGGACGACGGCTGTCTGTGCACCATCGGACTGCGACGCCCGGCGTCGTGGACCACGAGGGTCTGGAGCGGGCCGAGCGCGACCACGACCGCGTGGTTCTCGTCGCCGAGCACGCGGCGGGAGGCGACCCGGGGTGGTGGGAATTCTGCGTGCGGCAGGCCGACGCCGTCGTGTTGGTGGCGCAAGCCGACGCGCCGACCCCGACGCCGATCACACCCGCCCCGGCCCGACGTCCCGACGTCGTGCTCCTGGGCGGTGGCGCCGGCCCGGACCGTCGGTCGGCGTGGGTCGAGGCGACCGACGCCTGGCAGCTGACCGTCGTGGACGGCGACCCGGAAGCTGGTCTCCGGCCGCTCGCGGACCGGCTCGCGGGCCGGGCGCTCGGGCTCACCCTCGCCGGTGGCGGTGCCCGTGCGTTCGCGCACATCGGCGTGCTGCGCGAGCTCGAGGAGGCCGGCCTCCAGGTCGACCGGGTCTCGGGGAGCAGCGTCGGCGCGATCATCGCCGGCCTCCACGCCCACGGTCTGAGCGGCGACGACCTCGACGAGGTCTGCTACGCCGAGTTCGTCCGCCGCCGGCCCTTCGGGGACTGGACCCTCCCGATCCAGTCCATGGCGAGGGGCCGGCGCATGCACGAGGCGCTGGTCCGTGCGTTCGGCGATGCGGTGTTCGAGGGCCTCCCCCGTCAGCTGCACACCGTCAGCACCGACCTGATCACGCGCGCCCGCCACGTGCACCGGCGTGGGTCCGTGGCGGATGCGGTGATGGCCTCGGCCCGGCTGCCCGTGCTGTTCGCCCCCGTTCCCCACGATGACGGACGGCTGCTCGCCGACGGCGGCATCCTCGACAACCTGCCCGTGGACCTGCTCACCGAGCGCGACGAGGGACCGGTGCTCGCGGTGAACATCTCCATGGGTGGCAGCGGGAACGGCAGCAGGTCACGCACCGGGCGCCCACGAGTCCCGGCCCTCGGCGAGACCTTGTTGCGCACGATGATGATCGGCAGCGGCGGAGCCGTCGCCGCGGCCCGGGCCCAGGGTGCCTGGGTGGTCACGCCACCGACCCTGGGGGTCGGGCTGCTGGAGTTCCACCAGCTCGACCGGATGATCGACGCCGGACGCGCTGCGGCCCGGGTACTGCTGGAGCAGACGGGCGGCGATCTCACCGCGGTGCCGCGAGCCGCGGTCGAGTCGGTCCCGACGCAGCGGCAGCCGGCGGAACCGGTGGCCGCGGGGTGACGCGTGCCGGGAATTCACAACTCGGGTTGTGAATTCCCGGCTTCGCACACGAGATCTGGTGTGCCGAGCCCCGCAGTCGCATGCCGAGTGCAAGTGGCACGGCGACGAGCTTGCGACCGGACCTCAGCCGGGACGGCGTACGTCGAGCGTCATGCCCTCACGAGCGACCACGATGGTGAGCTCCGGGGCGAGCTCGCACGCCCAGCCGGCGATGTCGTCGAGGGCTCCGTCCGTGCGGGCCGGCGAGTGGTGGAACAGCACGAGCGTGCCCGCGCTGCAGGAGGTGGCGAGGGCGACGGCATCCTGGACGGTCGCGTGCCCGTAGTCCACGGCGACCGGCCGCTCCCCCTCCAGGAACTGCGCATCGTGGACCAGAAGATCCACCCCCTCGAGCATCGCGTGCACCGAGTCGGAGATCCCGGCGGCCGGGGCGTGGTCGGGCAGGTAGGCGACCGAGCCGAGCTCGTCGTCGACCCGGAGCCCGAAAGTCCGGCCACCCTTGTGCGCGATCTCGACCGCCGTGACGGCCAGGCCCTCGATCACGTGCGACCCCGGCTCGAGGGCGTGGAACTGCCACATGCCGTGCAGGCTCTCCGGGGTGATCGGGAAGGCCGGCGGTGCGAACGACTGCGCCAGCAGGTCGCGGCCGGACCGGCCATCCTGCGCCGGGACGTAGAGGTCGACCCGCGCCCCGTCGCGGTCGCCGGCGGCGAAGAACGGGAGCCCCTGCATGTGGTCCCAGTGCAGGTGGCTGAGCACGATCGAGCCCTCGTACGCCGCGCCGTCGAGCAGGCCGGTCAACGACCTCAGCCCCGTGCCGGCGTCGAGCACCAGCGTGGGTCGGTCCGCATCCTCTGGCGTGACCGCCAGGCACGACGTGTGCCCGCCGTAGCGGATGAAGTCGGCGCCGGGTGCCGGCGTCGACCCCCGGACCCCGAGCAGCTGGATCCTCACGGGACTCTCACGCGCGGAGAGTAGCAGCGGACGGCTCGGCGTACATCGGTCTTCGAGGTCCTTGGGCCCTGCCCCGAAACGCCGTGGGACCAGCAGGATGAAGACACGACGGACTGCGCCCCCGACCGGATCGGGGCCGTCGGCTCACTGCCCAGATCGCCCGGTCTGCGGTGGCTGAGTCGCGCAGGCCCAACCCGTGTGGAGTGGTGAGTGACCATGACCCTGACGCCGAGCGTGGGTGTGTCCGGGCACCACGGCCGGACCCGTTCCCGCAGCCTCGCGACGCGCCGCCCGATCCGAGCGGTGGCGGCAGCCGCGGCGTACCTGGCAGCCCTGGTCATCCTCTCCACGGGAGTCGGCCTGGCCCTGCCCCGGCTGAGCAAGGACGACGGCGGGCCGGCCCTGTGGATCGGCTTGTCGGCGCTCGTCACCGGTGTGGCGGCAGTGACGTGGACCGGGTGGCGACTGCTCCGCCGTACGCGACGGCGGTGGTGGCTGCTCAGCCTGCCCGCGCTCCTGGTTGCGGCGTACCTCGCGCTGTGGACCGTCGGGCAGGGCGTGGCCGCCTCCATCCCGGCGCGCCCCTCCCTCGGCTCAAGGACTCCGGCCGACCTCGGACTGGGCTACGAGACCGCGACCGTCCGCACCGCCGACGGCGTGGACCTCGCGGCGTGGTGGGTGCCGAGCCGGAACGGTGCCGCTGTCCTGCTGCTGCACGGCGCCGGGTCCACCAGGACGTCGGTCCTGGATCAGGCCGCCGTGCTCGGCCGGCACGGCTACGGAGTGCTCCTGATCGATGCCCGCGGTCACGGGGAGAGCGGCGGCCGCGGCATGGACTTCGGCTGGTACGGCGAGTCGGACGCCACGGCCGCCCTGGACTTCCTCACGACCCGAGCCGGCGTGGATGCCGGTCGGATCGGCATCGTCGGCCTCTCGATGGGCGGCGAGTCCGCGATCGGAGCAGCCGGCGTCGACCCACGGGTCCGCGCCGTGGTCGCGGAGGGAGCCACCACCCGGGTGGCGGCCGACAAGGCCTTCCTGTCGGCGGCGTACGGCGTCCGCGGTGACCTCCAGCGCGGGATCGACCGGGCGACGTACGCCGTGGCCGGGCTGCTCACCGCAGCACCGCAACCGGCCTCGCTCCGGGACTCCGTCGTGGCCGCGCAGGCCGACGGCTCACCGACGCCGATGCTGCTGATCACCGCCGGCACGGTGGACACCGAACGGCTCGCCGCGGAGTACCTGGACCGCGCCGCCCCTGACGCGGTCGAGCGCTGGACCGTGCCGCACGCCGGCCACACCGGCGGCCTGCGGACCGCGCCCACGGAGTGGAAGCGCCGGGTGCTGGGCTTCCTCGACACCGCACTCGCTCCGGTCGCAGTCCGCTGACGGACGCGTCCAGAGTGGCCTAGGGTCGAGCGGGTGCACCGGATCTTCACGACCAGCGTCGCCTCGGTCTATCCCGCCTACGTGGCGAAGGTGGAGCGGAAGGGCCGCACCTCCGCGGAGTTGCGGCGGGTCATCGAGTGGCTGACCGGGTTCGACGACGCGGCGCTCGATCGGCACCTCGAGGCCGGCACCACCTTCGAGGAGTTCTTCGCTGACGCGCACCTCAATCCGCGCGCCTCCCTCATCACCGGCTCCGTGTGCGGGGTCCGAGTCGAGTCGGTCGAGGACCCGCTGATGCAGAAGATCCGCTACCTCGACAAGCTCGTCGACGAGCTCGCCAAGGGCAAGCCGATGGACAAGGTGCTGCGGACGCCGGTCGAGGGCAGCGCTCAGAGCTTGTAACCGATCTGGCGCAGCAACCGCTGCCGGTCCTGCACGTCGTCCTGGGTCTCCACGCCGAGTGGCGGCTGGCCGTCGATGACCCCGATGACGCCGCGGCCCTGGTCGGTGACCGCGACCAGCACCTGCACCGGGTTGGCGGTCGCGCAGAACACCTGGCACACCTCCGGGACAGCCTTGACCTGGTTGAGCACGTTCACCGGGAAGCCCTCACGCAGCAGCACCACGAACGAGTGCCCGGCGCCGACCGCGAGGGCGTGCCGGACCGCGTCCTCGACGAGGTCCGGGTCGTTCCCAGCGCGTCGTACCAGCCGCGGCCCGGAGGCCTCGCAGAAGGCCAGGCCGAAACGCAGGTACGGCGAGGAGCCGGCGAGGGCCTCGTAGAGGTCCTCGACCGTCTTGATGAAGTGCGCCTGGCCGAGGACCAGGTTCGTCCCGTCCGGTACGTCGATCCCGACGAGCTCGATCGTGGGCCCGGTCATCGCGTCCCTCCTCCGTGGCGCAGCGTCCGTGCGCCCGGTTCCTTCCTACCGCCGAACGCCCTGGCGGCACAGGCCCGGGCCGGCCGATGGCTACCGTGCAGGACATGTACACGCTCGGCACCCTCACGACGGTCCCCGTCCTCGACCACCTCGACCTCGTCGGTCCGCCGGTCGCCGACTTCCTCCAACGCTGGGAGCACGCCCCCGCCGTGGGCGTCGTCGCGATCGATCCGGATCTGTCCGAGACCTCCTCGACCGTGGACGTGTACGGCGTACCGTGGGAGCGGGGCGCCAACTGCGTGGTGGTGAGCGGCCGCCGTGCCGGCGAGGAGCGCACGGCAGCGTGCGTGGTGCGCGGCGACACCCGGGCCGACGTGAACAACCGGGTGAAGCGGCTGCTCGACGTGCGCAAGTGCTCCTTCCTCGACCACGACCGCGCGGTCACCGAGAGCGGCATGGAGTACGGCGGGATCACCCCGGTCGGCGTACCCGCGCAGTGGCGGCTGCTCGTCGACGCCCGGGTGCCCGAGACCGAGACCGTGCTGATCGGCAGTGGCATCCGCGGTTCGAAGCTGATCCTCCCGGGCGCTCTGCTCGCCCAGCTTCCCGGGGCCGAGGTGGTCGACGGCCTGGGCGTGTGACAGCGGAAATTTCTGGTAGTCACTTTCAGTTCATAGTATCTTCGATCTGAGAGTAACTATCAGAATCGAGACCTCATGGACATCCAGAGCTCCCCGCGCCGCTGGTGGGCGCTGTTCTCACTGGTCCCGGCTGTGCTGGCCGTGGGCCTCGACGGCACGATCCTCAGCGTCGCGCTGCCCACGCTCGGCCGTGAGCTCGACGCCGGCACCAACCAGCTGCAGTGGTTCCTGGTGGCCTACACGCTCGCGTTCGCCGCCGCGATGATCCCGGCCGGCAACCTCGGCGACCGGATCGGCCGCAAGCGCGTGCTGATGGTCGCGCTGTCGGTCTTCGGGGTCGCATCCGCGGCCTGCGCCATGGCCGTCGGCGCCGGCTCCTTCATCGCGGCCCGAGTCCTGCTCGGTCTGGGCGCGGCCGCGATCCTCCCCATGGCCCTGGCCGCGATCCCGTTCCTCTTCGGCGAGCAGGAGCGCGGCCGTGCCGTCGGCCTGATCATGACGGTCACCATGCTGGGCTTCCCCCTGGGTCCCGTCCTGGGCGGCTGGCTGCTGTCACACACGTGGTGGGGTTGGGTGTTCCTGCTCAACGTGCCCGTGGTGGCGATCGCACTCGTGGCCGTCGGCACGCTGATGCCGGAGTCACCACGGTCCCCCGGGGGCCGGGTCGACGTCGCGGGGGTGGTGCTCTCAGCCGCCGCCCTGGGGCTGCTGAGCTACGCGACGATCGAGGCCGGCGACCGGGGCTGGACCGATGCACGCGCCGTTCTCCTCACGGTCGTCGGCATCGCTCTGACCGCCCTCTTCGTCGTCCACGAACGGCGCAGCGCAGCCCCGCTGGTCGACCTCGGCCTGTTCAGCTCACGCGACTTCTCCGGCGGCGCGGCGGTGGCGGCTCTGCTGTCGTTCGTGATGATGGGGCTGCTCTTCGCCCTGCCGCTGCAGGCCCAGGCCGTCCACGGGCTCGACGCCCAAGGCACCGGCCTGCGGCTGCTGCCGCTGATCGGCGGCATGCTCGCCACCGCGATGCCCGGCGGCCTCCTCGTCGCGCGCCTCGGCGCCCGCACCGTGGTCACGGCCGGGATGGTCGTGCTGGGGATCGGCCTCGCGTGGGGAGCGTCGATCGGCCTCGGCACGAACAGCTGGGACTCCGCGGGCTGGACCGCGATCTGCGGCGCCGGGCTCGGCCTGACGCTGCCGACCACGATGGACGCGGCACTCGGCGCGCTGTCCGATGCGGCGTCGGGCACCGGATCAGCGGTCCTGCAGGCGGTGCGCATGGTGGGGAGCTCGTTCGGTGCGGCGGTTCTCGGCTCGGTGCTGAACGGCGGGTACCGATCCGACCTCGACGGCTCCGGTTCGCTCGACACCCTGCCGCCCGCCGCCGCGTCGGCGGCCCGCGACGGCGTGCTGCAGGCGACCGCGCTGGCAGACCGGCTGCACCTGCCGCCGCTCCTCGACGCGGCGCGAGCGGCGTACGTCGCCGGTATGAGCCACATGCTCTGGGCGGGGTGCGTGCTGAGCCTGGCGGGCGCCGTGCTCGGTGCGGTCGCCATGGCGGGGCGCCGCGGCGTACCGGCCGAGCAGGAGGCAGGATCGGAGCATGAGCGCGAGACCCTCGTCTGAGCCAGGTCCCGGCCTGCGAGAGCGCAAGAAGACCCGGACTCGGTTCGCCATCCAGCAGCAGGCGTTGCGGCTGTTCCGCGAGCAGGGCTACCAGGCCACCACCATGGAGCAGATCGCTGCGGCTGCCGAGGTCTCGCCGAGCACGGTGTTCCGGTACTTCCCGACCAAGGACGCCCTCGTACTCACCGACGACTACGACCCGGTCATGATCGAACAGCTGCGGATGCAGCCACCGGGTCTCGGCGTGGTTGCCGCATTCCGAAGCGCTCTGCGCGAGACGTTCCGCGACCTGCCTGCCGAGCAGCTCGAGGCCGCCAAGGAGCGGCATTCACTGGTCATGACCGTGCCCGAGCTGCGCGCGTCGTTCGCCGACTTCGCGATCACCGCGATGCAGCAGGTCGCCGAGTTCGCTGCCGAGCGCACCGGGCGCAAGGTCGACGACCCCGAGGTGATGGCCGTCTCCGGCGCACTGCTCGGCGTGATGCTTGCCGCCTACACCCAGGGTGACGACCTGCAGGCCCAGCTCGCCCGGATCGACACTCAGCTCGCCCACCTGGAGACCGGATTCACCCTCTGAGAAGAGCTGGTCTACACCGGGCCGAACTCGGGGATATTCCTGATGACGAACGACGTTCGCCAGTGTTCCAATGACCGCATGCATCGACAGATCGCCGGCAAGCTGACCAGCCCCGTCACCAAGTGGATCGTCCTGGGATTCTGGATCGCGGCACTGCTGGTGTCGATGCCGTTCGCCCAGAAGCTCACCGACGTGCAGGACAACCAGGCGCAGTCCTGGCTCCCCGGCAGCGCCGAGTCGACCAAGGCGTTGGAGAAGCTGAACGCCTTCCAGGACCAGAACGACATCCCGACCAGCGTCGTCTACAAGCGCGCCTCGGGCCTCACGCCCGCCGACTTCCAGGCGATCACCTCGCAGACCGCCCAGATCCTCGAGCTGAAGGGTGCGAAGTCGGTCGGACCGGGTGGTGCCCAGGTGCCGCCGGAGGCGCTGATCCAGAAGTCCGGCGACGGGCAGGTCGCGGTCTCGACGGTGACCTTCAACTTCGGCAAGAACGGCTGGAACGACCTGCCCGACACCGCCGACCAGATCCACAAGATCGCCCAGATCGACGGGGTGACGGTCCATCTGGCCGGTCCGGGAGGTCAGGCGGCCGACTCCGCGGAGGCCTTCAAGGGGCTCGACGGCACGCTGATCCTCTGGACCGCGCTCGTGGTGATCGTGATCCTGCTGCTGACCTACCGCAGCCCGATCCTCTGGCTGTTGCCGATCATCTCCTCGGGCATCGCACTGATGACGGCCCAGGCGGTGATCTACTTCCTCGCCAAGAACGCCGGACTGACCGTCAACGGCCAGAGCCAGGCGATCCTCACCATCCTGGTGATCGGCGCCGGCACCGACTACGCCCTGCTGCTGATCGCCCGCTACCGCGAGGAGCTGCGTCGCCACGAGGACCGGCACGAGGCGATGGCGTTCGCGCTGCACCGGGCGGCGCCGGCCATCGTCGCCAGCGCGTCGACGGTCGTGGTCGGCATGCTGTGCCTGACACTCGCCGAGATGAACTCCACCGCCGGCCTCGGCCCGGTCTGCGCGATCGGCATCGCGGTGGGCCTGCTCGCGATGATCACCTTGCTGCCGGCCCTGCTCGTGATCGGTGGCCGCTGGCTGTTCTGGCCCAAGCGCCCGCAGTTCGGCTCCCACGAGCCGACCACCACGGGCCTGTGGGCCAAGGTCGGCCAGCAGATCAAGCCGCGGCCCCGGGCGGTCTGGGTGGTCACCGCCCTGCTACTCGCCATCGCAGGCCTGGGCGTGACCACGCTGAACGCGCACGGGCTGACCAACGAGGACTCCTACACCAAGAAGTTCGACTCGGTGAAGGGCCAGGAGATCCTCACCGCCCACAAGCTGGCGAACAACTCCACACCGGTCATGGTCGTGGCCGACGCCGCCAAGGGCGACGAGGTCCGGCAGGCGATGATCGGCCTGAAGGGCATCGCGGAGCCGAGTCCGGTGGTCACCAAGGACGGCGTCGCCTACATCTCGGCGCCGATGACCGTGGACTCCACCACCCAGGCGGCCTTCCGTGCCGTCGACAAGGTGCGTGCGGCGGTCCACGCCGTGCCGGGAGCCCACGCTCTGGTCAGCGGCAACGCGGCGATCTTCGACGACATCGAGAAGGCCTCGACACGCGACAACAAGGTGATCATCCCGGTCGTGCTCCTGATGGTGATGCTGATCTTGATGGTCCTGCTCCGAGCCGTGCTCTCGCCCTTCCTGTTGATCCTGACCGTGATCCTGTCCTTCGGGGCGGCCCTCGGCCTGGGGTCGCTGGTGTTCAAGTACGTGTTCGACTTCGCGGGCGCGGACGCATCGTTCCCCTTGTTCGTCTTCGTGTTCCTCGTCGCCCTGGGCATCGACTACAACATCTTCCTGATGACCCGGGTCCGCGAGGAGACGCTGACCCGCGGCACCCGCGAGGGATCGTTGGTGGCGCTGTCGTCGACCGGTGGCGTGATCACCTCGGCCGGGCTGGTGCTGGCCTCGACGTTCGCCGTCCTCGCGACGCTGCCGCTGGTGTTCCTGGTCGAGATGGCCTTCACCGTCGCGCTCGGCGTGCTGCTCGACACGATGATCGTGCGGTCGGTGCTGGTGACGGCGCTCAACCTCGACCTCGGCGGCCGGATCTGGTGGCCGAGCCGGATCGACAGCGGTTCGGCTCCGACGGCCCCACCGGCGCCGGAGCCGGAGCTGGCGAACGTCTGATCCGGCGGGCCGGCGTACGCGTCGGCGTCAGAGCCGCCGGCTCCGGACGCTCTTGTCCACGGCCACGACGACGGCCGCGATGCTCGCGACCAGGACGATGCGCAACCAGGCCCGCGCGTCGATCGGCGTGGTGTGGAAGAGGTCGTTCATCACCGGCAGGTAGGTGAGCGCGGCCTGACCGAGCGCCTGCACGGTCACGCCTCCCACGACCCAGGGATTGCTGAACACACCGATCCGCCACATCGAGTGGGTCAGGGAGCGGCAGCTGAACAGGTAGAACAGCTCCACGACCACGAACAGGTTGAGCGCCGCCGTCCGGGCCTCGGTGAGCGTGGCGCCGTGGTTCTGCTCCCACTGGAACAGCCACCACGAGCCGCCGACGAGGAGCGCGGAGACGAGCATGACCCGGGTGATCAGGTCCGCGGTGAGCAGCGGACGGTCGGGAGCCCTGGGCGGCCGGTTCATGATGCCGGCCTCCTTGGGCTCGAAGGCGAGCATGAGACCGAGTGCAACGGCCGTGGTCATGTTGATCCACAGGATCTGCGTCGGGAGGATCGGCAGGGCCGTGCCGAGCAGGATCGCCACCAGGATCACGAACCCCTCGCCCATGTTCGTCGGGAGCGTCCAGACGATGAACTTGGTGAGGTTGTCGAACACGCCGCGGCCCTCCTCGACCGCGGCCTCGATGGTGGCGAAGTCGTCGTCGGTCAGGACCATGTCGGCCGCCTCCTTCGCCACGTCGGTCCCTCCCCGACCCATGGCGACGCCGATGTCGGCCTGACGCAGCGCCGGGGCGTCGTTGACGCCGTCACCGGTCATGGCGACCACGTGGCCGCGATCCTGCAGGGCCTCCACCAGCCGCAGCTTCTGCTCCGGTGAGACGCGTGCGAAGACGTCGACCCGGTCCACCGCGTCGGCGTACTCGTCGGCGGGCAGCGCGGCCAGGTCTGCTCCGGTGAGGACGCGCGGCCCTGTGTCGTCAGGTCCCTGGCGGAAGAGGCCGAGCCGGTCGGCGATGGCCGTGGCCGTCGCCGCGTGGTCGCCGGTGATCAGCTTCACGGTGATACCAGCCGTGTGGCAGGCGCGTACGGCGGCCGCGGCCGCGGCACGAGGCGGGTCGTGCATGGCCTGCAGACCGGCGAGCACCATCGAGCCTCCGGTCGCGATCTCCTCGAACCGCTCCGGGTCCACGTCCCAGGCGACCGCCATCGCCAGCACCCGGAGGCCATGACCGGCGAGGTCGTCGGCAGCCTGGTGGACCGTGAGGTGGTCCACGGGCCGGACCTCACCGAGGGTGCCGAGCTCACCCGAGCACAGGTCGGCGACCCGCTCGACGGCACCCTTGACCACGACCAGGTGCTGGCCGGTGTCGAGCCGCTGGTGCAGCGTCGCCATGTACCCCCTCTCCGAGCTGAACGGCATCGTCGCGACGCGACGGTGTTCGGCAGCCGTCGCATCCCTGTCGAGACCGGCCTTCGGCAGCACGGCCAGCAACGCGCCTTCGGTGGGATCTCCCAGGACGGTCCAGCGGTCGTCGTCGCGCCCCAGCGCCGCGTCGTTGCACAGAGCCCCGGCGACCAGGCACCACCGCAGCGCCTCGCTCGTGCCAGCAGTGACGACGATCCCCTCGCTGGTCTCGACCGCGCCCTCGGGGTCGTAGCCGTCGCCGGTCACGGTGAACTCGCCGTCCGCCGTCCAGAGCGCACGTACCGTCATCTGGTTCTCGGTCAGCGTGCCGGTCTTGTCCGAGCACACCACGGTCGTGCTGCCCAGGGTCTCCACGGCGGGCAGGCGGCGGATCACCGCGCGCCGCCGGGCCATCCGGCCCACGCCGATGGCCAGGGTGATGGTCACCGCCGCCGGCAGCCCTTCCGGGATGGCCCCGACCGCAAGGGCCACCGCAGCCGTGAAGGTCTGCACCGCGTCCTCACCGCGGGCAAGGCCGATGGCGTAGGTCAGTGCCGCGAGGATCAGGATCACGACGGTGAGCAAGCGGCTGAACCGCGCCAGCTTCTCGGTCAGCGGCGTGGGCGGCACCCGCGCCGCACCGACCAGCCGGTGGATCTCACCGAGCTCGGTGTCCGACCCGGTCGCGACGACGATGCCCATCCCGGTGCCGACGGTGACCAGCGTGCCGGAGTACACCATGTTGCGGCGGTCGGCCACCGGCGTCTCCTCGGGAAGCGCCAGGACCTGGTCCTTCACCACCGGCGAGGACTCCCCTGTCAGCGCCGACTCGTCGACCTGCAGCTCGGCCAGCCGGAGCAGACGCGCGTCGGCCGGGACTCGGTCGCCTGCCTCGACGAGGACGACGTCGCCCGGAACGAGCTCCTCGGACGGCACGGTGACCTCGCGGGCGTCACGGACCACCCGCGCCGTCGTGTGCACCATCGAGCGCAGGGCGTCCAGCGCCACCTCGGCCTTCGACTCCTGCACGAACCCGACGAACGCGTTGACCACCATCACGCCGACGATCACGGCTGAGTCGACGTACTGCCCGAGCAGCGCCGTGACGGCCCCGGACGCCGCGAGCACGTAGATCAGCGGGTTCTGGAACTGGCGCACGATCCGCACGAGCACGCTGTCCCGGGGCGCGTCCGCGAGCTGGTTGGGCCCGTACGACGCCAGCCGCTCACGGGCCGCCTCCTCGCTCAACCCGTGCTGGGGGTCGGACCCGAGGAGCAGCACCACCTCGTGCGGCGCCAGCCCGTGGTGGGCGTTCGACGTCGAACGGTCGTCGTCCGCCATGACACTGTGCATCCGGTCCACAGCCTCCAACTCTCGTGGTCCCGCTCCTGGCTCCACCGTGCCGGGTACACCGACCTGGGGCCAAGGGTCGAAGGTCGTCGAAGACCCGGCGGTCGGCGTACGCCAGGTCACAGTCGGTCCGGCTGGCGCGGTGACGATGACAGCACTACTGTCACGGTAGTTCGCCGCCCTGACAGACGAGGTCCCGATGAAGCTCTCCACGATGTTGATGTACGACGGCAACCCGCGTGCCGCTGCCGACCAGGTGGCCGCCCTGGAGAAGGCCGGCCTGGACACCGTCTGGGTCGCGGAGGCCTACGGCTTCGACTCCCCCACGCTGATGGGCTACCTGGCCGCGAAGACCGAGACCGTCGAGATCGGCTCGGCGATCCTCAACATCTACTCCCGCACGCCCGGTGCGCTGCTGCAGACCGCCGCCGGACTCGACAACGTCTCGCAGGGTCGCGCGATCCTGGGCCTGGGCGCCTCCGGCCCGCAGGTGATCGAGGGCTTCCACGGCGTGCCGTACTCCAAGCCGCTCGGTCGCACCCGGGAGATCATCGAGATCATCCGCGCGGGGATGCGTCGCGAGACGCTCGCCAGCGACGGCATCTTCACACTGCCGCTGACCAAGGAGGCGGGCGCGGTGACCGGCCTGGGCAAGCCGCTGAAGCTGCTCACCAAGCCAGAGCGGTCCAGCGTCCCGATCTACGTCGCCGCCCTGGGCGAGAAGAACGTCGAGCTGGTCGGCGAGCTCGCCGACGGTTGGTTGCCGCACCTGTACTACCCCGAGAAGGCTGCCAGCGTCTGGGGCGAGCCGCTCGCGGCGGGCGCGAAGAAGCGCTCGGCCGAGCTCGACCCGCTGCAGGTGGTCGCGGGCGGCATGGTCGCGATCGGCGAGGGACCGGAGACCAAGGCGCTGCTGGACTTCGCGCGCCCCTTGTTCGCGCTGTACGTCGGTGGCATGGGCGCCAAGGGCCGCAACTTCTACAACGACCTGGCCTGCCACTACGGCTACGAGAAGGAGGCCGCGGAGATCCAGGAGCTGTACCTCAACGGCCACAAGCGCGACGCCGAGGCACTGGTGCCGCTCGAGTGGCTCGAGGCCGCGAACCTGGTCGGCCCGGAGTCCTACGTCAGGGAGCGGATCGCAGCCTTCGCGGAGTCCGGTGTCACCAGCCTGAACGTGACCCCGGTGGGCGACGACCCGGCCGGGATCGTGGCACAGCTCAAGGAATGGGTCTCCTGATCCGGCGCGCTCGTTGACCGCTCCATGACATCGGGGCGCCGACGGGTCTCGGAGGCTGGATAGCCTGTCGACGATGGACATCACACCGCAGCAGGTACGCCGTGCCCTCGCCCGCGCCGACCGGGGGGCCGCCCTCGACCAGGACGAGGCCACGGCACTCCTCTCCGCACGTGGCGAGGACCTCGACCGGCTGTGCGCGGCCGCCGCCCGGGTTCGCGACCGCGGCCTGGCCGACGCGGGTCGAGCCGGCGTGGTGACCTACTCGCCGAAGGTGTTCATCCCGGTCACGCGGTTGTGCCGCGACCGCTGCCACTACTGCACGTTCGTCGAGACACCGGCGCAGGCGGCGCGAGAGGGCCGGGCGCCGTACCTCTCCCCCGACGAGGTGCTCGAGATCGCCGCCCAGGGCGCGAGCCTCGGCTGCACCGAGGCGCTGTTCACGCTCGGCGACCGGCCCGAGGACCGCTGGCCGGAGGCGCAGGCCTGGCTCGACGAGCAGGGCTACGACTCGACCCTGGCCTACGTGCGCGCCCTCGCGATCCGGGTGCTGGAGGAGACCGGTCTGCTCCCCCACCTGAACCCCGGCGTGATGAGCTGGGAGGAGCTGAACCGCCTCAAGCCGGTCGCCCCGTCGATGGGCATGATGCTGGAGACCACGTCGCGCCGATTGTTCGAGGAGAAGGGCGAGGCCCACTTCGGCTCGCCGGACAAGGACCCGGCGGTCCGGCTGCAGGTGCTCGAGGACGCCGGCCGGCTCTCGGTCCCGTTCACCACCGGGCTGCTGATCGGCATCGGCGAGACGCTGCAGGAGCGGGCGGAGTCGATCTTCGCGATCCGCCACGTCGCCCGGCAGTACCGCAACGTCCAGGAAGTCATCATCCAGAACTTCCGCGCGAAGCCCGACACCGCGATGCGGCACATCGATGACCTGGCGCTCGACGAGTACCTCGCCGCGATCGCGGTGTCGCGCATCGTCCTCGGCCCCAAGGTCAGGCTGCAGGCGCCGCCGAACCTCGTCGACCTGAGCGAGTGCACCGCGTTGCTGGGCGCGGGCATCGACGACTGGGGCGGCGTCTCGCCGCTGACGCCCGATCACGTCAACCCGGAGCGCCCCTGGCCCTCGCTCGAACGGCTGCGCCAGGTGACGGCCGCGGCCGGCTTCAACCTGCGGGCCCGGCTCACCGCTCACCCCGAGTACGTGCTCGCCGGCGAGCCCTGGATCGACCCGCGCATCTCGACCCACGTGGCGGCCCTCGCCGGCGATGACGGCCTGGTGAGCGCGGAGATCACCGGCGGCGCCCGCCGGCCGACCGGCCTGCCGTGGCAGGAGCCCGACGGCGGCTTCGCGCACGCCGGCCACGGGCGCACCGACCTGCACACGGCAGTCGACACCGAGGGCCGCTCCGCCGACCGCCGCTCCGACTTCGAGAATGTCTACGGTGACTGGGATGAGCTGAAGGAGTCGATAGTCCCTCACGTTTCGCACCTCGCGACGCCGGTTTCGGGTGCCAAGAGTGAGGGACTATCCGCTCTTCGCGCGGCCGAGAAGGACCCGGGCAACCTCTCCGACGAGCACGCGTTGACCCTGATGACCGCCGAGGGTGGCCTGCTCGACGAGGTGGTGCAGCTGGCCGACGGGCTGCGGCGGGACGTGGTCGGCGACGACGTGACCTACGTGGTCAACCGCAACATCAACTTCACCAACGTCTGCTACGTCGGCTGCCGGTTCTGCGCGTTCGCGCAGCGGCGGACCGACGCCGACGCGTACTCACTCTCCCTCGAGCAGGTCGCCGACCGGGCCGAGGAGGCGTGGAACCTCGGCGCCACCGAGGTGTGCATGCAGGGCGGCATCGATCCGGAGCTGCCCGGCACGGCGTACTTCGACCTCGCCGCGGCGGTCAAGCAGCGCGTGCCGGGCATGCACGTCCACGCGTTCTCACCCATGGAGATCGTGAACGGGTCGAGCCGCACCGGGCTGTCGTTCGAGGACTTCCTGATCAAGGCACGGGAGTCGGGGCTGGACACGATCCCGGGCACGGCGGCGGAGATCCTCGACGACGAGGTGCGCTGGGTGCTCACCAAGGGCAAGCTGCCGACGAAGACCTGGATCGAGATCGTGAGCACCGCCCACCGGGTCGGGGTCCGCTCCAGCTCGACGATGATGTACGGCCACGTCGACAACCCGCGCCACTGGGTGCAGCACCTGCGCGTGATCTCCAGGATCCAGGACCAGAACCGCGAGCACGGCATCGAGGGGTTCACCGAATTCGTGCCGCTGCCGTTCGTGCACCACTCTGCGCCGATCTACCTGGCCGGGGTGTCGCGTCCCGGCCCCACCTTGCGCGACAACCTGGCCGTGCACGCGATGGCAAGGATCATGCTGCACGGGCGGATCGACAACATCCAGACCAGCTGGGTCAAGCTCGGCGTCGAGGGAACGCACGCGATGCTGAACGCGGGCGCCAACGACCTCGGCGGCACGCTGATGGAGGAGACCATCTCCCGGATGGCCGGTTCGGAGCACGGCTCGGCCAAGACGGTCGCGGAGCTCGTCGAGATCGGGGCCGGGATCGGCCGGCCCGTGGTCGAGCGCACCACCACCTACCGGCGGCGCTGAGCCGCGGGTCCCGGCCCGGGCCGACCGGGACGATGCACCCGAACCGGCGGCCTGTGGGCCAGGACCCACGGCTCGGCGGGTCCATGGCAGCGAGGCGCCTACGTGATGGTGTCCCCTCGTCGGGCGAGGGTGAGGTCGCGAGCCTCGGCATAGCGGGCGCGTACGTCGGGAGTCGGGTCGGCCTCGCTGACCTCGGCCGTGGGCAGGTCCCAGGCGGGCGGCTCCGTCTCCCCGGACAGCACCCAGGCCGCCTGCCGCGCCGCGCCCCGGGCGACGTACTCGAGCGGTTGCGGCACGTGCACGGGATGCCCGAGCACCGACGGGGCGATCGCGCGCACGGCCGGCGAGGCTGCGCCACCCCCGACCAGCAGGACCCGGCGCACCGTGCTGCCCTGCGCGACCAGGGCGTCGAGGCAGTCGGCCAGGCTGCACAGCAGCCCCTCGACGGCCGCCCTGGCGAGGTGAGCGGGGTCGGAGGTCTGCAGGGTGAGTCCGTGGAGCGCCGCCGTGGAGTTCGGCTTCACCGGCGTGCGCTCCCCCTCGAAGTAGGGCACGAGCACCAGCCCGCCCGCGCCGGCCGGGGCCGAGAGCGCCAGCCGGGACAGCTCGTCGTAGCCGACGCCGAGCAGCCGGCAGGTGGCATCCAGGATGCGCGCGGCATTGAGGGTCGCCACCAGGGGGAGGTATCGGCCGGTCGCGTCGGCGAAGCCCGCGACGATCCCGGTCGCGTCGCGCGCCGGGACCTCCGAGACCGCGGACGCGACGCCCGAGGTGCCGATGGAGACGACCACGTCACCAGGCCCCGCACCCAGCCCGAGCGCCGCCGCGGCGTTGTCGCCCGTGCCCGGACCGAGGAGAGCACCGAGGCCCGCGGCCGAACCCGCCGAGTCGCGCGGCCCGAGCACCGTCGGTACCCGCGCGCCGTGGCCGAGCGCACGCTCGAGCAGGTCCGGCCGGTACGTCCCGTCCACGGTCGACCAGTAGCCCGTGCCACTGGCGTCGCCGCGATCGGTGGTCAGCGAGTCCAGGCCGGTTGCGCCGGCGAGCTGCCAGGTCAGCCAGTCGTGGGGCAGGCAGACCGCAGCGGTACGGCGTGCGTTCTCCGGCTCGTGCTCGGCCATCCAGCGCAGCTTCGTCACGGTGACCGACGCAACCGGAACCACGCCGATCTGCTCGGCCCAAACCTGTGGCCCGCCGAGCTCGGTGATCAGGTCGAGCGCGGCCCCCGCCGAGCGGTTGTCGTTCCACAGCAGTGCGGGGCGGACCACCTGCCCGTCGTCGTCCAGGCAGACCATGCCGTGCTGTTGGCCGCCGACCGCGATCGCCGCCACGTCGTCGAGCCCGCCGGCACCGTCGATCGCGCTCCGCAGCGCGTCGAGCCACGCGGCGGGATCGACCTCGGTGCCGTCCGGGTGCGAGGCTCGTCCTTCCCGGACGACGCTCCCGGTCGCGGCGTCCACGACCAGCACCTTGCACGACTGCGTGGACGTGTCGACCCCGGCGACGAGGGGCATCAGCGCACGCCGTACAGGTGCTCGAGCGCGAGCTGGTCGAGCCGCTCGAAGCCCATGCCGCGCTCGGCGGCGGCGTCCGGGTCGAAGGCCTCGGCGCGGAGGTCCTCGACGGTCTCGCCCTCGGCCAGCGTCGGTACGCCGAGCTGGTCGACGCGCGCCAGCCGCATCGCCTCCTGCACCTCGGGGTCGGCGCGGAACGCTCGCGACTTCTCCCGCAGGATCAGGTAGTTGCGCATGCAGCCCTCGGCCGAGGCCCAGACGCCGTCCATGTCCTCGGTGCGCGGCGGCTTGAAGTCGAAGTGCCGTGGACCGTCGTACCCGCCGTGCTCGAGGATGTCGACCGTCCAGAACGCACCCCGGGCGTTGCCCGCCCCGAAGCGCAGGTCCTGGTCGTAGCGAGGACCGGTCTGGCCGTTGAGGTCGGCGTGGAAGAGCTTGCCGTGCCAGAGCGCCTGGGCGAGTCCGTGGGCGTAGTTGAGC
>DATAKN010000271.1:0-7560 GCA_036261595.1 Marmoricola sp.
AGATCGGCACCCTGGTGAGCAGCGGATCGAAGGAGACCCAGTGATCAACGAGACCCTCAACGACGCCGACCAGAAGATGGGCAAGGCGGTGGGTGTGGCGCGCGAGGAGTTCGCCGCGATCCGGGCCGGCCGGGTCAACCCCAGCATGTTCTCCAAGCTGACCGCTGACTACTACGGCACGCCCACGCCGATCCAGCAGCTGGCGTCGTTCACCTCGCCGGAAGCACGCACGATCCTGGTCGCACCGTTCGACATGAACGCGATGTCGGCCATCGAGAAGGCGATCCGCGACTCCGACCTGGGCGTGAACCCGACCGACGACGGCAAGGTGATCCGCTGCACCTTCCCGGAGCTCACCGAGGAGCGCCGCAAGGAGTACATCAAGGTCGCCCGCACCAAGGCGGAGGAGGGCCGCGTGGCGGTCCGCAACATCCGGCGGCACGCCAAGCAGGAGCTCGAGCGCCTCGAGAAGGACGGCGAGGTCGGCAAGGACGACGTCACCGGAGCCGAGAAGCGGCTCGACGGCATGACCAAGAAGCACACCGACCAGATCGACGAGATGCTCAAGCACAAGGAAACCGAGCTGCTCGAGGTCTGAGCATCCTCACCCACGACGGACGGGCCACCATGACGAGCACCGACGCCGCCTCACCGGCCCCTCAGAAGGACTACGGCCGCGCGGGGCGCAACCTGCCCGCGGCGGTCACGTCCGCGGTGGTCCTGCTGGTCGCGATCGCCGGCTCGCTGTTCTTCTTCAAGGCCGCGTTCATGCTCATCGTGGGCGCGGCGGTCGTGGTGGCCGTCTGGGAGCTGCATCGCGGTCTGGCCGGCAAGGGCATCGACATCCCCGAGCAACCGCTGATGGCCGGCGGTGTGGTGATGGTGGTGGTGGCGTACTTCTGGGGCGCACCGGCCCTGGTGACGGCGACCGCGGTGACCGCGCTCGTGCTGATGCTCTGGATGCTGCGCCGCGGCGTCGAGGGCTTCGTGCGCAATGCCTCGGCAGCGGTCTTCACGCTGATCTACGTGCCGTTCCTCGGCTCGTTCGTGGCCCTCATGCTCGCCGAGGGTGAGGACCTCCTCGAGCCGAACCACTTCGACGACGGTGTCCGCGGCATCGTCACGTTCATCCTCGTCACCATCGCCAGCGACATCGGCGGGTACGTCGCCGGCGTGCTGTTCGGCCGTCACCCGATGGCGCCCGTGATCTCGCCGAAGAAGTCCTGGGAGGGCTTCGCCGGCTCGGCCCTGACCTGCGTCGGGGTGGGTGTCGCTGCGGTCGTCTGGCTGCTCGACGGCCACTGGTGGGTCGGCGTGGCGCTCGGCCTGATCGCCGTGGTGATGGCCACGTTGGGCGACCTCGTCGAGTCCGTGATCAAGCGTGACCTGGGCATCAAGGACATGAGCCAGATCATCCCGGGCCACGGTGGGCTGATGGACCGGATCGACTCCCTGCTCGCCACGATCGCCCCGGTGTGGCTGCTGCTGCACTACCTGGTGTTCAGCTAGGCCGTAGCCGCAGCAGCGGTGTGCCCGACAACAGCTGGATCTCGAGGCGGTCGAGGTGTTCGGGCTGCACCGGCACCGACCCGCTGATCGAGGCAGTCTTCCCGGGCCCGACCACCCACGTGCCGATCTGGTAGGTCCTGCCCCCGTCGTCGACCGCGACCAGGGCGTAGGGCCGGGACCACTCCGTGCTGTCCCCGTAGCGGCACTTCATGGTGATCTCGGTGCCCCACGCACGGCGTACGACGGCCGCGGTCGCGGTCACCGGGCTCGGGACCACCGCCTCCATCGCCTCCATCGTCTCGCCGGTCTGGCGGTCGGGTTGCTGCTGGCTGTCCACGATCGTGACGGTGCCGGCCACGGCCAGGACCACGGCAGCGGCGGTCAGACCCGCGACGACCAGCCGCCGTCGGCGCCCTGAGCGGCGTACCTCTCGCACGAGCCGCGGAACGAGCGTGTCCGGCGCCGGAGTGCGGTCGGCCAGGTCCTCCACGGAGACGCGTGCGAGCAAGCCGGGGAGTCCGGCCAGGTCGGCGACCGTGTCCCGGCAGTCGGCGCAGGTCGCCAGGTGCTGCTCGAAGGTCGACCGCTCCGCGGCCGGTAGGGCGCCGAGCACGTACGCCGCCGCGGACTCGCAGGGGACGCTCATCGGGTCACCCCCCTCTCCTCCAGAGCCAGCTTGAGGGCGCGCATGCCGTAGTGCAGGCGGGACTTCACGGTCCCGGGCGGTACGCCGAGCCGCTCGGCCGCCTCGGCCACGGTCCGGCCGCCGTAGTAGCACTCGACGATGGCTGTGCGGTGGTCGGTGCTCAGCGAGCGCAGCGCATCGACCACCAGCCACTGCTGGAGCAGGTCGTCGGTGCGGTCGGGGGTCACCACGTCCAGCTCCTGGGGGTCCGCGCTGTCCTCGGGCCGCACGGACCGGGCTCGCCAGGAGTCGATGGCCACGTTGCGCGCCACGGTGAACAGCCAGGCGCGAACCGCGTCCGGCTCGCGCCCGAGCACGTCGGGGTGCCGCCAGGCCCGCAGCAGCGTCTCCTGCGCGATGTCCTCAGCTCGCCCGGTGTCCCCGCGCGTGAGGCGCAGGCAGAAGCTCCAGAGCGCGTCCGCGTGGTGTTCGCACGCGGTGCGCATCAGCCTCTCGTCCAGATCGGGCGTGCGGACCACCTCCACATCCGACACCACGCAGAGGCGGCGCGGAAGGTTCATGGTCCGGTTGAACGAGCCCCGCTGTCGACGCGTAGTACCAGACCCACACCCTTGGGAGGTCCCCATGCACCGGACACTCGTCGTTCTTCCCTCGCTCGCGCTCCTCGCGCTCACCGGCTGCGGGTCCGCGAGCTACTCGTCCGGCTCCGCGAAGCCGTCGGCGACCCCGACCCGGGCGAGCACCGGGTCCATCCACGTGGCCTCCACCTCGCTCGGCCAGGTGCTCGTGGACGGTTCCGGGCGGACCGTCTACCTGCTCACCGCCGACGGCCCGGGCAGGTCGACGTGCTCCGGCAGCTGCCTGAGCAGCTGGCCTCCGGTCGCACCTGCCTCCGGCAGCACGCTGCCCGGCGTCACCGCGACGGTCGACCGTGCGACGACGCCGTCGGGCGGCTCGATCGCCACCGTCGGCGGCTGGCCGCTGTACACCTTCGTGCAGGACAAGGCACCGGGTGACGTCAGCGGGGAGGGCCTCCGCAGCTTCGGAGGCACCTGGTACGCCGTCTCGCCGGACGGCCAGCCCGTCAAGCCCGGCGGCAGCAGCTCCACCGTGACGCCCAGTGGCGGGTCCAGCAGTGGGTCCATGGGCCCGACGTACGGCTACTGATCGGGTGACCGGAACCGGCTGGCCGCGCCTCGCGTCCGACCGGCATGACCCCATCAGCAGGTGTCGCTGCGGTCCTCGTTGCAGTCGGCCTCGTTGCCGCCGGATGTGGCGACGGGGGCGGGCGTTCGGTCGGGTCGACGCCCGCCGTGTCCGGCATCACCTATGTCGTGACCGGGGTCACCGAGGACGGCGCACAGCGCGCCATGGTGGACGGCACGCAGATCCGACTGCGGTTCGAGGACGACCGGCTGGTCGTCACGGCCGGATGCAACACCATCAGCGGGAGGTACCGGCTCCACGGTGCCCAGTTGCGGGTGGAGGACCTCTCCAGCACCGATCTGGGTTGCGACCCGTCACGGATGGACCAGGACGCCTGGCTCGCGGGGCTCCTCCGGGCGCCCCTGGACCTCACGACCGGCGCCGGTGCCACGCTCACCAGTGGGAGCACCGTGCTGGCGCTCGCCGACCGCCGGGTGGTGGCGCCGGACCGCCCGCTCACCGGGACGTTCTGGGTGCTGGACACGCTCGTCGACCGGAACGTCGCGACCTCCGTGCCGAAGGGCGTGACGGCGTACGTCCGGATCCATGACGGCGCGGTCGAGGTGTACGACGGCTGCAATGCCGGGACCGGCCCCGCCCGGGTGAGCGGCGACCGCATCGTGTTCGGCGACCGGCTGCAGACGCTGCGTGCCTGCCTCGGCGACCGGGGCCAGGTCGCGAACGCTCTGTCCCAGGTGCTGCGGAACGGCACCACCTACCGGATCGAGGAGCAGAGGCTCACGGTGACGCGCGGGGATCGGGCGGCGTCGTTCCGGGCGGTCGACGGGCGGCCGACGCACGACTGATTCGGATTCCCTCGCTCCGGATGGGACAATCGGGTTCGACCATGACTGAGCCCGTCAAGACGCTTCCCCTCGTCTTCGAGGAGCCCCGGGGCCGTGGCAAGCCGCCGCGGCACCTCGCCGACCTCACCTCCGCCGAGCGCAAGGCGCGGCTCGAGGAGCTCGGCCTGCCCGGGTTCCGGGCCCGCCAGCTCTCGACGCACTACTTCTCGCGGCTCGTCGACGACCCCACGGAGATGACCGACCTCCCGGCGGCCCAGCGCGACGAGCTGGTCCGGGGACTGCTGCCCGAGCTGATGACCCCGCTGCGCACGCTCGAGGCCGACCGCGGCACCACCCGCAAGACGCTCTGGAAGCTCTTCGACGGCGCGCTGGTCGAGTCGGTCCTGATGCGCTACCCCGGCCGCGCGACCATGTGCGTGTCCAGCCAGGCCGGGTGCGGGATGGCCTGTCCCTTCTGCGCCACCGGGCAGGGCGGCCTGCAGCGCAACATGTCGACGGCCGAGATCGTGGAGCAGGTCGTCGCCGGTGCCCGGGCGCTGGCGAGGGGAGAGGTTCCCGGCGGTCCGGGTCGCGTCTCCAACGTGGTGTTCATGGGCATGGGTGAGCCGATGGCCAACTACAACGCCGTGATCGGCGCGGTCCGGCGGCTCACCGACAAGGCGCCCGACGGGCTCGGCATGTCGGCCCGTGGCATCACCGTGAGCACGGTGGGGCTCGTGCCCCGGATGCGGCAGCTGGCCGACGAGGGCCTGCCGGTGACCCTGGCGCTGAGCCTGCACGCGCCCGACGACGAGCTGCGCAACGAGCTCGTGCCGATCAACACCCGCTTCTCCGTGGCGGAGACCGTCGACGCGGCCTGGGAGTACGCCCGGCGGACCAAGCGCCGGGTCTCGATCGAGTACGCCATGATGCGGGGCATCAACGACCAGGCCTGGCGCGCCGACCTGCTCGCCGACGTGCTGCTCGCCCGGGGCGACTGGGGCTGGGTGCACGTCAACCTGATCCCGCTCAACCCGACGCCGGGGTCGAAATGGACCGCCTCGGACCCTCGGGACGAGAAGGAGTTCGTCCGGCGGCTCGAGGCCAAGGGCGTCCCCACGACGGTGCGTGACACCCGTGGGCGCGAGATCGACGGCGCCTGCGGGCAGCTGGCGGCCGTCGAGTCCTAGGACCTCCTGGGCCGCCCTAGAAGTCCGCGGGTGCGCCGACCAGCAGCTCGGTGTTGCGGTCCCCCAGCACGCCGCGAGCGGCGAGGTTGGCCTGCGGGTCGTTGACCGAGAGCTCCCGGGACAGGCTGGCGAGCGTCACCGTGCTGGTGAGGTCACCACCCGCGTCGGCCGGGCCGGCGTGGTCGATGATCGTCGTGAAGATCGACAGCGTGCCGTCGTGGTTGTCGGTGACCTCGACCAGCCGGGCCTGCTGCGGCCAGTCGATGTGCGCCGCGGTGTTGATCTCCCAGAACCCTCCGGAGCCGTCGGCGCGCGCGTGTGGGGTGATCTGGTTGCGGTGGGTGTGGCCGTTGACCCACGCGATCACCCGCGCTTCACCGAGCAGGTACGCCGTCACCTCGGCGCCGAGCACACGGGGGTTCAGGTCGCCGCCGGTGGCCACGAACGGGTTGTCCATCGTGGCGGTGGTGTGGTGGCTGTAGACGATGACCGCCCGTCCGGTCGCCGCCGCGACAGTCGCCTGCAGCCAGGCGAACTGGCCGGCGTCGAGCGAGCCGTCGGCGTACCCGTTCGGGTTGACGGTGTCCATCACGACGTGGCGGAAGCGACCGGCGTCGAAGAAGTAGTACGCCGTGTCGGCGTCGCGGTTGGCCTGCGTGAAGCCGTGACCGACGGGGGCGCTCGAGGTCCGGAAGTGTTCCTCGACGATCTGGCCGCGGCTGAGCTGGCGGCGAGCCGGGTCGGGCGTGACCGCCTTGACGTACGGCGAGACCACCAGCGAGCCGAGGATCTCCTCGAGCGTCGCACCGTTCGGGTCGAGGACGTCCGCAGGCGCCACACCGGCCGGCGGCGAGATCACCTTGAGGCTGCCGGTCGCCAGCTGCGAGGTCGGCAGTGTGCTCGCCGGGAAGTTGCCCTGGGACAGGCCGTCGTGGTTGCCGAAGCAGGTGTACCAGGGGATCTCGAGCCCGGCGGCGCCGAAGGGGCGCCGGGCCGCGTCCAGCAGTGAGGGGATCGTCGGGAAGCCGTGCTCGGTCTTGTAGTGGTCGGGCGCGGTGCCGGCGGGCGGTGTGCCGGGGTGCCAGTAGTGCGGGTCGTAGTACAGCGGGTCCTGGTCCATCACGCCCTCGTAGGCCAGCGGCGACCCGCTGTCCGGCACGACCGGTGCGCCGTCGAGGACGTCGATGTTCCAGCGGACCTCGTTGTACTGGCAGTTGTCGGAGTTGTCGCCGGTCTCGATCGCGAACTGCAGGGGAAGCCCCGTCACCGGCGCCGCGTTGACCGCGTTGACGGCGCGCACCATCGCGTCGCCGACCTGGGCCGTGAGCATCTCCTGCGGCCGGTACGCCGAGGCGAAGATCCCCGGCACCTGGCCGGTCGAGTTGGGGTCGTCGTACCGGTCGGTCCACTCGACCCGGGCAGGGGACTGATGGTCGACCACGTGGACGTCGCTGAGCTGGGCGAACGCCAGCAGCGGCGTCCGTGCTGCACTACGACCGGAGGAGGCGCTGACGCCGAGGTCGGTGCGCACGGTCCGCGGCTCGCCGGGCAGCTCGACGATCTTGCGGTAGCCGTTGGCGTCCGGTGGCCCGGGGGCGTAGACCGTCGCGAGCGTCGTACGCGCCGCAGTGCCCAGGCCGCCGGCGACGGCCGCTTCGGACAGCGACGGGAGCAGGACACCAGTGCCGGCGGCCGCGAGTGCTGAGCGCAGCAGCGCCCGACGGGTGAGTTCCATGTCCACCCAACGACCGCCCCGCCGGGGCGGTCACGGGGTGCCGGTGGACACCCGTCGCGGCGAGACGGGAAAATGCACAGGAGCCGCCCCTCGGCGGTGTGCCACCTCGAGGAGGACCTGCCCATGTCGGACGCCCCCCAGCCGGAGAAGCTCGCGAGGCTCAACCGCCTCGAGGCGCTCGACGACGCCGACCTCGAGACCGTCGTCCGGGCCGGACGCCACGTCCACCTCCCCGCGAACTGGTCCCTGATCTGGGAGAAGACCCCGGCGGACAAGGCCTACCTGATCGTCGACGGCGAGGTCTCGGTGCGCAAGGGTGGCGAGGAGGTCGCACGCCTCGGTCCTGGTGACGTCATCGGCGAGATGGCCATCGTCAACCACCGGCTGCGGTCGGCGAGCGTCGTGAGCCTCACGCCGCTGGAGGTCATCCACTACACCAAGGAGTCGCTCGAAGCGCTGCTCGAGCAGGTGCCCGCCTTCGGCGACGCC
>DATAKN010000279.1:0-9003 GCA_036261595.1 Marmoricola sp.
ACGGCTCGAAGTCGTCCTGCAGCGCGACCCACTGCCGGACCGCCCCGATGTAGTTACCCAGGTGGTAGGAGTCCGAGGTCGGCTGGATGCCGGAGAGGACGCGCGGGCGCGCCGTCGGAGCGGGGGGCTGGTCGGGCATGGGCTCCATTGTTCCAGTTGCGTGGTTCGCGCCGGCGTGCGGCCGGACAGTGACATGGTGCATGCAACCAGATCCGGGCTCCCGGAGTCGTAGCGGTTGTCACGGGACCCGGTGGGCGACGTTCCCCTGAAACGGGTTTGCAGCCCTGTGCCGGGATTGGCAGGGTGCGCCCATGCCTCTGGTTCGTGTCCCGACGCTCTCCGATGGCGTCGTCACGCTGCGCGGTCACACCGACGGCGACATCGACGCCGTCGTCGAGCAGTCCCGCGACCCGTTGAGCCGGCGATGGACCAAGGTGCCCGATCCGTACGATCGCGACGACGCGCGCCGATTCGTCCGGGACGTGATGCCCGGCGGATGGGCTTCGGACCAGGAGTGGGGATTCGCCGTCGAGGCGGCCGACGACGGCACGCCCCGCTACGCCGGCACGGTCAGCCTGCGCAGCGAGGGTGCGGGCCGTGCCGAGATCGCCTACGGCGCACACCCCTGGGCGCGCGGCCGCGGAGTCATGGAGCGCGCGCTGCGGCTGCTCCTGGAGTGGGGCTTCTCCCCCGTTCGCGACGGCGGTCGCGAGCTGGACACCGTCATCTGGTGGGCGGAGGTGGGCAACTGGGCGTCGCGTCGGCTCGCGTGGCGGGTCGGGTTCGGGTGCGACGGGATCGTCCGCCGCTGGCTGCGCAACCGGGACGGTCGGGTCGACGCGTGGGTCGGCAGCCTGTATCGCGAGGACGCCAGGACACCTCGCACCCCTTGGCTGGAGGTGCCGCGGATCGAGGGCGAGCGGGTGCGGCTGCGGATGCACCGACCCGACGACCTCGACCGGATGTACGAGGGTGCGACCGACCCGGTCACGTCGTACTGGCTGGGCCGAATCCCGGACCCCTACTCGGCCGAGGAAGCGGGGCGCTTCCTCCGGGACCGGTCGGCGGGCATGGCGGCCGGCACCGACCTGCACTGGATGCTCGCCGACCCCGACACGGACCTCCTCCTCGGCACCATCTCGCTGATGCACCTCGCCGAGGGGATGGCTGAGATCGGCTACTGGTCCCACCCCGAGGCACGCGGACGCGGCGTGATGACCGAGGCCGTCCAGATGGCCTGCCGCCACGCCCTGATCGCGCAGGAGGACGGCGGGCTCGGCCTGCACCGGCTCTACGCCGTGGTGGCCGTCGACAACCGCGCGTCGCGTCGGGTGCTCGAGCGGGCCGGGTTCGGCCTGGTCGGCACCGAGCGCCGCTCGGTGATCGTCCGCGACGGCATGCATGACGGGGCGGCGTACGAACTACTGGTCGACGACCTGCGGCGCACACCTGCCTGAGCGCCCGCACCGGGTTGCTCGGCCCTGACCCCACCGGCGTTCGTGACGTCGATCACACCGGCGAGACGAGACCGAGCGATTCGTCTTTACTGGTCTGACCACTTGACCACCTGACGCCCCGCCTTCACCAGGACGCGGGCAGCCGGACACGAAGGCGGGACCGACGATGCCGCACCTGACCCGCTCCCTCGACGACGTCGCCGAGGCGCTGATCGACCGGGCACGCGACGCCCAGCAGATGTGGGGCGCGCTCGCGGTCGAGGACCGCGTCCACGCGCTCGCGGACCTGCCACGCGTGCTGGCCGACAACCTCGACCGGATCAGCGACGTGATCCACCGCGAGAACGGGAAGTCGACGGCCGAAGCGGTCGCCCACGAGGCCGCGCCGGCGGTCGCGGTCGCCCGGCACCACCTCGACCAGGCCCTGGCGGTGCTGGGTGACCAGAGGATCCGGCTGCCGAACCTGCCGCACCGGACCGCGGTCCGGCACCATCGCCCGTACGGCGTCGTCGTGACGATCGCGCCGTGGAACTTCCCGTTCCTGATCCCGTTCAGCCAGGTGCTGCCGTCCCTGCTCGCGGGCAACGCGGTGATCCTCAAGCCGTCGGAGCTCAGCCCGGAGTGCGGCCGGCTGCTCGTGGACCTGGTCCACGAGGTGGGCCTGCCGCAGGATCTTCTCCAGGTGGCCGTGGGCGACGGGGCGCTCGGGGCGGCGCTGGTCGAAGCCCGGCCCGACAAGGTGCTCTTCACCGGATCGGTGGCGACCGGACGTCAGGTGATGGCCGCCGCGTCACGGCACCCGATCCCGGTCGGGCTCGAGCTCGGTGGTGTCGACGCGCTGGTCGTGCGCGCCGACGCGGACCTGGAGTTCACGGCCTCGGCGATCGCCTGGGGCGCGACGTTCAACGGCGGCCAGGCCTGCTGCTCGGTCGAGCGGCTGCTCGTGCACGAGAGCATCGCCGACCGGCTCCGGGCGCGGGTGACCGACAAGCTGCGCCGGATCGACACACGGCACGACCTCGGGCCGGCGATCGACGCGCGCCAGCTGGCGACCTGGCAGCGACACGTCGACGCTGCGGCAGCGGCCGGGCTCGAGGTCGACGGTGGCCGCCCGCTGTCGGACCGTCGGTTCGAGCCGACCCTGGTCACCGGCGAGGCCGTGACCACGTCGGTGGTGTGGAACGAGGAGACGTTCGGACCAGTCGTCGCGATGACGACCTTCGACTCCGACGAGGCCGCGGTGACGCTGCACAACGCGACGCGGTACGGCCTGACCGCGAGCGTGTTCTCCGCCGATGTCGCCGCCGCACAGCGGATGGCGCGCCGGCTCAACGCCGGGTCGGTGGCGGTCAACGAGGTCGCCGCGACGATGTACTCCTCCCCCGAACTTCCTTGGGGCGGGGTCGGCGAGTCCGGCTTCGGCCGCTCCCACGGCACCGACGCACTGCTCGACGCCGCCTGGGTGCAGGTGGTCGAGAGCCCGCGTGGCCCGGCGTTCGGCCCGAAGCGGCCCTGGTGGTACCCGTACGGCTTCGAGCTCGAGGGCGCCATGAAGGACGTCGGCCGCTCGTTCGCCGCGCCCACGACGCCCCAGCGACTGACCAGCCTGGCCCGCGCGGCCGGGCAACTCCTCCCGATGCTCACCCGCCAGCGCAAGCTGTGACCCGGACAAGGACGACCCGATGACCCCACGTCACGACAACGCACCCCGCTTCTACCCCGGCACCGATCACGTCGAGTCCTGGTTCCTCCGGGCCAACGACCCCGCGTCGCCGCGAGCGATCTGGCTGAAGGCCACGGTGCTGACCAAGGTCGACGGCACCAGCCTGAGCCAGGCCTGGTTCAGCGTGTTCGACGGCGACCACACCGAGGCGGCGTGTCTCGACGTACCGCTGGAGCAGGCGCGGTTCGACGACGGCGAGGGCCACCTCGACATCACCGTGGGCCCCCTGGCCTGGCAGATCGCCGAGGACTCCGGCACCTCCCGCGGCACACTGGACGGCGCCCAGCACACGGTCACCTGGGACCTGCGGTTCACCCGGACCGACGGTGCGCTCGGCACGAGCATGAGCCTGCTGCCCAGCGCCAGGCTGGTAGACGCGCCGTTCCCGAAGAACAAGCTGCTCTCGCCGTTCCCGCTGGCACGATTCGCCGGGACGGTGACCTGGGGCGCGG
This sequence comes from Marmoricola sp., assembly GCA_036261595.1. Taxonomy (GTDB): domain Bacteria; phylum Actinomycetota; class Actinomycetes; order Propionibacteriales; family Nocardioidaceae; genus Marmoricola. The sequence continues at coordinate 3,633 of DATAKN010000279.1, forward strand.
AGACCTGGGACCTGACCGGCTGGCACGGCATGCAGGGCCACAACTGGGGCGCAGCGCACTCACTGGAGTACGCGTGGGGGCAGTGCGTGTTCACCGACGTGGCCGCAGGCGAGCCGTTCGCGGTCCTCGAGGCAGCGTCGGGCCGGATCCCGCTCGGACCGGTGCAGTCGCCGTTCATCTCGATGTTGGTGCTGCGCCACGACGGGACGGAGTACCGCTTCGACCGTCTCGTCGACCTGTGGCGCCAGCGCCCCGACGTCGCCTTCCCGAGGTGGGGGCTGCAGATGCGGGGCGCCGACGGCATCGTGGACCTGGAGATGACGGGCCGTCCCGAGGCCATGGTGTGCCTGGCGTACCAGAACCCCGCCCGCCCGACCAGCTACTGCCTCAACTCCAAGACGGCCGAGGTCCGGGTCCGCGTACGTCCCCGGAACGGCCACGCGTTCGAGCTCGTCAGTGCCCACGGCGGGGCGCTGGAGTTCCTGGCGAACGACCCGGTGCCGGAGATCACGCCGGTCGTGGGCTGAGGGGGCGCGTCGTGGGACTGAGCTTCCTCGAGACGATGAGCGGCGAGCTCGTCGACGTACACGGGCGGGCCCACCACGTCGCGCTCGACCTCACCGCGGAGTCCAGCAGCATCGCCGGCTTCGTGGTGGACGGCCGGGCGCGGCTCACCGGCACCATCCGGGCACTCCCGTGGCTGGACGGCGCGGCCGTGGCCGGCACGCTCGTCGCCCGGCCCGCCGCACACGGGACCGGCGGCTTCATGACCTACGACCTCCGGTTCGTCGACGCCGACGAACGGCCCTGGCGCCTGCACGGCCGCAAGGACGTCACCCTGCTGCACCACCAGCTGCACAGCCTCACGAACCTGGCGACCACCCTCGAGCGGGACGGCGAACAGGTGGCCACCGGGACACTGCAATTCCTTGCCAACGACCTCCCCCACTTCCTGCGGTCCTTCCTCACCGCGCCCTCGCTCACCACGGATGGCCGGGCGAAGCCACTCGACGAGCGCCAGCGGGCGACCCTGGCGGCCGTCGCCGAGGCCCTGATCCCGCCCGGGGAGAAGACGCCCGCCCCCTCGTCGGAGACGATCACCAACACGGAGGCACAGCTGGCCGGGGTGACACCTCTGATCCGGACGGGCTTCGGCGCAGCGCTCGGCGCACTCGACGCCGTCGCCCTCGCCCGGCACGGGCGCCGGTTCTCCACCTTGTCGCTGACCCGGCGCCGCACCCTCCTCGCCCGCCGGCCCGTCCAGCTGCTGGCCGAGGCTCTCGCCGGTCCCGTCACCGTCGGGCACTTCTCCCGCCGTGACTACCTCGACCGCCTCGGGATGCCGAGCCACCAGGTCTCGAACCGCGAGCCTCGCCCCGGCTGGATGGCCAACGTCGCCACGCCCGACGACCTCGTGGCAAGGTCGTCGCCGACCGGCGAGCGGATCGCGTGCGACGTCGTCGTGGTCGGCACCGGCGCGGGCGGTGGCGCCGTCGCGGCGAGAATCGCCGAGCAGGGCCTGGCCGTCATCATGGTCGAGGAGGGCGAGTACGCCACCCGCCAGGACTTCGCTGGTGCCCTCGAAGGCCGGGTGCAGCGGTTCTGGCGCGACGGTGGGTTCAACCTGGCCCTCGGCAACGGGACGGTCGCCGTACCCACCGGCAAGCTCGTCGGAGGGACCACGGCCATCAACTCAGGCACCGCTCTGCGGACGCCCGACGCCGTCCTCGACGAGTGGCGCAGGCTCGGCTTCCCCTCCGACTTCGCGCCCGAGTCCTTCGGCAGCTACCTCGACCTGGTCACCGACGAGCTGAAGATCTCCGAACCGGATCCGCGCTACCTCGGCCGGGTGACCGAGGTGATCGCCAAGGGCGCCGCCGAGCTCGGCTGCGAGCACGGGCCGCTGCCCCGCAACGCACAAGGGTGTGACGGCCAGGGCGTCTGCGTGTTCGGCTGCCCGACCGACGCCAAGCGCAGCGCCAACGTCACCTGGGTGCCCAGGGCGCTCAAGGCCGGCGCCCAGCTCTTCACCGGCATGGCCGTGACCCGCGTGCTGATGAACGGTGACACGGCCGTCGGCGTGCTCGCCGAGGGCCACGACTCCCACGGAGCTCCGCGGCGCCTGGAGATCCAGGCCGGTGCCGTCGTCCTCGCCACCGGCACGCTGGTCACCCCGAACCTCCTGCGTGCCAACGGCGTCCGGCTGCCGTGGGTGGGCCGCAACCTGTCGATCCACCCTGCGTTCGGCGCCTTCGCCCTGATGCCCGAGGTGGACCGGGAGCCGTGGCGCGCGGTCCCGCAGAGCTACCAGGTCACCGGTCTCCACGACGATCTGGTGTCGTACGAGGGTGCCGTCGTGCCACCGTCGATGGCCAGCGCGGCTCTGCCCCTCCTCGGCCCGGAGCTCACCCGCTGGATGGACGCGTGGGACCGGGTCGAGCAGTTCGGCCTGATGGTCCGGGACACCGGCGTCGGAAGCGTCCATCGAGGGCCCGGCGGCCGCACCCTGATCCGGTACGACGTGACCCCCCGTGTCCTGAGAGCGTTCACGGCAGGCGCGGCCGGGCTGGCCGAGCTGTTCCTGCGTGGAGGCGCGGACGAGGTCGTCCTCCCCGTCCGCGGCCTCGGGCCGGTCCGGACCGTCGCGCAGGCGCGTGCCCTCCTCGACCGCTCCTTCCCGGCGCGCGCCTTCACGGCCATGGGATTCCACCCTCTCGGCACGGCACGGATGGGCGCCTCGGGCCGGACGTCCGTGGTCGACTTCGACCATCGCGTGCACGGCACCCGTGGTCTGTACGTCGCCGACGGGTCCGTCGTACCGACGTCCCTCGGGGTGAATCCGCAGGTGACGATCATGGCGTTCGCGTTGCGCGCCGCCGACGCGATCGCCGCCGACCTGCAGGCTCGTTGAGTCGCCAGTTCGTGAACTGCGAGTGGTCAGTCCGTCGTACTTCGAGTACGACGAACTGACCACTCACCAGTGCGAAACTGGCTACTCAACGGGTCACGGGTCAGAGGGCGGCGAGTGCCTCGTTGAACGTCGTCGAGGGCCGCATGACCGCGGTCACCTTCTCCTCGTCCGGGCGGTAGTACCCGCCGATGTCGGCCGGCGAGCCCTGGACCACGAGCAGCTCCTCGGCGATCTTCTGCTCGTTCTCCCGCAGGCTCTTGGCCAGGCCGGAGAAGGCCTCGGCGAGCTCGGCGTCCTCGGTCTGCGCGGCCAGCTCCTCGGCCCAGTACAGCGCCAGGTAGAAGTGGCTGCCACGGTTGTCGGTGGTGCCGAGACGGCGACCCGGCGAGCGGTCCTCGTCGAGGAACGTGCCCGTAGCGCGGTCCAGGGTGTCGGCGAGCACCTGCGCGCGCGGGTTCCCGGTCGCCTGCGCGAGGTGCTCGAAGCTCGCCGCGAGGGCGAAGAACTCCCCGAGGCTGTCCCAGCGCAGGTAGTTCTCCTTGACCAGCTGCTGCACGTGCTTGGGCGCAGAGCCACCGGCCCCGGTCTCGAACAGCCCGCCACCAGCGATCAGCGGCACGATCGAGAGCATCTTCGCCGAGGTGCCGAGCTCGAGGATCGGGAACAGGTCGGTGTTGTAGTCACGCAGCACGTTGCCGGTCACCGAGATCGTGTCCTCGCCGCGCCGGATCCGCTCCAGGGAGTACGCCGTCGCCGACGCCGGGTCCATGATCTTGATGTCCAGGCCCTCGGTGTCGTGCTCCGTGAGGTACCGGTTGACCAGCGTGATCAGGTTGGCGTCGAGCGCGCGGGTCTCGTCGAGCCAGAACACCGCCGGCGCACCGGTGGCCCGGGCGCGCGTCACCGCGAGCTTGACCCAGTCGCGGATCGGCACGTCCTTGGTCTGGCACGCCCGCCAGATGTCACCGGCGTTGACCTCGTGCGCGATCAGCGTCTCGCCGGCGCTGTTCACCACCCGCACCGTGCCAGGGTTGGTGATCTCGAAGGTCTTGTCGTGCGAGCCGTACTCCTCGGCCGCCTGGGCCATCAGACCGACGTTCGGCACCGAGCCCATCGTGGCCGGGTCGAAGGCCCCGTGGGCACGGCAGTCGTCGATCACGGTCTGGTAGACCCCGGCGTACGAGCTGTCCGGGATGACCGCGAGCGTGTCGGCCTCCTGGCCGTCCGGGCCCCACATGTGGCCGCCGATCCGAATCATCGCGGGCATGCTGGCGTCCACGATCACGTCGCTGGGCACGTGCAGGTTGGTGATGCCGCGGTCGGAGTCGACCATCGCCAGGCGCGGGCCGTCGGAGTACGCGCGCTCGATCGCCGCCTCGATGTCGGCCTGCTCCGGCAGGCCCTGGATCTTCGACAGCAGGCTGGCCAGGCCGTCGTTCGGCGAGATGCCGGCCCGGGTGAGCACGTAGCCGAACTCCGAGAACACCTCCGGGAAGAACGACTCGACCACGTGGCCGAAGATGATCGGGTCGGAGACCTTCATCATCGTCGCCTTGAGGTGCGCCGAGAACAGCACGCCCTCCTCCTTGGCCCGGGCGATCTGCTCGGTGAGGAAGCTGCGCAGGGCACCGACGTTCATGAACGTGCCGTCGACCACCTCGCCGGCCTGCACGGGCAGCGACTCCTTCAGGACGGTGACCGTGCCGTCGCTGGCGACATGCTCGATCCGCAGCGTGTCCTCGGCCGGCATCACGACCGACAACTCGTTGGAGCGGAAGTCGTCGTGCCCCATCGTGGCGACGTTGGTCTTGGAGTCCGCGGACCACTCACCCATCGAGTGCGGGTGCTTGCGGGCGTAGTTCTTCACCGCCGCAGGAGCGCGCCGGTCCGAGTTGCCCTGCCGCAGGACGGGGTTGACCGCGCTGCCCTTGACCCGGTCGTACTTTGCGCGGACCTCGCGCTCCTCGTCGGTCGCGGGCGCCTCGGGGTAGTCCGGGATGTCGAAGCCCTGGTCCTGGAGCTCCTTGATCGCCGCCTTCAGCTGGGGGACCGAGGCGGAGACGTTCGGCAGCTTGATGATGTTCGCCTCGGGCTCGTGGGCGAGCTCGCCGAGCTCGCCGAGAGCGTCGTCGGCCAGGCCGAACTGCGCGAGGATGCGCGCGGCGACCGAAATGTCCCGCGTCTCGACGCCGACGCCGGCCTTGGCGGCGTACGCCTCCACGATGGGCAGGAACGAGTACGTCGCCAGCAGGGGCGCCTCGTCGGTGTGGGTGTAGATGATCTTCGCGTCGGCCACAACGGCTCCGTTCAGCTGCGGATATTTCTTGACATCAAGATATCTCATCGCCACTGGTCTCGGCGACTCGGTCTGGTCGTACCGGCGGCGCTGGTGCGACCTCCATCCTGCCTCGCGCCCTGCGGCAACGCGAAGGGGCGTCGCAGGCCCGTGCCTGCGACGCC
>DATAKN010000299.1:0-47697 GCA_036261595.1 Marmoricola sp.
GATCGGCGAGTCCGTGGTCAGCGTTGCGGTGGCCGTCTCGCACGCCGCCATCGACTGGTCCCTGCTCACGGGTGCGCTGCTCGGCATCACGCTGGCGATGACGTTGTGGCGGACCTACTTCAACGCGATCGCCGTGGCCGCAGAGCACCAGCTGCGTCGGCTCACCGGCGACGACCGCACCCGGATGGCGCGGGACACGTTCACCTACCTGCACCTGCCTGCGGTCGTCGGCATCGTCGCGATGGCCGTGGGTCTGCGGGTGATGCTCACCGACGTCGCTGTGGGCGCGCACGCGCCCGCCCACGTGCCCGACGTCGCGATGCTCACGCTCTACGGAGGTGCCGCGCTCTACCTGCTCGCGCTCTCCGCGCTGCGCTGGCGCGGCCGCGGTGCGCCCAGCATCCCGCGGATCATCGGCGCCGCCTGGCTCGTGCTCGTCGGCGGCGTGCTGGCCTGGGTCACGGTCGAACCGCTGGTCGACGTCGCGGTCGTCACGGGCACGCTGCTCGCCCTGGTCACGTTCGACGCGGTCCGCTACGGGCAGATCACGCGCGAGCTGCGACTGGGCGAGGCCGGCTGACCCGGCGTACGGGCTGAGCGGTCGCCGAGCGCTCGGCCAGGGTTCGCTGCCCGGCCATCGAAGCGCTTCCTCCCGTTCCGCCGCCGTCCCGAGGCTGTCACGCGCCACGTCCCCCGGATCCAGGAGTGCCCCGTGACCAGCATCGACCGTCGCCGTTTCCTCAAGGTTGCCGGTGGCACCGCCGCCGCCAGCGCCGTGCTCAACGAGAGCATCGCCAAGGCGGCCTCGCTGCCGGCGAACCGCCGGACCGGGACGCTCCGCGACGTCGAGCACATCGTCGTGCTGATGCAGGAGAACCGCTCCTTCGACCACTACTTCGGCACCCTGCGTGGCGTCCGCGGGTTCGGTGACCCGCACCCGGCCACGCTGCCGTCGGGGAGGTCCGTCTTCCACCAGCCGAACGGCGCCGGCGAGGTGCTGCCGTTCCGCCCGGACATGGAGGACCTCGGCCTGGTCTTCCTCGCGGACCTGCCGCACGGCTGGACCGACACCCAGGCCGCGATCAACCGGGGCATCTACGACCAGTGGATCCCGAACAAGACCCCGACCACGATGGCGCACCTGCGGCGCAACGACGCGCCGTTCCACTTCGCGCTCGCCGACGCCTTCACGGTCTGCGACGCCTACCACTGCTCGTTCATCGGCAACACCGACCCGAACCGGTACTACCTGTGGAGCGGCTGGACCGGCAACGACGGCCAGGGCGGCGGGCCGGTGCTCTACAACGACGAGCTCGGCTACGACTGGACGACGTACCCCGAGCGCCTCCAGAAGGCGGGGGTCTCGTGGAAGGTCTACCAGGACGTCGGGCTCGGGCTGGACCAGGCCAACTCGTGGGGCTGGACCAGCGACCCCTACATCGGCAACTACGGCGACAACTCGCTGCTGTACTTCCACGCCTACCAGAACGCACAGCCGGGGAGCCCGTTGGCCGACCGGGCGAAGACCGGCACCGACGTCGCGCAGTCCGGCGGCTACTTCGACGTGCTCCGCGCCGACGTGCAGTCCGGCAACCTCCCGCAGGTGTCCTACGTCGTCGCTCCGGAGGCGTTCTCCGAGCACCCGAACTGGCCGGTGAACTTCGGCGCCTGGTACGTCGCGAACGTCCTCGACGCGCTCACCTCGAACCCCGACGTGTGGAGCAAGACCGCGCTGCTGATCACCTACGACGAGAACGACGGCTTCTTCGACCACGTCGTGCCGCCGAACGCTCCCTCGCCGATCGTGCCCGGCGCCTCCACCGTGCCGACCGACCACGAGTTCTACGACGGCCCGCACGGCCCGGGCTCCTACGGCCTCGGCCAGCGGGTGCCGATGATCGTGGTCTCCCCGTGGAGCACAGGCGGCTGGGTCTGCTCGGAGACCTTCGACCACACCTCGATCATCCGGTTCATCGAGCAGCGCTTCGGAGTCGAGGAGCCCAACATCACCCCGTGGCGCCGGGCGGTCTGCGGCGACCTGACCGCGGCCTTCGACTTCTCGCTCGAGCGCACGTCCGTGCCCGCGCTGCCCGACACCGCGGCGTACCAGCCGCACGACCGCAACCGGCACCCCAGCTACGTGCCCACGCCCCCGGCCGAGGGCGCGGTGCCCCGCCAGGAGAAGGGCACCCGCCCCGCGCGCCCGATCGGCTACGACCTCGACGTGCTCGAGCGGTCCGGGGCCGGCTCGGTCGCGGTGACCCTCGACAACCGGGGCCGCCTGGGTGCGCACCTCCAGGCCCGCTTCCTCACGCCGACAGCGGCACCGCGCAGCTACACCGTCGGTGCTCGCGACCGCCTGCGGGTCGAGTGGCCGGTCGCCGGGCCGTACGACATCGCCCTGCACGGCCCGAACGGCTTCTTCCGCCGGTACGCCGGCGACCGCTCGCACGACGCTGTGGAGGTCAGCCTGCGTGCCGGTCGGAACCACGTCGTGGTGACCGTCCGCGCGCCGCGCGCCGCCGCGACCGTGGAGCTGACCGACGCCTACACCGCCCGCACCCGGACGGTCACGCTGGCACCGGGTCGCGACAAGGTGGTCGAGGTGGAGACACGCTCCACCGGCGGCTGGTACGACGTCCGCCTGGCCGTGCAGGGTGCCGCGTTCGTCCGCGAGTTCGCCGGCCACCTCGAGAGCGGCCGGCCCTCGATCAGCGACCCGGCGTTCGGCCGCTGAGCTGCGGGACGGACGACGACGCTCCCGCTCGTACCGAGGTGATCGGGAAGTCGAAGTACGTGCTCGGGTACGGCTCGTCCTCGAGCGTGTAGTGCCACCACTCGAGTGCGTAGTCGACGAACCCGGACGACGTCATCACAGTGCGCAGGCACTCTCGGTTGCTCGCCTGCTGCCGGCTGACACCCCGCGCTCCGTGGTGCGACACCGCGTCCATCAGGTCGTGGTGCCCCCCCATCTCGACCAGCTCGCCGGTGGCCAGGTCGTAGAGGGTCAGGTCGACGGTGCTGCCGCGGCTGTGCCCGGACCGGGTGGCCACGTAACCGCGGGCGAACATCTCGGCGCGCTCGAGGGCGGGGTAGTGACGGCGTTTGGTGCGGCCGTCCTCGGGCTCGGCGGCCCAGCGCACGAAGCGGTCCACGGCCCGCTGCGGGCGGTAGCCGTCCCAGAGCAGCAGGCCGAGCCCGAACGACTCGGCCTTCGTCTGGGCCCGCGCCAGCCCGGCGCACAGCGCCCTGGTGCCGACGATCCGGTTCGCGGCGTACCCGTCCACCGGCTTGCCGGTGAAGTTGTCCCAAGTGGCGTACTTGGCGTCCCAGCGGATGCCCGCCACATGCTCGTCGACGAAGACGAAGTCGTCCCTCATCGGTCTCGTCCCGTCAGGGCGAGCGACAGGGTCCGGTCGATCACGTCCGCCAGCGACAGACCCGCGGCGGCCATCATCCGCGGGTAGCGGCTGTACGACGTGAGCCCCGGCAAGGTGTTCACCTCGTTGAGCACGATCGTCTGCTCATCGGTGAGGAACAGGTCGACCCGGGCCAGGCCGCTGCACCCCAGGGCGCGGTAGACGGACTTCGCCGTCTCCTGCACCAACCGGCGCGACGCCGCCGGGATGTCGGCCGGGACGACGAACGCGGAGTTCTCCGAGCCGCTCTCGGGCTCGCTCTCCTGGTGGATCCGGAAGAACCCGTGGGACAGGGCGATCCGGTCCACCTCGCCCGTGACCAGGTCGGCACCGTTGCCCAGGACGGCGCACCCGACCTCGCTCCCGGCCACCGCCTCCTCGACGAGCACCTTGGCGTCGTACTGCCGGGCCGTGGCGATCGCGGCCGGCAGCTCGTCGGGTCGTTCCACCTTCGTGACGCCGTACGACGACCCGGAGCGCGCCGGCTTGACGAAGACCGGGTACGGCAGCCGGTCGGCGTCGATGCTCTCGCCGGGCAGCAGCGTCCAGCGGTTCGGGGTCGCGATGCCCGCGCTCTCGGCCACCGTGTAGGTCAGCGACTTGTCCATGCACAGGGCCGAGCTCTGCAGGTCACAGCCGACGTACGGGATCCCGGCGAGGTCGAGCAGGCCCTGCACCGAGCCGTCCTCGCCGAAACGGCCGTGCAGCACCGGGAGGACGACGTCGACCGGGAGGCTCTGGTAGCGGCCGTCCTCCAGGACGAGCAGGCCGCGGATGCTCCGGTCCGGGGACAGCACGGCGGACGGCCCGTCCTCCCACCCCGCGACCGGTCCGTCGCAGAGCCGCCACCCGCCGTCCTCGGTGATCCCGACCCAGACCGGCTCGTACCGGCTGGGGTCGAGGTGGCGGGCGACTTCGCGTGCGGACTTCACCGAGACCGGGTGCTCCTCCGACGACCCGCCGAACAGGATCGCGACCCTGGGCCTGGTCGTGGGCCTAGCCATGCTGCTCACCGCGTGCGCAGTCGAGGCAGGCGAGCAGCGTGTTCTCGACGATGTCGGCCAGCGCGTGGTCGGTGTGGAAGGCGGTGTGCGGGGTGATCACGACGTTGGGCAGCCGGTGCAGCCGCGCGAGGGTCGGGTCGATCGGCGTGCCGCGTCGGTCGGCGTAGAAGGTCCCCTCCTCGCCCTCGAGGACGTCGAGCGCCGCGCCGCCGAGGCGTCCGCTCTCCAGCGCCGCGAGCAGCGCCTGGGTGTCGAGGAGTGCGCCGCGGCCCGTGTTCACCACGACCGCGCCGGGCCGCAGCAGGGCGATGCGGCGACGGTCGAGCAGGTGGTGCGTGTCGGCCGTGAGCGGGGTGTGCAGCGTGACCACGTCGCTGTGCCGCAGCAGCTCGTCGAGCGGGACGTGGTCGGCCGGGGTTGCCGGGCGGCGGTCGTGGACGAGCACGCGACAGCCGAAGCCACGCAGCCGGTCCACGACCGCGGTGCCGATGCGCCCGGTGCCGACCACGCCGACGGTGAGGTCGCGCAGCTCGCGCCCGCGCCGGCCGCTCAGCCGGTAGTCGTGGGCCTCCGCTCGCGCGATCGTCGACGTCGCGTCGCGCAGCACCATCAGGATCAGCATCAGCGTGTAGTCCGCGACGCTCTCGGGCGAGTAGGCGACGGTCCGGACGCACAGGCCCAGGCCGGCGGCGTACTCGAGGTCGAGGTGGTTGCTGCCCACGCTCCGGGTGCTCAGGTGCTCCACGCCGGCCCGGCGCAGGGCGAGCAGCGTCGGCCGGCTGACCCGGGTGTGGTGACCGACGCTGACGCAGCGGGTGCCCCGTGCCAGGGGCACGTTGGCCTCGGACACCGGGGCGTCCGTGAGCCTCGCCCGCACGCCGAAGCGCGGCGCCAGCTCGCCGAACAGCGCCGCCTCGTCGGGGTCGCAGCCGTAGATCGTGATCCCGGTCGTCGTGCGTCGCTCGCCGGTCATGGCCGGGGCGACATGGACGGTCACGGCTGCATCCTGGGGTCGTGCGTCGGGTCGGCGTACATCGCGGGACAGCCGTCGTGCGCCGCGGCCGGGCGCAGCTCGTAGTGCCACGGCTCGTTGCGGTAGATCTGGCACAGCCCGTACGCCGCCCCGTGGTGGGCCAGCCACGAATCAGCATCCGACTGCCCGAGGTCGACGGCGTCCCCGGAGACGTGCGCCGACGTGGTGGGCGTCGCGACCCACTGGGCGGCCCGCTCGCGTGAGCCGTAGGTCGCCACCGCCTCGTCGAGCAGGTGCTCCTGGTACGCCGGCGACCGCCAGCCGCTGTTGACGTAGAACCGCACTCCGTCGCGCCCGGCGTCCGTCGCGGCCCGACGGAGCGCGGAGAGGAGCGCGGGGTCCAGCTTCGTGACCGCCGGATACCGCTGGTCGAAGACGGTCACGCCGTCCGGCACCACACCGTCCGTGGCTCCGTCGCGATGGCGTGGCGCGGGCGCCTTCGGGAGAGGGGCCACGCGTGCGCCGGTGACCGGATGCGGGGGGCTCGGCGGGGAGGAGGCCGCCCACAGCGGGTGGCCGAGGAACCCGATCAGTGCGATGCCGAGGGCGACGACCGCGACCGCGGTCGCCCGTGCTGGCTGACGGATGGACATGCCTCCATGGAAGGAAGTTCGGCGTTGCCGCGGCGTATGCGGATTTGGATACGCCGGCGATATGCCCGGCTCCGTAGCATGCGGAGGGTGCGGGTGCTGATCGTCGAGGACGAGCCCTACCTGGCCGAGGCCGTCCGTGATGGCCTGCGCCTCGAGGCGATCGCCTCCGACATCGCCGGTGACGGTGACACCGCGCTGGAGCTGCTGAGCGTCAACGCCTACGACATCGCCGTCCTCGACCGCGACATCCCGGGCCCCTCCGGTGACGAGGTCGCCCAGCGCATCGTCGAGTCCGGCAGCGGCATGCCGATCCTCATGCTCACCGCGGCCGATCGCCTCGACGACAAGGTCACCGGGTTCGAGCTCGGCGCCGACGACTACCTGACCAAGCCGTTCGAGCTGCGCGAGCTCGTGCTCCGGCTCCGGGCGCTCGACCGCAGGCGGGCCCACCACCGGCCGCCCGTTCGGGAGATCAGCGGCCTGAGGGTGGACCCGTTCCGCCGCGAGGTCTATCGCGACGGCCGGTACGTCGCCCTCACCCGCAAGCAGTTCGCCGTGCTCGAGGTGCTGGTCGCCGCCGAGGGCGGTGTGGTCAGCGCCGAGGAGCTGCTGGAGCGGGCGTGGGACGAGAACGCCGACCCGTTCACCAACGCCGTACGGATCACCGTGTCGGCCCTGCGCAAGCGGCTCGGCGAGCCGTGGCTGATCGCCACCGTGCCCGGCGTGGGCTACCGCATCGACGGGCAGCCCGACACCGAACCCGCGAGGTCGGACCGTGGATAGGCCTCCCGGGTTGAGTGTCCGGCTCAAGCTGACCCTCAGCTATGCCGGCTTCCTCCTGGTCGCCGGCACCGTGGTGTTGGCGGTCGGCTACTTCTCCCTGTCCCGGGGCTTCCATCCCGGGGTGATCTTCATGGTGCGCACCCACGCCGACCTCTGGCACGCCTTCGCTCCGACCGCCGCCATCGTGCTGGGGTTCCTGCTGGTGTTCGGCCTGGTGGGCGGGTGGTTCCTGGCGGGCCGGATGCTGGCCCCCCTCGACCGGATCACCGAGGCCACCCGGATCGCCGCCACGGGCTCGTTGTCCCACCGGATCCGCCTCCCCGGTCGCAGCGACGAGTTCCGCGAGCTCGCCGACGCCTTCGACGCGATGCTCGCCCGGCTGGAGGCCCAAGTCGCCGAGCAGCAGCGGTTCGCCGCCAACGCCTCCCACGAGTTGCGTACGCCGCTGGCCGTCACCCAGACCCTGCTGGACGTCGCCCGCACCGACCCGGGCCACGACTCCGGTGAGCTGGTCGAGCGGCTGTACTCCGTCAACACGCGGGCGATCGATCTCACCGAGGCGCTGCTCGTGCTCAGCCGCGCCGACCAGCGTTCCTTCACCCGCGAGCCCGTGGACCTGTCCCTGGCAGCCGAGGAGGCAACCGAGACGCTGCTGCCACTGGCCGAGAAGCGCGGCGTCATGATCGAGACCTCCGGGGACGCGGCGACCGCGTTCGGCTCGCACCCGCTGCTGCTGCAGATGACCACGAACCTCGTGCACAACGCGATCGTGCACAACCTGCCGGCCGACGGCCTCGTGCAGGTCAGGACCACGGCCGAGCCCGACCGCGCGGTGCTCACGGTCGAGAACACGGGCGAGCGGCTCAGCCCTCAGCTGGTGGCCACGCTGGCGGAGCCGTTCCAGCGGGGCTCCAGGCGCACGCGCTCCGGTCACGCGGGCGTCGGACTCGGCCTGGCGATCGTCAAGCGGATCGCCGAGGCCCACGACGGCACCCTCGCGCTCGCGCCTCTTCCCGGCGGCGGGCTTCGCGCGACCGTGCGGCTGCCCGCGGCTCAGGCGTGACCGCTGAGCTGGGCCATGCGGGTGGCGAGGGCGTCGATCATGGCGTTGGCGCGCTTCGCCGGGACCCCCGGGGCGCCGTCGCCCCGCTGGCTGGACACCGGCAGCACGTCGATCGAGAGCTTGGCGCCGCCGGCCAGGGCCCGGAGCGCGTCGACCTTGTCACCGAACGGCGTGCCGCTGCCGGGGGAGTAGTAGTGCACGGCCTCGTCGATCCCGTCGGGGTAGAGATCGGCCTTCGTGACGGCGATGACGAGCCAGATCGGCTTGTGCCGGCGTACGGCCATCGACGCGATCCGGTGCGAGGTGATCGTCCAGTCCTCCAGCTCCGCGGCGAGCTGCTCCTCACGCGTCGCGGTTGCGGCGCCGGTCGTCCCGGCCGTACGCCGCGGGGTGGCGTAGCCGTTGGCGACCACGTGGATCACCCCGTCGACCGGCTCGTCGTGGAAGACCTCGTCGAGGGCGCCGAGCCGGGTGGCCGCGTTGTCGCCGGGCACCACGAGGAAGCGGAAGCCGTGCAGGCGCGGCGAGCGGCGCATCCGGCGTTCCATCACGGCCGAGCCGACCTCGGCCACGCCGTCGCCGGACGTACGCCGGGTCAGCCGGTCGACGAGCTGGCTCTTGCCGACCCCGGTCATCCCGGTCACGGCAACCATGGGGAACCGGCGCCGGAGCAGCCGGCCCATCCGCTCCGGAGCCGAGGCCAGGCCGGTCAGCACCCCGCCGGCGACGGTCGCACCCAGGGCGGTGCGGCTCGAGCCGGGAAGGATCGTTCGGAGACGGGATGCGGTGCGAGACACGAAGCCTCCTCGGCGCGCGGATCAGGACTGGCAGGTCGAGCCTATGTGCCGCGTGCTCAGAGCACCTTGGTGCCGTACATGTCGCCCAGCGGGTCGGCGATCAGCTCCAGCCGGGCGCCGTTGGGGTCGCGGAAGTAGATCGAGGTGCCGCTCTCGTGGAGGTACTCGACGCCCGCCTCGTCGAGCTTGCCCCTCAGGTGCTCCCACCGCTCCGGCTCCACGGAGATCGCGATGTGGTGCAGGCCGCCGAGCACCTCGGCGTACGGGCCGACGTCGAGGCCGGGGAAGTCGAAGAACGCCAGCAGGTTGCCGTGCCCGATGTCGAAGAAGAAGTGGTTCGAGCCCGGGTAGTCGCGGTTGCCGATGATCTCGGTCAGCGGGAACTCCAGCAGCTCCTGGTAGAACCGGACCGTCTCCTCGACGTCGCGCGCGACCACCGCCACGTGGTGGAGCCCCCGGGCGCTCGATCTCGGACGGCTCCCGGCCGGTTGCAGGTACGTCGCCCGGATGCGCTCGCGCTCGGCCTCGACGGCGGACAGGTCGATCTCGGTCATGAGCCTGAGACTAGGGCTGAATCGGGCCGCCGCCCCAGTGCTCGAGATGGGTGAAGTCCTCGACCTGGGCCCGGGTCAGCCGGGTCAGCTGCTTGACCGGCCTGCCCAGCGGGACGACGGCCGCGACGGCGTACGGGTCGGGGATGCCGAGCAGCTCCTTCAGCGCGGGCTCCTCGGCGACGGCCATCGTGGTGATCGTGCCGCCGAAGCCCTCGTTGCGCGCGGCGAGCAGGACGTTCCACACCAGCGGGTAGACCGACGCGCCGCCGACGATGCCGACCCGGTCGAGGTCCTGGTCGATCGCGGCGACCCGGCGCAGGTCGACGCAGACGACCAGGACCACGGCGGACTTGCGGATGGGGTCGTTGACCGACGCCGGGACGCGCGTCTGCGCGACCTGCTCGGCGGTGACCCCGCTGGGGGTGTAGGCACTCCACGGCGTCTCGCCGGCGGCCCGCTGGGCGTGGTAGCGCTTGGCGCCGGGCGCGGTGATCTCGACGAGCCGCTCCCGCGTGTCCGCGTCGCGGACCACGACGATCTGCGTGCCCTGGCGGTTCCCGCCGCTCGGCGCGAAGCGGGCGTTCTCGAGGATCTGGTGCAGCACCTCGTCGGGCAGCGGGTCGTCGGTGAACTCCCGGACGGCCGCGGTCGTGCGCATCACCTCGTACAGGTCCATGGTGGCCACGCTAGCCGCGGGCACCGCGGCATAGGCTGCACGAACCCCCACTCGACGAAGGGAACCCCCATGCCCGACGTACCAGCCACGATGCGCCAGCTGCGAAGCCTGGTCGCGCCCGAGGGTGAGCTTCAGCTGTCGGTGACGACGGGGGACACTCCACAGCCGGGGGAGCGCGAGGTGCTGGTCCGGGTGGAGGCCGCGCCGATCAACCCGTCCGACCTCGGGCTACTGCTCGCGATGGCCGACGTGTCCCAGGCCGCCGCCGGAGGGTCCTCGGACGAGCCGACCGTGACCGCACCGATCGCCGAGCCGGTGATGCGGTCGCTGGCCGCGCGGGTCGGCCAGGCGATGCCGGTGGGCAACGAGGGCGCCGGGGTCGTCGTCGCGGCCGGGTCCTCGCCGGAGGCGCAGGCGCTGCTCGGCCGCAGGGTCGGGTTCCTCGGCGGCGCGACGTACGCCGAGTACTGCCTCGCCTCGCCGCGGATGTGCCTCCCGCTGCCGGACGGAGCCACCGCGGCCGACGGCGCGTCGTCGTTCGTCAATCCGCTCACGGCGCTCGGGATGGTCGAGACCATGCGGCGGGAGGGTCACACCGGCCTGGTGCACACCGCGGCCGCGTCCAACCTGGGCCAGATGCTCAACCGGATCTGCTTGGCCGACGAGGTGCCGCTGGTCAACATCGTCCGGCGCCCGGAGCAGGCCCAGCTGCTCCGCGAGCAGGGTGCCGCGCACGTGTGCGACTCCAGCGCGCCGACGTTCGAGGCTGACCTGGTGGCGGCTTTGCGCGCCACCGGGGCGACGATCGCCTTCGACGCGATCGGCGGCGGCCGGCTGGCCGGCGAGATCCTCAACGCGATGGAGGCGGCGATCGTGGCGCCCGACGCGCCGTACAGCCGTTACGGCAGCGACGTGCACAAGCAGGTCTACGTGTACGGCGCCCTGGACCCGCGCCCGATCGAGCTGCGTCGACGGTTCGGCTTCGCCTGGGGTGTCGGCGGCTGGCTCCTGATGCCGTTCATGGCGCGGACATCCAAGGAGGACCTGGCTCGGCTGCGGCAGCGAGTCGCCGACGAGCTCACCACTACGTTCGCCAGCCACTACACCGACGAGATCTCGCTGGTCGAGGCGCTGGACCTGCAGACGATGCAGCGGTACGCGCGTCAGGCGACCGGCGAGAAGTTCCTGCTGCGACCCGACCGCTGATCCCCGACTCAGCGGTCGGCCTCCGGCGTCGAAGCAGCGATCCGGTGGGTCCTACCCCACATCGCGGACGGGAGCGCCCGGGGCTCCAAGAGAAATCACAGGTTCGGCTGTGATCGTGCGGCAATGTCCATCCTGGGGGCCGATTCCACGCACGTGCGCGACGTCGTCGCCACCGCGCTCGGACGTGACGAGCGGCCCGACCCGGTGCTCGAGGGCACGGGTGGCCCAGCGGGCAACGCGGCGCTCACGGCCGCCCTGGGAGTCGCCCTGCTGGTGCTGTTCTTCCTCGAAGGCCTGACTCTGCTCGACGTACGGGGCCTGATCAACTGGCACGTGGCGCTGGGTGCGCTGCTCGTGCCTCCGGCGGTGGCGAAGACGGCGACCACGGGGTGGCGGATCGTGCGCTACTACTCCGGTCAGCCCGACTACCGGAGGGCGGGTCCGCCGCCGCTCGTCCTTCGCCTGCTGGGGCCGCTGGTCGTCGTGACGACACTCGTCCTACTCGGTTCCGGCGTCGCTCTGATCCTGCTCGGCCAGGAGTCCAGTCGACAGGCGATCCTCGACGTCGCGGGGTTCCGGCTCGACTGGTTGGGGCTCCACAAGGGCGTGTTCTGGTTCTGGTTCGTGGCGATGACGGCCCATGTGCTCGCCCGCACGCTGCCCGCATTTCGCCTCGTGATGCACCGGCGCGGTGTTCCCGGCATCGGATACCGGGTCGCGGCGCTTGTTCTCTCGCTCGCCCTTGCGTCGGGTGCGGCGGTGTGGCTGGTCGGCGCCACGGGCACGTGGGGAGCCGACCGATTCGGTGAGCACGAGGAGCACAGCGGGACTGCCGACGGTCGCTGACCGCGGTGTGCTCCCAGGGCGCTCGGTCAGTCGGCGCGAAGGGCGTCCCGCAGGCGGACCCGGGCGCCGGTGCGCACGACGCCGTTGCGGTACAGACGCCCGGTCAGGCCGACCAGCAGCGGAACGAACCCCACGGTGAGCACGAGGGCAACGGCCGTCTGCCACCACGGCACGCCGCCGATGGCCAGCCGCATCGGCATCAGGGTGGGTGCGAACGCCGGGATCAGCGACATGGCCGCCACCAGTGGTTGGTCGGGCGACGTGGGGAGCACCGAGATGCCCACCACGTAGCCGAGCACCAGCAGCATGGTGGCAGGCGCGACGGTGCCGGCGAGGTCTTCCTGTCGCGAGACCAGGGCACCGAGGCCGGCGAACAGCAGCGCGTAGAGCGTGAAGCCGAGGACGAACCAGATGACCAGCCAGGCGACCGCTCCGGCGGTGGCGGACACCGAGATCGTCAGCGCACCGGTCAGCTCGCCCGCGACCACGCCGGCGACCCCGACGACGGTCACCTGCAGCAGCCCGACCAGCCCGATGCCGAGGACCTTGCCGGCCATGAGCTGCCAGGGCCGGATGGTGGCCAACAGCAGCTCCACCACGCGGCTGGACTTCTCCTCCACGACGCCCTGGGCGACCCCCATGCCGGTGCCGATGAGGGCGAGGTAGATCAGGATCCCGGCGACGCTGCCCAGCACGAGTCGTTGAGGGTCGTACCTGGGCGACGGCTGCAACGGCGTCACCGACACACCGGACCGGGCGACCTGCGCTGCGACGGTGGCGGGGCTGCCGCCGAGGCGCGTGATCTCGCTGGCGAGCGTGGCCTGGCTCGCGGCGCTGCTCAGGGTGGTCTGCAGCTTCGGGTCGAGGTTCTTGTCGACCACCACGTCGAGCTGTGAGCCCCGTACGCCGACCACCAGTGCGTCGAGCTTCCCGTCTCGGACCAGACGGCGGCCGGTCTGCGGGTCGGTGACGCGCACGGTGGTGATGTGCTGGTCGAGTGCCTTGGCGGCGGCCGTGACCTGGGGTCTCAGGGCAGCCGCGGCGTCGGTGAACCCGACGTGCCGGGTGCTGCCGTGTCCGCTGATGAGCTCCATCACCACCGCGAACAGCACGACCACGAGGACCAGCACGGCCGTGGTGACCCGGTAGGCCTTCGACCGCAGCCGCGTGCGCAGCTCACGGCCGGCGACCAGCCGGATCGCCTCGGTCGCGGGAAGGTCCACGCGCGGCGACTCGCTCATCGGTCCCTCCCTGCGTCGGCCAGCGCTGGATCAGCCGTCTCAGCCGCCGGGTCACTGACGGTGACCACGTGCCGGAACAGGGTGGTCAGCGGCGGTCGATGGCGGCCGAACTCGCGGACGGCGCCGGCGCGCAACGCGGCCGCAAGGACCTGCTGGTCGTCGACACCTGGCTCGAGCTCGAGCAGCACCCGACTCCCGGTGGTCTCCACCACCCGGGCACCTGGGACCGTGGCCGCCCATGCCAGGTCGACACCCGGTACGTCGACCACCACCTGTTCGAGGCTGGTGGTGCGCAGCTCCTCGACCGTGCCGCAGGCCACCATGCGGCCGGCCTGGATGATGCCGACCCGGTCGCAGATCCGCTCCACCAGGTCGAGCTGGTGGCTGGAGAAGAGGACCGGCACCCCGGTGGCGGCCTTGTCGCGCAGCACCTGGCTCATCACCTCGGTGGCCACGGGGTCGAGGCCGGAGAACGGCTCGTCCAGGACGAGCACGGCGGGGTCGTGCACCAGCGCAGCCGCGAGCTGCACCCGCTGCTGGTTGCCGAGGCTCAGCTTCTCCACCTCGTCCTCGAGGCGGGCTCCGACGCCCAGCCGCTCGGCCCAGACGCGAGTGTGCTGCTCTGCCTCAGCGACGGAGAGTCCGTGCAACCTGGCCAGGTACACCAGCTGCTCGGCGACCTTCATCTTCGGGTACAGGCCCCGCTCCTCGGGCATGTACCCGATGCGTCGACGAGTTTCCAGATCCACCGGCCGGCCGGCCCACCGCACCTCACCGCCGTCGGCCGCCAGCACTCCCAGCGCGATGCGCATGGCGGTCGTCTTCCCGGCGCCGTTGCTGCCGACGAACCCGAACACCTCGCCGGCCCGGACGTCGAAGGTCAACCGGTCGAGCGCGACCAGGTCCCCGTAACGCTTGGTGAGGTGCTCGAACTCGAGAGACAACGACTCTCCGTCCGCCATGAGCAGCACCCTAGGGGCACCACCGTCGGTCTACGACAGCGCCTGGACGAGCCACTCGTTGCGCCGTGTCAGGAGGCGGGTCAGGTAGCGCGTGAGGACCAGGGCATCGACCGTCTTCCCGAGCGGACCCCACGG
Organism: Marmoricola sp.; assembly: GCA_036261595.1. GTDB lineage: Bacteria > Actinomycetota > Actinomycetes > Propionibacteriales > Nocardioidaceae > Marmoricola. Next base: position 14,313 of record DATAKN010000299.1, read on the forward strand.
GGAGGCGAATTCCACGTGGTCCGTCATCGTGGTGGTGCCGGCCCGCTCCTCGAAGGTGTGCTCGTGCCACCAGCGTTTGAAGGGGCCGGTCACCTGCTCGTCGACGAACCGGTGCGGCGCGTCGTACTCGGTGATCTCGGAGGTCATGGTGAACGGCAGACCGAAGTGCCGGGCCCGCCAGGTGACGGTGTCGCCGAGTCCCATGACGCCCGTGCTCACGCCGGCGACGATCCGTTCCCCCGAGCCGGCCATGGAGGCGGTGTGCGCGTCGACGGAGAGGCTCAGCTCGAAACACGTCCGCGCCGGTGCCGCGATGGTGGAGGTCAGAACGATCCGCGGCACGCTCGCGATGCTAGTGCGGGACCGTCCTGCGAGCTGAGACCTCCCGCCGCCCGACAGCCGGCGCTCGGGCCTGTCGTATCGGCCCCGTGCTGTTCGTAGCGTAGGTGGCGGCGGACATCAGGTCTGCCCGACGAACGGGAGCAGGGATGCCTCACTACCTCATCTACTTCAACCAGCAGTGGGTCGGCGACCACGACGAGGCGTGGTTCGACGGCCGCATCGAACCGTCGCAGGCCGTCGTCCGTGACATGCAGGACCAAGGCGTCCTGGTCTACGCCGGCGGACTGGTCGAGGAGCTCGAGCAGGCGGCAAGTGCCGACGCCACGAGCGGCGAGCTGATCGTGACCGACGGACCCTTCGCGGAGACCAAGGAGTGGCTCGGCGGGCTCACCATCGTGGACGTGCCCGACGACGAGTCGGCTCGCTGGTGGGCCGGGAGGGTGGCCGAGGGATGCGGCTGGCCCCAGGAGGTACGCCGTTTCAAGGCCGGCTCGTTGCAGGCGCTCGTGCTCGAGGGCTGAGGACGTGTGAGCTGGCCAAACTCATGCGGGGCATGGCATCCGCCCGAGACCGGTCACGCCTGGAGTACCTGAAGGTCCACGGGGGGTGGGGGTTCCTCTGAACCATCAGTGCCTGCAGGGTTAGGGTGATTTGTCGCGGAAGCGCCGTATGCGAGAACTCGTCCGTGAGGCCGAGGACCCGCCCACCTGGCGTTGAAGGCACGGTCCGCAGGCAGCACTCACGCTGAGGAGTACGACCAGTGATCCCTCGTCGCGGCACAGCCAACGCGCGGTCTCCCCGGGAAGGAGCGCTCCCCGTGTCGGCTCACCCCGTGCACGGCGTGCGCCGGCGGCTACGCGTGCTGACCCGCGCGCTCGGGATCGGCATGGTCGCCGGGCTCCTGGCAGCAGTCGCAGCTACCCAGCCGACCCAGCACAGCAGTCTGGACGCCGTGGCAAGCTCAGGCGGCTCGGACCTGGCACAGACTCACCCGGCCAGCGGGCCCGGAACCTCGATCAAGCTCGTGTCGTACGACATGCACGGCCAGCTGGTCAGTCGGGTGATCCCGGGCGGGACCTCCGCGTTCCCGGCACGGCGTGCCTTGATCTACCTGCCGCCCGTGCTGCGCCAGGCGCCCCAGACCAGGCTCCCGGTCCTGATGCTGCTCCACGGCACGCCCGGTGGACCTGCGCACTGGGTCCAGTACGGCGCTGTGGTCCAGACGATGGACGCCTTCGCCGCGGCCCACCAGGGTCTCGCGCCGGTCGTCGTCATGCCCGACATCAACGGCGGCCCCCGGTCCGACACCGAGTGCGTGAACAGCCGCCGCGGCAACGCCGAGGACTACCTGACCCGCGTCGTCCCCGACTACGTTCGCGCGCATCTGCCGGTCGTGGAACCGGGTCGGCAGTGGGCCGTCGCCGGTCTCTCCGAGGGCGCGACCTGCTCGCTGATGTTCGGGCTGCGGCACACGTCGATGTTCTCCACCGTCGGCTTCTTCTCCGGTCTCGCGCGTCCCACCGTCGGCAATACCGATGCCCGCGTCGCGACGATCCGGCGGTTGTTCGGTGGCTCCCGCTACAAGTACAACCATCACGATCCGCTCTGGCTGATGCGGCACGCGACGTACCCGTCGCTGGCGGTGTGGCTCGAGATCGGAACCCGTGACCGCCAGAGCCGGGCGGCGGCCGCCCACGTGGTGGCCGCGGCCCGCAACGCCCACGTCTCCACCGTGGTGCGGTCCACGCCCGGCGGCCACCAGTGGCCGGTCTGGCAGACGTCACTGCGCCAGGCGATGCCGTGGGTGTGGGCCAGGATCGGTTCATAGCCACGTAGCCCTGTAGCCCTATGACGCCGCACCACAGCACCCGCACCGTCTGCGTCCTGCCGGGGTGCGCCAGGTCCGCGTGTCAGCATGGCGGCATGCCGCACGACGAGGCCACTATCGCCCGTGCCAAGTCCTTCGAATCCGGCGCGGAGGCGTACGACGAGTTCCGGCCCGGATATCCCGATGAGCTCTTCGACGACTTGATGGCCTACGCCGCTTGTCCCCCGGAGAGCCGAGTGCTGGACATCGGTGCCGGCACCGGCAAGGCGACCATCCCACTCGCTCGCCGTGGCCTGCGGGTCACCGCGGTCGAGCCCGCCGAGACGATGGCACGACTCCTGTGGTCGCGTGCCGACGAGGCCTGTGTGAGCGATCGAGTCCACGTGCGGGTCGCCACCTTCGAGGACCTCGGAGCCGCAGACGGACCGTTCGGGCTCATCGTGGCCGCCCAGTCCTTCCACTGGACCGACCCCGGCTCGAGGTGGAGCAGGGTGCTCGAACTCCTGGCTCCCTCCGCGGCCGTCGCCCTCTTCTGGAACACCTGGTACCTGGACCCCGTCGCGCACGATCCGGATCTCGTGCGCCGGTCCTACGGGAGCTCGGCCCCGGACCTGATTCCTGACCTGCCGACATATGGGCACCACCCGTGGCCGGCTGACGAGATCGAGGCGACCGCCGATCTCGTGGATCTCCAGAAGCGCTCCTACGCCTGGAGCCTGCAGCTGTCCACACCGGAGTACCTGGCGCTGTTGTCGACGACGTCGCAGTACGCCGTGGCCCCGGAGCACCTGCGGGCGGGCCTCTTCGAAGAGTTGAGATCGATTCTGGGAGAGCGGGTGCACCTGAACGGCACGACGCAGCTCCACGTCACGCGCAGGACGCCCCCTGTCGGCGTACCAGGTCGCTAGGGCCGGCGTGCTGTCCGCCCGCGGATCGCTGCTACTTGTGGGTGCCGCTCTGTGGGGTTGGATCGCAGTCGCCAGACGGCTCCGATTCACCGACTTGGTCCGAGCGCGCGGTTTGCAGCAGGTCGCTGACAAAGATGGGGTGGCCCGGGCTCCCGTTGCCGACCACGTCGAACCGGCTCCTCAACGGCGAGGGGCACCGCAACCGATCCGCCCTGGGGCGGGCGAGCAGTGGGCAGCCGACGTCGTCGATCAGGCGCTCGTCTGTGTCCACGGCCTCGGAGGGAATCGCGGGGGCCAGCACCTCCCGCCCAGCTCCGCAGTCGTTACTTCAACGCCGCGAGGACCGCTTGGGCTGCGACCGGCGGGTTGGTGCCCGCGTTCTTTCCGTTGATGAAGACCGTCGGCGTCCCCGTGACCTTGTCCAGGGACATCTGGTTCGTCGCGTTGAGCACCCACTGGTGATACTGGTTGTCCTCGATCGGCTTGGTGACCTTGGATCGGTCGGCACCTGCCTGCACGGCATAGTCGATCAACTGCTGGTCGGTCAGGCCCGCGCTGCCCTCCGCGGGCTGGTTGTCGTAGAGCAGCGTGTGGAACCTCTCGAAGACATCGGGGCCGGCCGTGTCGAGCACGACCATCGCGGCGTTGAGCGCCCGGCTGGAGTAGTTCGTGGTCGAGGACCGGTCGAGGAACGCGACCATGTGATAGTCCACCTTCACCTTGCCTGCGGCAATGGCGGCCCGTACCTGGGCTCCGGTCGCGGCCTCGAACTCGCGGCAGATCGGGCACTGCAGGTCTTCATAGAGCTTGATCGTCGTCGGCGCCGAGGCCTGGCCGACGGTCACCGAGTATCGGCCGGTCAGGTTGCCCGGCACGTTCGCGGCGACCTTGCCGGTCTTGTCGCGGCTGGTCTGGATGTACACCCCGACGCCGAGAAGGACCACGATCACGACCACCACCGTTGCGACGAGGGCGTTGTTGCGGATCCGCTCCTTTCGCTGCTGTGCCCTGATCAGTGCCTGCGCACGTTCAGTCTTCGACCGGTTCGAGGCCTTCTTCGCCATCGGTGAGCCTTTCAGTGGTGGGGAACAGCACGTTGTCGACCGCCAGTGGGGTCCTCGGCAGCCAGACCAACCACGCTGATGCGAGCACCAGGCCGAGATCGCGGATGATGTCGCGGACGTATCCAGCCGCGGCGTTCTCGGTGTACCCGCCGCCCCCGAAGCAGCCGCATTGGATCTCCAGCCCGCGCGCCCAGGCCAAGGAGATGCCGACGATGAAAGCGAAGAGAAGGGTCGCCGAGACCACAGCGCTGACACGGGTGAGTACACCTACCAGCAGGCAGACGCCCATCACGATCTCAGCGACCGGCAGGAGATGGCCGAACGTAGGGACCACCGACTCCGGAAGCAGTTGGAAGGCACGGACCGCGCGCACGGTGCCCGCCGGATCGGAGAACTTCTCGTATCCAGCGGCGAGCCAGACAGCACCCACCACCAGCCGCGCCAAGAATCCGATCCACCGCTTCACGACAGCGCAGTCTAGGGACTGGTCATGAGGGGGACTTGAGAATCCGACTGCGCACCCGTGGCCGACGTGGGCAACGCCAGAGTCGACCTCGTCTGCGGTCGAACCGCCCGAGCGGCCGTGAACGAGGCGACGAACCCGCCGCTCGACAGCGCCGTCCTGAGACCATGAGCGCATGGATGAGGCTCTGCGGGAGGCGCTGGAGCCGATCCTGCGTGACCTGAGGGCTGCCGGTCTCGACGAACCCCGCGTCGAGGACCACGACTGGGCGGAGGACCCGGAGCGTCCGTCAGCGATGCTGTGGTCCCGGGACGGCAGCGGCTCCGGTGTCTCAGTGCTGCGCTCCGCGACGCCATCCGAACGCGTCACGGCGGTGGCTGACCAGGTACAGGAATGGGCCATCGAGGAGCAACTGTGGGGTGCGGCACCAACGAATTGACCTCGCTGCCCCCATCACCCCGACAACCACCCGATGCAGGCCGCCACAGTGGACGACGCAGCCGTGTGGGTCTGCCCCGTCAGCGACGACGTAGTCGCACCGATCGGTGGTCTCTGAGCCAGGGTCTCGTCCTCTCACGTCCTCTCCACGCGGCATCGGAAGCGTGCGGTGGCTGGCCTCGTGACGTTCCCGCCCCTGGAGCGGGACGCCGAATCGGGCGTTAGCCCGCTGGCGCCGAGGGTACGCAACGCTCTCGCACTGACACCTGGAGAGAGGATGCAGCCCGTGACCCGAGGATCCCTGCTACGCAAGGCAACGCTGACCGCGGCGGCGAGCACGCTCACCGTAGGTCTGGTCACCGCGACGGCGCCGACGTACGCCGACGAGCACAGCCCGAGGCATCACGCCGCCACCTCCTCCGCGGCCAGTCCCCAGCCGGCGTCGCTGCCGGCGCTGATGGCGACCTCGGCGCAGTACGCCGAGGCGTTGCGGCAGATGTCGGGCGCCGAGCTGGAGAAGACGTTCATGGGCGCGATGGTCCGCCACCACCAGATGGCCGTCGACATGGCGAGGATCGAGCTCGCGAAGGGCTCGCGCCCGGCGGAGAAGGCGCTCGCTCGCAGGATCGTTCGCACCCAGGCCAAGGAGATCGCCGAGATGACGTCCTGGCTGCGGAACTGGTACGGCGTGACACCTGACGAGGCCGTGGCCCAGTCACCCGCAGTGGACCTGATCAACAAGATGTCGGCGCAGATGAAGACCGACATGATGGCTCCGCTGGCCGCGGCCCGGCGAGGCACCGACACCGACATCCAGTTCCTTCGCTTGATGATTCCGCACCACAAGATGGCTGTGGAGGAGTCGCAGGCAGCGCTGCCGGGGACGGTGCACGACCAGCTGGCCACGCTCGAGGTGAGCATCAACCGCTCCCAGAACAGGGAGATCCGCCTCATGAAGACGTGGTTGCGCGCCTGGTTCCGCTGACCCACCTGCAGACGCCCCCGCCCCTCCAGGCGCGGGGGCGTCGTGCTGCGATGTCGCGCCCGTTCGCCGTGGGCTGCTCAGGGGTCGCACGATTCCGCCGGTCGGCAGCTGCCAGCGGTCCCTCTACGACTCGCCGGGATCGTCGCGATCGCGCGGCTCCGTGGCCTCGTGTGCGAACAGGTGCTTGCGCAGTACGTCGACCTTCGCCACCGGCTGGTCGAACAGCACGACCAGCTCTTCCCACTGGGTGGGGTGCTTGGTCGCCCTGACGAACTCGACCCGGCCCGGGAGTGCGAAGTCGGCCGTCCCGACGCTGAACTCGGCGACGACCTGGTTGTGGCTCCCGAGAAACCCGTCGGCCGACCCGGTCCGGACCGAGCACCGCAGGGCGTCCTCGCTGAGGTCGACGAGACCGCCGTCCACCGCCGTCGTGGCGACGCCGGCCGGAGGTCGCAGCGTCACGGGCCCGCTCACGTCCACCCGCTCCACGCGTCGCCTCTGCTCCAGGGACGCCGGCCCGGTCACGACCAGTGACCACACCTTCGCCGGTCCCTGCATGTGCGCGGCCAGGATTCGCGTGGGCAGCACCGCCACGGAATCAACCGATTCGGCCCAGACGACGCTCAGCTCGGTGCCGTTGACGAAACCGTCGTCGGGGAGTCCGGGCGGCTGAGCGACGACCACCAGACCCTCTGCGAGATTCTCGACTCGGCTCGCGTATCCACGGTCGGCCTGGTCGCGCAGGACCACGGGATCGTGGACCTGGGGACGCTGCTGCACGGAACGAACCTACGGCACCCCTGTCTGGCAGCACGCGGACCGAGGCGGCGTCACCGCGTGTTGTTCGTGAAGGGCACGGCCGCGCGGCACGGCTCGTTGCGCAGGCTCGGGCAGTCTGGCTGGCCGGCCCCGATCGTCGCGCCTGGCACGACCGGCAGGACGAGGCGCGACGGCATCTTCGGCGAGGACGCGACGGACACCGTGGCGGTCGTCCCGGCCGGCTGGGTCTCGTCGAAGGACCAGATCGGCTGGGTGCCGTTGGGCGCGGAGATCGTCAGCCGGATCTGCGAGCCCGCGCGGTAGCCGTGCCCCTGGAAGTACAGCGGGATCGTCACGCGCGTGTACTCGTCCTGCGGCATGGGCTGCACGTCGCTCTCGAGCATCGTCGGGATCGGCTGCAGCAGCGTGCTCGGCTGCTTGAACATGTTGTCCGCGCTGGTCGCCAGCTTCCGCTCGCTGCCGCGCAGCCAACCGTTCTGCACGAACGTCTCGTGACCGTCGCGCACCTCGCTGATCGTCGCCTGGAGGTCGACGTCGGGCGTCGACGAGCGCACCCACACCTGCACGGAGCCGGCGCCGACCGTGGTGAGGTCCTGGGTCAGCGGCGCCGACAGGTAGGAGACCGCGGTGCCGGGCTTGTTCTGCTGCCAGTCCCAGCTCCACTGGGAGGCATTGCCCCAGAGGCCCCCGGTGCCGGTGTTGCCCGTGTAGTCGGTCTTCGGCAGCGCGGTCGCGTCGGAGGTGTACCAGTCGGCGTGCATCTTGGCCGGCGGGGCCGCCCCAAGGGCACCGGTTGGGTTGAGGTACCACGAGCCGGCCTGGACGCCGGGCACCGGGAGGGTCGAGAACGACCGCTCGTACGCCGGATAGGGGTCGCCCGCCGTGCGGGTCCCGATCGGCGACGCGCCGGCGCCGTTGTCGAAGAGCACCCGGACCGAGGGCGCCTGCTCGAAGGTGGCGAGGGCGGTGTCGTAGGTCGGTTGCAGCTGGACCGGGTCGAGCGGCAGCGTGATCAGGTCGGTCGCCGGGACGCCCATGGCGGTCTGGTAGATCAGCGGCGCGGACGCTCGCAGGACCGCCTGGTTGATCGCCGGTGCCTGGTGCGCGACGTACAGCTCGAGGAAGTCGTACCAGCGGTTGAGCGTCTCGGGGTCGAGCGAGTCGACGTGCGCACCGTTGGTGAAGGTGAACCACTTCTTGTCGGTCCCGGTGAAGTGCTGGACGAGCATGGGGCAGTGGCCGCCTGTCTGCTCGTCCTGCCACTGGCAGGCCATGAAGGTCGGCACATTGATCTTGTCGACGAACGTGACCGGGTCGAGTGGGTCGGCCACGGACGGCACGTAGTGGCTGTTCGCCCGGATCTTGGTCATCAGGTCGGCGGCCTCGCCGTGCAGTGCCTGGTTGGCGATGCACGTGGTGTCGCCCTGGGCCACCCGCTGCTCGGCGTACGCCTGCGTGCCGGTGGCGCCGGTGCCCGCGGGCTGGGCCTGTTCCTGGCGCTCCTTGGCCCATGCCACGGCGAAGCCGGTGTTGAGGTCGCCGCCGGGGTAGAGGGTCGTCGCGGTCGCGTCGATGACCGACAGCGGTGAGATCGCGGCCAGGTGCGGCGGCTGGAGCTGGGCGGTGAACAGCTGACTGATGCCGCCGTAGGAGATGCCCATCATCCCGACCTTGTGGTCCTTGACCCACGGCTGGTTGGCGATGGTCTCGATGACGTCGTAGCCGTCGAGGTTCTGCAGCGGCTCGAAGAAGTCGAAGGCACCACCGGAGCAGCCGGTGCCGCGCATGCTGACGTCGACCACCGCGAAGCCCATCAGGTTGGCGATCGCGGCGATGCCGTTGACCGGGCTGTCGGGCGCGGCGTACCCGTAGCCGGAGTACTCGATCAGCGTCGGGTGCGGCGGCATGTAGTCGGGACCGTTCGGGACCGGGAAGCCCTGCGGCAGGCCACCGATGCCGGCCGGGTGTGTGGGCGGGTGCACGGTCAGCGCCAGCTGGGTGCCGTCGCGGGTGGTCAGGTAGGAGTACCCGTCGTCGGGGATCGTCTGGTCGTAGATGCTCGGGTCCCACGGCGCCGCGGCCTCGGAGTGCACGGTCACCGGCCCGGACGTCGCGCCGGTGGCGTCCTCGCGCACCGTGTAGCCGTCGCCGGGCGCGACCTCACGGAACAGCAGGCCGCCGAGCGAGTCGGCCTGCTGGGTCTTCACCGCCTGGCCGGTCGCGTCGAGCAGCGTGGCGCTCGCGCCGGCCGGCAGGCCCACCGCGTACACCTGTCGCGCGCTCCCGTGAGCGGTGAATCCGGACGAGGCCCGCGCACTGGCGGAGGTCAGAGCCACCGCGCCGAGAAGCAGCAGTGAGAGCGCAGCCAGCAGGACAGTGGTCCGGATCCGCAGTGCGTGTGTGCCCACGAGACATCTCCTCGGTCGCCGGGCCGTCCCCGGGGCCGGGAACGGCGGCGTACGTTGCCGTCAACGACCGTTGAGTGGCGCAGGTCACGGGACGAACGGCCGTCGCCCGACGTGGCGCTGCGACTCGGCGGGGCCACGCCTCAACTTTTCGTGCGGGGCTACGGTCGAAACCACTCGGCCCATCGCTCGTCCAGGAGGACCCATGCACCCGACTCATGTCCCGCTCCGTGTCGCGACCGGCGCGTTCATCCTCAATGCCGGCATCGGCAAGCTGGGTGCCGATGCCGACACGGCACAGGCTCTGCACGGCGCCGCCGCGAACGCCTACCCCGGGCTGGTCGGCGACCTGAAGCCCGCGACGTTCACCAGGGTCCTCGCCTGGGCCGAGATCGCGGTCGGCACGACCCTGCTTGCCCCGATGGTGTCCTCGACGGTCGCGGGCGCCGCGCTGACGGGATTCGGCGGCAGCCTGATCGGGATGTACCTGAAGACCCCGTCGATGACCCTGGCCGACGGCATCCGTCCCAGCCAGCAGGGCACGCCCGTGGCCAAGGACATCTGGTTGGTCGGCGCCGGGCTGACCCTGCTGACCCAGGGGCTCGCCGGCACGGCGAAGTCGGAGGCGAAGGCGGTGAAGAAGAGCATGAAGAAGGGTGTCCGCAAGGCCACCCGGCTCGGCGGCTGACGGTCGCACGGAGCGCGACACGGCGCGGGGCGGGGCAGCTCAGGGCTGGCTTGACCGCGGTCCACGCGCAGGTGAGGGTCAGCCCATGCTGCCTGATCCGTTCCGCCTGACCGGTCGCGTCGCTTTGGTCACGGGCGCCGGTGCGCCCGACGGCATCGGGATGGCCACGGCCCTGCTGCTGGGCGCTCTCGGTGCCCGCGTCGCCGTGGCCGCCACCAGCGATCGGGTGGTCGAACGCGCCGCTGAGCTCGAAGCGGTCGGCGTCCCGTCCGTGGGCGTGGTGGCCGACCTCACCGAGGAGGAGCAGGCGATGGCGGCGCTGGCCGTCGTGGAACGCTCGCTCGGCCGGCCCACGATCCTGGTGAACAACGCCGGGATGACGAGCCTCGGTGCTCCCGCGATGGACGTGGAGTCCACCGGTGGCCCGGAGTCGGGGACGACCCACCAGATGAGCCATGACCAGTGGCGTCGTTCGCTCGCGCGCAACCTCGACACGGCGTTCCTGATGACGCGGGCCGTCCTGCCGGGCATGCAGGCCGAGGGTTGGGGCCGGGTCGTGATGGTGACCTCCGTGACGGGCCCCGTGATGGCGATGCGGGGAGAGGCGGCGTACGCGGCCGCCAAGGCCGGCATGGTCGGCCTGGCTCGCTCGGTCGCCGTGGACTACGCCGCGCACGGCATCACCGCCAACGCGGTGGCACCGGGCTGGGTCCGGACTGGGAGCCAGACCAACGATGAGGCGGTGCAGGCGGAGCACACCCCGGTGGGGCGAAGCGCCGCGCCTGAGGAGGTCGCTGCGGCCATCGGCTTCCTGTGCAGCCCGGGTGCCTCCTTCGTGACCGGCCAGTGTCTGGTCGTGGACGGCGGCAACAGCATCGCGGAGGAGCGCGCCTGACCTGACCGCGGCCGTCTGTCGGCGGTGCGTGCTCGAATGGAGAGGTACGCGGGCCCCGCGTACCCCCGGGTCCCGGGTGGTCGACCTTGGAGGGTCCGATGAGCCAGATAGCGCTGTTCCACCCGTCCTTCGGCGTGACGCCCGGTGTCGAGGACGCAGCTGCCCGGCTGCGTGCGGCCGGGCACGACGTCCTGATCGTCGATCAGTACGACGGTCGCGTGTTCACCGACTACGACGAGGCCGGCGCCTTCGTGGACGAGGTCGGATTCCCTGCGTTGATGGCGCGAGCGGTGGAGGCGGTGGCCGACCTTGCCGACGGCTTCCTCGCGATGGGCTTCTCGAACGGCGGCGGCATGGCCACCTACGTGGCGTTGCAGCGACCGATCGGCGGCGTGATCCTCTGCTCGGGTGCGTTGCCGGTGGAGTTCCTCGGTGCCGGCGCCTGGCCCACAGGCGTGCCGGCACAGCTGCACGCGACGGTCGACGACCCGCGCAGACCTGCGGGCCACGTCGAGTCGGTGATGAGATCGGTGAGCAGCGCCGGGGCGGACGCCGAGTTCTTCCAGTATCCCGGCAAGGGGCACCTGTTCACCGACCCGAGCTTGGCCGACGAGTACGACGCGGCGGCCACCGAACGGCTGTGGCCACGCGTGCTCACCTTCTGCGCCGAGCACGGTCGCTGAGTCGCGCTCGACGCGCAGCCAGCGGGATCGTCCGACCTCAAGCGAGGATGAGGCACGCGGTGAAGCCGCGAGGCTCGCGGTTCGACAGCACCAGGGCGCCGTGGTGGCTGGTCGCCACGGCGTGCGCGAACGCGAGCCCGAGGCCACGGCCGTGCCGGCTGTCGAGTGCGGAGGTGCTGCCTCGCTCGAACGGCTTGGTGAGGCGTTCCTGGTCCTCGGCCGGGATGCCGGCACCGTGGTCGGCGACCCGGATGTGCAGCAGGTCGTCGAGGACGGCGATCCCGATGGTGACCTCGTCGTCGTCGGGGCCGTGGGTGAGTGCGTTGAGAAGGAGTGCGCTGACTGCCCTCGTCAGGAGTGCGCCGTCGAGGTTCCAGTGCACGGTGCGAGGGCAGTCGAGCACGATCGTGACGTGGTGCGCCTTCGCCAGCTCGCGGTGCCGTTCGACGACGGCGCCAACGAGCTCCCGGATGCTCGTCTCAGAGCGCGAGGCGTGCGTGACGGCTTCGAGGTCGACGAGGTCGCTGACGTGCTGGACGGTGTCGCGCAACCGGTCCGAGGCGCGGGCGATGGCCAGGAGCGGCGTGCGCAGGTGCTCGGGCAGCTCGTCGGCTGCATCGATGATGAGCTCCGCGTTCGCGAGTACGACGGTGAGCGGCGTGCGCAGCTCGTGGTTCACGGTGTCGAGGAGGAGCCCGCGGATGGCGTCCTGTCGGCTCAGTGCCTCGTGCTCGGCGGTGATGTCCGAAGCGAGCACGAACGCGCCGTTGTTCTCGCCGTTGGGTCCGACCAGTGGCATCGCGTTGGTCCGTAGGTAGCGAACCGGTGCTCCCGGGCGGCGCACGCTCATGACGACGTCGCGGACCATTTCGCCGCCCGCCGCTCGGCTCAGAGCCAGTTGCTCGGGCCTCAGCAGGGTGGTGCCGGCGGCGTCGTACAGGTGGCTCAGCGCAGGCAGCTCGGAGGTCGTCGCGCCGTGCGCCGCGGGCCCGATGAGAGCCTTCAGGCCGCGGCTCATCATCGTCAGGCGCCCGGTCCGGTCGACGACCCCGACAGCGAGGTCGCTCCGGTCCCACAGGGCGCGAAACAGCTCGCTGGCGTCATCGATCGCTGCCGCCATGTCCTTCGGTTCGAACTTCACTTGACTCCCCGAGACGAGCTGTCGAGACGTACGGCGGTCCTGCGCCCTCACTCGCCGACCGTGATGACCATCTTCCCCTGAAGCCGTCGCCCGGAGCTCATGGTGGCCACGGCATTGTCGAGGGACGTGACGGTACCGATGTTCGTACGCAGGCGCCCGTCTCCCACGCGCTGCACGATCTCGATCAGCTGCGCACGATCGGCCTCGACGACGAAGTCCAGGGCCAGGCCGTCGGCGGGTCGGGCAACGACCGGGCCGACGACGGACACGAGCGTTCCGCCCGCCTTGATCAGTGCTGCGGACCGCTGCTGGACATCGCCGCCGATGACGTCGAAGACGAGGTCGACGTCGCCGACGCTCTCGAGGAGGTCGTTCTCGAGGTCGAGGAAGTCGTGGGCTCCGAAGTCGAGTGCCTTCTCCCGGTCAGCGGCCCGTCCGGTGCCGATGACGTGGGCGCCGGCTTCGCGAGCGAGCTGGGTGACCATCGCCCCGACCGCTCCGGCGGCCCCGTGGGCGAGAACGGTCTGCCCCGCGTGGAGGCGTCCGTGCACGAAGAGCCCCTGCCAGGCCGTCAGGCCCGAGATCGGCAGTGACGCTGCGGCGGTGAAGTCGACATCGTCGGGTAGCGGGGCGAGGTTTCGTGCCTCGATCGCGACGTACTCCGCCAAGGTGCCGTCGCGGTGCCAGTCGGACAGGCCGAAGACGCGCTGTCCCACGGTCAGCCCCGTGGTGCCGTAGCCGAGCTGCGTGACCACGCCGGCCAGCTCGTGGCCGGGGATGGACGGCGTCCGGTCACGACCCGCCCGATCGGCCCACGTCGAGGGCCAGTCCAGCTCGGTCGGGACGTACCCGGAGGCACGGACCTCGACGACGACGTCGTTGATCGCAGGCGTCGGCTCGGGCCGTTCGGTCAGTGTCATCCCCGCCGTCCCTGCGGCTTGGTCGCTCACCACGATCGCTCTCATCTCACGTCTCCTGTCTTCGGGTGCTCGGCCGGCCCGATGGGTGGGCGTGGAGCTAACTGGACGATTTCGTCCACTTTAGGCACGGGGATCGAGGAACCGCAAGTACACATCGACCCCAAGAGGCGCGGGACGATATCGTCCAGATGTGTCCCAGCGTGAGGTCGATGAACCAGCGGCCCCCGGGTTGACCGCTCGTGGTGCGGCGACGCGGGCGCGGATCGTGGCGACTGCGGCTGAGCTGATGCGCGTCTGCGGCATCGGCGGCACGACGCTCGACGACGTGGTCGCGGCGAGCAAGGTGAGCAAGTCCCAGCTGTACCGACACTTCGCGGACAAGCCGGCGTTGGTGCGTGCGGTGATCGAGCTCGTGGGCGACCAGACGATCGCTCGGCACCGCGTGCTTCTCGAGAAGGTCACGACGCTCGCGGGTCTGCGCCGCTGGCGAGACGCAGTGGTCGAGCGCAACGCTGTCCAGCAGGGCCGGTACGGCTGCGCTCTGGGGTCGCTGGCGAACGAGTTCTCCGACCAGGACGCGGTCGCCCGTCAGAAGCTGGACGATCTGTTCACGGCGTGGCAGGAGCTGTTCGAGCAGGTGCTCCGCCGTTTCCAGCAAGACGGGGTGATCCCCGAGGACGCCGACGTCGACCAGCTCGCGACGGGTTTCGTCGCGGCGGTCCAAGGTGGCTACCTGCTCGCTCAGACGTCTCGCGACGTCGCGCAGATGGCGGCTGCGATCGACATGGCCATCGACCACGTGCGCCTGCTGGGCCGAGCCGTCAGCTGATCAGCGCTTCCACGGACCGGGCTGGATCCGGGCCCGGACCCGGGCGGCATCGACGGCAGCCGTGAGCGAGGCGGCGTCGAAGGCGCCGTACTGGCGACGGCCGTTGACGAAGAACGTCGGGGTCCCGGAGACGCCGCTGATGTCCGCGGACTCGACGTCCTGTCCGACGCGGGCGAGGTGGGTGTGCGAGTACAGCTCCTTCTGGAACAGCGGCACGTCCAGGCCCAGCTGGTCGGCGTACGTGAGCAGGTCGGGCTTGCGGAGGTGGTCCTGGTGGGCCAGCAGGAGGTCGTGCATCTCCCAGAACTTCCCCTGTGCGCCGGCCGCTTCTGCGGCCTGGGCCGCGAGCTCGGCGTCCGGATGCACGTCGGTGAGCGGCAAGTGGCGCCAGACGAACCGAACGTCGGCATCGCCGAGGATGGCGCGTACGGCGGGCTCGGCGCGGCCGCAGTAGGGGCACTGGAAGTCGCCGTACTCGACGACCGTGACCGCCGCGTCCTTCGGGCCGCGCACGTGGTCGCGCTCCGGATCGACGTCATCGGCAAGGTCGACGAGCTGCTCGGCCCGGCCGAAGAGCGCGACGGCACGGCGGTCCTCGCCGATCAGTGCAGTGACCCGGAAGACGACCCATGTCGACGTCGCGGCGATCGCTGCGGCGAGCAGCACACCGAACTTCGCCTCGGCGAGGTGCTCGCCGTCGAAGGCGAGGGAGGCGATCAGGAACGACACGGTGAAGCCGATGCCGGCGATCGTGCCGCTGCCGGCCACCGAGGCCCAACCGACCGCCGGTTGCACCCGGCCGCGGGTCATTCGTGCAGTCACCCACGACGCCGAGATCACCGCGAGCGGCTTGCCGACGGCGTAGCCGAGCACGATCCCCCACGTGATCGAGGAGCTCATCGCGCGGCGGACGAAGGAGCCGTCGATCGAGATGCCCGCGTTCGCGAGCGCGAACAGCGGCACCACCACATG
The DNA here is from genome assembly GCA_036261595.1 of Marmoricola sp. Classification (GTDB taxonomy): domain Bacteria; phylum Actinomycetota; class Actinomycetes; order Propionibacteriales; family Nocardioidaceae; genus Marmoricola. Next base: position 29,654 of record DATAKN010000299.1, read on the forward strand.
GCTGGTCCACGGGTGGAGGAACCGCTGCAGCCGGTCGTTGGGGGACAGCGTGCGGCTGAGTCCGACCACTGCGTTCCGGGCGAGCTCGGGCGTCGGTTCCTCGCGGAACTGGCGGAACAGTCCGCTGGCCTGCTCCAGGTCCTCGCGAGCCGGGGTGTACGCCGGGGCCACGAGTCCCACAGCGAGCCCGGCGATGACCGGCTCGATGCCGCTGCCGAGCAGGCTCGCCCAGACGGCGAGCCCGATCACGACGAGGCTGGCCGGGGTGCCGAGCCGGAGGCGGGCGACGAGCAGGAACAGAGCGAACAGTGCCACCGCCACGAGGAGGTATCCCACGGAGACCCCGTCGGCGTAGACGACTCCGATCACGAGCAGGGCGACGAGGTCGTCGACGACGAACACCGTCAACAGGAAGGTGCGCACGCGGTCCGGCACGTCGCGCCCCACGACGACGAGCAGACCCAGCGCGAGCGCGGTGTCCGTCGACATCGCGACTCCCCATCCGCCCGCCGCGTCACCACCGGCGTTGACCGCGAGGTACAGGCCGACCGGCACCACCATGGCGAGCAGGCCCGCGGCAACCGGCAGCACCACCCGACCGCGGTCTCGCAGGTCGCCGAGATCGATCTCCCGGCGCGCCTCCAGCCCGACCACCAGGAAGAACAGCGTCATCAGCCCGCTGTTCACCCACGTCCGCAGGTCCCGCGTCACGCTCCCGTCGCCGAGCCGGACCCCGAGCGGTGTCGTCCACGCCGACTCGTACGTCGTCCCGACGTTGGCCCACACCAGGGCCACGAGGATCGCCACAGTCAGGACTCCGGCGCTGCTCGAGGACGTCTGCAGGAAGGCCCGCACCGGCGTGGCGAACTGCCGGGACCACGGCGTGCGAAGCACCGGGCCGTCGGCGTCCTCCGCACTCGTCATCGCTCACCTCGGCACTCGTGCGGCCGGTCTCGGTCGCGGTCGGTGGAGGTCACAACCAGGACGGGCTGCTCAGTCTTCCCTCCAGTCATGTCGATTGGTGACGATCGGCACTTCGACGTACGGACTCGATGGGCCAGTCTGGAGATGAAGGACCCAGAAGCGATGGGGAGGTACCCCGTGGCAGCTGCTCAGACGATCTCGTTGCGACGCGCCGCCGAGGTGTCGAACGTGTTCGTGCTCCTGCTCGGTATCTCCATGGTGGCGCCGCTGCTGAGGCTGCCGCAGCTGATCACCGGGTCCATCGTCAACGCGACCCTGCTGGTGACGGCCGTGGTCCTGGGTCCGCGCGCCGCGATCAGCGTCGGCATCCTGCCCAGCCTGTTCGCCGTGATGTCCGGGCAACTGCCCCCGGCCCTCGTGCCGCTGGTGCCCCTGATCATGGTCGGCAACACCCTCCTGGTGTCGGTCTTCCACGTGGTCCGCCAACGCGGCTGGTGGGTCGGGGTGGCGGCGGCGTCCGTGGTCAAGTTCTGCTGGCTGTTCGGGGCCACGAGCCTGCTGGTCCTCGCCACCGGTCTGCTGCCAGGACCGGCGGCCGTCCTCGCGCTCGGCGTGATGGGGTGGCCACAGCTGGTCACCGCCCTCTGCGGTGGGGTGATCGCCTTCGCGGTCCTCGGGCCTGCGAGGCGGCGATGAGCATCACGGTCACGCTGGTCCGCGACGACCGGGTGGCCGCTGGTCGGGTGACCGTCACGATTCCCGAGGACGAGACCATCAAGCAGGTCGCGGACAGTGCCGGCGTGGAGTGCCCGACCTTCTGTGCCCTGCCCGAGACGCCTCCGGGCAGTGACCGCGCGGCGTACACGTCCGGCAGCTGTGGCCTGTGCAACGTCGAGCTCCGGCTTCCCTCTGGCGAGACCGACAGCGTGTGCGCGTGCCGCTACCGGCTGACGTCCGCCGAGGACGGTGCCGTGATCACCGTGCACAGCGAGCGCCTGGACCGGAGCCGGGACGCGATCGCGACGCTCATCGCCCTGCAGCACCGGGCCTCCTGCCTCACCTGCCCCTTGGGCGCGGAGCAGTGCGAGTTGCGCGCCATGCTCGCCGGCCACGACCTGCGGCTCGATCGCTTCCCGCGCCCGGACGACCAACCCGTGCCACCCGACGAGAGTCATCCGGTGCTGGTCGTCCAGCCCGACAACTGCGTGCTCTGCCGCCGCTGCGAGGCGATCTGCCCGGTCGGGGCGGTCCAATTCGTCGGACGCGGCCACGACACCAGGGTCGTGATCGACCCGGACCGCTGCGTCAACTGCGGACAGTGCACCCACGTGTGCCCGGCCGCGGCCATCGTCGAGAAGCCCGCGATCCGGCAGGTGCAGGAGGCCCTGGTGGACCCAAACACGTTCGTCACCGTCCAGGTCGCGCCCGCGGTCCGGGTCGCCGTGGGGGAGGCGTTCGGCGTTGCGCCGGGGACGAACCTGATCGCGAAGCTGTACGGCGCGCTCCGGCTGCTGGGCTTCGACGCCGTGTTCGACACCGACTTCGCGGCCGACCTGACCATCGTCGAAGAGGCCACGGAGCTCGTCGGCCGGCTCGACGGCCACGGTGCACTGCCGATGATCACCAGCTGCTGCCCGGGCTGGATCCGGTACGTCGAGATCTTCTGGCCCGATCTCCTGCCGCACCTGTCCAGCTGCAAGTCGCCGCAGCAGATGCTCGGCGCGGTCACGAAGAACTGGTGGGCCCAGCAGGTCGGTGTCGCCCCGGGCGCCGTCGTGAGCGTGGCGGTGATGCCGTGCACTGCGAAGAAGTTCGAAGCCGGCCGCGAGGAGATGGCCGACGACGGCCGCCCTCACGTGGACCACGTGCTGACCACCCGCGAGCTGATCCGGATGTTGAAGTCCGCAGGGCTGCACCTGCCCGACGTACCGGAGGGAGCGCCGACCCCGATGCTGTCCGAGAGCACCGGTGCCGGGGCGATCTTCGGAGCCACCGGCGGAGTGCTCGAAGCGGCGCTGCGCACCGTGCACGCGATCGTGACCGGCACGGAGCTCGCCGACCCCGAGGTGCGCGCCGTCCGCGGGACGGCCGGCGTCCGCAGCGCCGCCGTGGACCTCGCCGGGCGGTCGATCGAGGTCGCCGTCGTGCACGGCCTGCACAACCTCCCGCCCCTGCTGCAGCAGATCCGCGACGGGTCCTCGCCCTACACCTTCGTGGAGGTCATGGCCTGCCCGGGCGGCTGCGTCGGTGGCGGCGGGCAACCGCACGGCTTCGACATGGCGGTCCGCCGAGAACGGGCGGCTGGTCTCTTCGCGACCGACGCCGCGCTGCCCGTACGGCGCTCGCACCAGAACGCCGAAGTCGCCGCCCTGCGCGCCGCGCTCAGCGACGACGAACGGCACCGGTTGCTGCACACCCACTACGCGCACGACACCTCGCAGCGCCCCGGACGTCTCGGCGTCGCCCCTGACCGGGATTAGGTGCGGGCGGCTTGGTCCGGGTGACGAGCGCGTGCTCTCCGGGACTCCGTCTCGGGCACCACCGACAGGCAGCTCGCGGTGGTCGGGCCGCCGCCGAGCGTGGATCGCGGGAGTCGGAATCCGAACGTCCTGTTGGCAGTGCCCGTCACGGGTGCGGCTCGCGCGTTCGACGAGCTCGTCAGCACCTCCGGCGGGGCTATCCCCAGACTTCCTCGGCGGTCTCGACGACCAGCCGCAGCTTGGCCCGCTCCTGCTCCTCGCTCAACTGGTTGCCCTCGACGGTGGAGGAGAAGCCGCACTGAGGCGAGAGGCAGAGCTGCTCGAGCGGCACGTACTTCGACGCCTCGTCGATGCGGCGCTTCAGCGCGTCCTTGTCCTCGAGCTCGCCGGTCTTGGTGGTGACGAGGCCCAGCACGACCTGCTTGCCCTCCGGCACGAACCGCAGCGGCTCGAAGCCGCCGGACCGCTCGTCGTCGTACTCGAGGAAGAAGCCGTCCACGTCGAGCTGCGAGAAGAGCACCTCGGCCACGAAGTCATAGCCACCCTCGGCCGCCCACGACGAGCGGAAGTTGCCGCGGCACATGTGCGTGGTGACCCGCATCCCGTCTGGGCGGCCGGCGATGGCGGCGTTGACGTTCGCGACGTACTGCTCGTGCAGGTGCTCGGGATCCCCGCCCTGGGCCGCGACCATCGCGCGCTGTTCGGGATCGTTGAGATAGGCGAGGCTGGTGTCGTCGAGCTGCAGGTAGGTGCAGCCGAGCTCCCCGAGACGCCGGACCTCCTCTGCGTACGCCGCGGTGAGGTCCGCCCAGAACGGCTCGAGGTCGGCGTACACCGACTCGTCGATCGCCGCCCGGCCGCCGCGGTAGTGGACCATGTTCGGCGAGGGGATGGTCAGCTTCGGCACCTGCTCGCCGGTCGTCACTCCGGACAGGTACTCGAAGGCGTCCCCGCAGATCGTGTGCCCGAGCCGCACCCGGTCGTGCACGCTCAGCGCCGCGGTCTCGAAGTCGAGGTCACCGGCCCGGTTGTGGAAGTGCACCGCGAGCTTCTGGTCGGTCGGGTCGATCCCCTCGAGCTGGTAGATGAAGTCCATGTGCCACGACGTACGCCGAAACTCGCCGTCGGTCGCCGTGCGCAGGCCCGCTTCTCGCTGGAGCGCGACCACGTCGCGGATCGCCGCGTCCTCGGCCGCCCGCAACCCAGCGTCGTCGAGCTCGCCGGCCCGGTGCCGGGCCCGCGCATCCAGCAACGCCGGCGGCCGGAGCAGGCTGCCGACATGGTCGGCACGGAAGGGCGGGAGCGTGCGAGCTGCCATGCCTCGGCAGCGTACTCCCGCCCGTGTCTTCCCGCCGCCGTGGATTCCGCGGCTACTGGACGGTGGGACGCAGTGCGACGCGACGTTGGCGCTGCGGTCAGGTGGTCAGTGACGAGACCTGCGTGGTGTCGAAGCGAGCACGCAGATCGGCGATCTCCTCGGGGTCGGGGGCTCCTTCGCGGGACAGGATCTCGGCGAGCTCGGCGAAGTAGCGCTCATGACCCGGCGGTGTCGCGACGAGCAGCAACCGGGCGGCCTGGTCGCCGCGGTTGGCGAACGCGTGCGGGACGCCCGTCGGCACGCTGACGAAGGTGCCCGGCCGCCCGATGATCAGCCGGTCGCCGGCGCGGAGCTCCATCTCGCCCTCCAGCACGTAGAACTGCTCCTCGATGCTCGAGTGCAGGTGCGACCCGGTGTCCCATCCGGGCTGCGCGACGAACTCGAACGTCGAGGCGCCCACGCTCGTGGCGGCAGTGCTGAGCAGCCGCACGGTGTTGCCCCGCAGCGACAGCGTCTCGCCGGCCCCGGGGTCGAGGATCAATGCTTCCAGGCTCATCGCGCCTCCCGCGGGCGTCTCGGGCGTGCCGTCGTGACACACATGTGTCATGATGGGTCTCCGGAGGGAAGGAGTCAAGGGTGGCGGCACGGGACAACCAGCGGGCCAGGACGCGGCGCGACCTCGTGGATGCCGCGCTGGGTCTGCTGAGCCGGGGCGGCACGCCGACCGTCGTGGAGGTGGCCGACGCCGCGGGTGTGTCCCGGCGTACGGCGTACCGCTACTTCGCAAGCGCAGAGCACCTGATGGTGGACGCACTCCTCGAGGCGATGCGCTCGGACGTGGAGCACGAGCTGGCCGCCGCCGAGGGTGAGGACATCGCGGCCAGGGTCGACCGGCTCGTCGACGCACTGCACCGCTTGACCGTGGACAAGGAGCAGCTGCTGCGCCAGATGATCCGGTTCACGCTCGACCGCGGTCCGATCGAGCCTGGCGTCCCCGTCCGGCCCTCGCGTCGGCTGGAGTACGTCGAGCAGGCGCTCTCGCCGCTGCGCGCCACGCTCACGCCGGTGGCGTACGAACGGCTGGTCCACGCGATGGCGGTCGTGATCGGCATCGAGGCCCGGATCGTGCTGCACGACATCTGCGGTCTCGACGACCAGGCGATCGTCGCGACCGAACGGTGGGCGGCACAGGCACTGCTCGAGGCCGCTCTGCGCGAGGCGACGGATGGGGCACGACCCAGGTGACCGGTTCGGGCTCGGGGCACGATCAGGCAATCGTGCGCCGTCGGTAGAGGAAGGGCCACCAGCACAACCCGATCCCCAGGGAGATCAGGTGGCCCCACATCGTCATGTCGGGGTCTGCCGCCTCGGGAACCACGATCGACACGACGGCCGCGCCGAGGACGAGCATGGCGCGTCGACGGCGCAATGAGCCGGCGAACGCCGCCACGGCGGCGTAGGTGCCGTAGGACACGCCCACGTCCAGCCGATGGGCCTCGGCCGGCGCGAGCAGGTGCATCGCGATCGCGGCGCCGATCGGCAGCTCGGTCAGCAACGTGGCCAGCACGTGCCCGGACAGGAACACCAGCGCGGCCCGGCGTACGCCGAACCGCCGCTCGAGCGGCGCGAGGACGAGCAGGAACAGCAAGGCGTAGGGCAGCCACCACCGCCCGGGCAACCACAACGCAGACGCGACGAGCACGCGGATCGGCTCGTGCGTCAGGTGCGCGACGTCGGTGCTGGAGCCGGTCAGCAGCCGGTCGGCCACCTCCGAGGAGACGTTCCGCAGCAGCAGGGTGGTCGCCAGGAGCACGGCGAGGTACCCGTAGGTGAACGGTGCGCTCGTGACCCGGCGCAGCGGGGACAGGTGCCAGCCGCTGTCGCGAAGCCCGGCTGCTGGGGTCGACGCGGTCATCGGCGCGCGTCGGCAGCGGGACTCCTCATGTTCCTATCTTGGCTCCCGCGCTCAAACGCACCTCTCCGGGGACCTGCCGCCGCGCAGTGTGGTTTGGTGCGGCACGGATCGGGAACCGAGCCGGCATGAGGGCCAAGCAGGTTTATGAGAACGAGGGGTTGCGCACGTTCGTGGTGGTCATGGCCAAGGGCGACGAGGCGTTCAGTGAGCTCGGCGCCTTCGCCACCGAGAACTCCCTCACTGCCGCGGGGCTCACGGCGGTGGGCGGGACCCGCGAGGTGACCCTGGGCTACTTCGATCCCGAGATCAACGACTACCGGAGCACCACGTTCAGTGAACAGCTCGAGGTGCTTTCGTTGGTCGGCGACATCGCATCGAAGGACGGCAAACCGGCCGTCCATGCGCACCTCACGCTCGGCCGCCAGGACAGCTCCACGATCGGCGGTCACCTGCAGAGGCTCACCGTGTGGCCGACGCTCGAGGTCGTGGTCACCGAGACCCCGGCTCATCTGGCGAAGAAGGTCGACCCGGAGACCGGGCTCGCCCTCATCGACATCAGCGACTGAGATCTCTCCCGCTGGACGGCGGGATCGCCGCGTGTGACAGTGGTCAGCCGTGACCGGTGTGACCATTCGCGCGGCGCAGCCGAGCGACGTCGAGGGATTGCCTCGGATGCAGGTCGCGGCCGGCGTCTTGTTCCGAGATCTGGGGATGGACCTGGTTGCGGACGGGCCCCCACCGGACACTGCCGGCTTCGATGAGGCGCAACGAGCCGGCCGGTTGCTCGTCGCGACGGCGAACGAGAGCGGCATCGTCGTGGGATTCGTGCTCACCCGCCCACTCGACGGGGCTCTCCACGTCGACCAGGTGACCGTTGCACAGGGGTGGGGTGGACAGGGCATTGGCCGATCGCTCATGCAGGCCGCGGAGAAGCTTGCCGTCCGAGAGGGCTTCGCGCGCATGTCCCTGACGACCTTCCGCGACGTCCCCTTCAACGGCCCCTTCTACGCAGGCCTCGGGTGGAAGCCGTTGGAAGACGCACAGCTCACCCCCGGCCTGGCCACTGAGCGGAAGCAGGAGACGGCCGCGGGGCTCGACCGCTGGCCCAGGTGCGCGATGGTGAAGTCAGTCGGGTGATGGAGCATCTCCGGTTGGCGCCTCCGCGTATCGAGGCCATCGGGCTCAAGGAGTTCGCGAGATGACGAACAGCCCAAGAAGCGTGATGAGAAGACCACAGCCCAGGCCCCATGGAGCGTACCGACGAATCCATTCCGCCCCGGTCACTTCCCGACTCTTGATGCGGCCGTACTTACCGACCTGAAACCGTCGACCAGGCTCTCGCCGGGCCAGGACAGCCATCCACGCTGTCGCGACGGCGTAGAGCAGCATCGTGGCGATGCCGAGCACGACGAAGATCACCGAGCCACGGTAGTCGGGACTGCGAGCGCTGCGACCGATCTCCGACCAGGGCTGCTCGACCGGGGACACCTGGCGGCGGGCAGACGCACGGCCGCGAGCGCACGCTGTCCGCGGCGACAAGATGCGGGTTGGCACCGGCTCGGATCTCGTTGATGCGGTCAGCGTCCGTTCAAGCGCATGTGTTCATCGCTCTTCGGCTTGGCCTCGGGCAACGACGTACTGGGCTCGAGCAGCGACGTCGCGTGTGCGAACCGGATGTCTGACTACCCCGTGCGCTCGGCCAAGGACACGATGATTCCCTCCGGCCCCCGGACGTAGGCCATCTTCCAGGCGCCTTCGTAGCTACCGATGCCGCCAACGAGCTCGTACCCGTCAGCTGACACCTGGTCGACGGCTGCCTGCAGGTCGTCCACCTCGAAGGCCACGTTGCGAAGCCCCAGCTCGTTGGCAGGCGCGGCTGGCGAACCGGGTAGGAGGTCGGGTCGGCTGAAGCTCGACAGCTCGAGTGTCGTGCCACCGCCCGGTGCATGCAGCATCACGATCTCAGTGCGGGAATCCGCGATCCCGATGACGGTGTCCAGGAACTCGCCCTCGATCGGCATTCGGTGGCCGGCCTCGAGGCCCAACGCCACGAAGAACGCTGTCACCCTGTCGAGGTCCGCGACGGTGATGCCGACATGGTCGAAGCGGCGTACGTGTGACACAGGAAACCATCCTTCGGTAGAAGCTCAGCGTTGTGTTCGCGGTGGCGGATCGGCCAGCCGGTCGCGACGTTCTTGGTGTCGGCAGGTGATGTCATCCGGGCAGAGCGTCGCCGGGGAATCCAATGCAGGGGAGCACCTCGACCGTCATCATCCCGGCCTGCACACACGGGTCAGCGGCCATGGTCTCGCGGGCCTGTTCCAGAGGTTCGGTCATGACCGCGATCCCGCAGAGCCCGTCGGAGACGACCGGGCAGAGTACGGCGATCGTGCCCTGGGCGTGCAGGGACACCATCCGGCGTTGGTGCTCTCGCTCGATCTCGTCGGCGTCCGGTTGGTGCCGATCCGGCGCCCAGCTCAGCAGCGCCAGGCTGTAGGGCCTACCGGCCTCGGCCAGTGCCTGGATCTGCTCGTCGGTGACGGCGTTCATCGCGCTCACATTCCGATCCGGTGGTGGTCGACCGCGATCATGCCGACGACGCGCTCCTGCCGCCGGTCGTACGGCGCGTGGATGTACTTCTCGGCGATCGCATCGACCACGGACCACCCCTCCTCGCCCGTGAGCCAGGTGACGACGCGGCCGCGCAGCACGACCGGGGACAGCGGGTCGTCCGCCGGCGTCAGGGAGATGGCGATCCGCGGGTCACGCTGGAGGTTGCGAGCCTTCTGCGAGCCGGGCCCGGTCATGATCACGACGTGGTCGTCGTGGGTTCCGACCCAGACCGGCACGGTGTGCGGGGCACCGTCCGGCAGGACGGTCGCCACGTGGGCGATGGGCGTGCCGTCGAGCACGGCGGCGAGTTCAGGGTCGAGGGCGGCGCTGAGGAGCATGATCGCTTCCTTCCAGGGTTTCTTGAAGAGACTCCATGACCGTAGCACCGGAAGTTCCTTGAGGGAACTCCAAAACGTTAGGCTGGACGCATGCAGCGCACGAACTTCGGCGACATGGCGTGCTCGGTCGCCCGCACCCTCGACGTGATGGGAGAGCCCTGGACGCCACTCGTGATCCGCGACGTCTTCGTCGGGTTGAACCGCTTCGACCAGATCCAGCAGGATCTCGGCATCTCCCGCAAGGTCCTGACCGAACGGCTGAACCACCTCGTCGAGCACGACGTCCTCGAGCGGCGCCCGTACGACAACCGCCCCCGATACGAGTACCACCTGACGAAGCGCGGAGCCGAGCTCTTCGACGTGCTCATGGTGATGGTCGGCTGGGGCGACAAGTGGCTCGCCGGCAAGGCCGGGCCGCCGGTCCTGTACCGCCACCACGCCTGCGGCGAGATCAGCCAGGTCGACCTTCGGTGCGACCACTGCGGCCAACCGATGCACGCGATGGACATCGATGTGCTGCCTGGCCCGGGCTCGGCATCGTGAGCACGCCGGGACTGCGCGTGCCGCGCCCGTTCGCGGCGAAGTGACGCAGGTGTTCCTCTGCGCAGATGGAGACGAGATTCGGCGTCAGGGCTGGCGCGCGCGGAGTCGCTCAAACGCTTTGGGCGAGCTGAGCGATCCCATCTCCGCCACGATCGCTCTCGCGCAGTCGGTGGGGGACGTGCCGGTCGTGTCGACGGTGATGTCGCGGTCGTCGTGGTCGAAGACCTGGACTTGGGACCGGGCCAGGCCGGCGGGTCGGTCGGACCTGGCGCGTTCCCTGCGGTCGAGCTCTTCGGCGGCGCAGCGCACGTCGACGAGCGTCACGTCGTACGGCTCGAGTACGTCGAGAAGGTCGGCCAGTCGCCACGGTTCGCTGAGTGGATAGTCCATGATCACGTCGTTGCCGGTATCCGCGAGCGCAGCGACAGCCCGGTGGTACCCGCGTCGAGTGCGCCGGAGCATCGCGTCGATCTCGCCGGCGTCGAGCCGTCGGGTGTGCTCGGTGGAGCGCATCGCGCCGAGAGCGTCGACCGGGAAGAAGTACCAAGGGTCGGCGAGGGTTCGTTGAAGCTCGCGGCCGATGCTGCTCTTGCCTGAGCTCGATGCTCCGTTCAGCAGGATGATCTGTCCCGGTCGCGCGTTCTTCACGCCGTTCAACCTATCGACGTGACTCGTCCCGATCTCGAAAGGATCGTGCGTCCCGCATGCGCGGAAAGCAGCAGGATGCGGTTGGAGTTCAGGCGCGGAGACGCTCGCAGGTTTGGCCGGTGACCTTGGCGATCAGCTCGAAGTCCTTGTCGAGGTGGAGCACGGTGAGGCCGGCCAGCTCGGCGGTGGCGGCGATGAGCAGGTCGGGGATCGACGGGGCGCGGTGCTGGCCCTTGCCGGCGAGCATCATTTGCACCTCGAGCGCGCGGTCCTCGATCGCCGGCGTCAGGTACTCCACCGGCATCGCCGCAATCGGCGGGGTGCGGAAGGCAGTACGCGCCTGGGCTGCGCTGCGCGCGGAGTAGCCGACCTCGAGTCGGGTGACCGTGGTGATCCTGACCAGGCCTCGCTCGATCCGACTCGCCCACTCCTCGGCATCCGCGCTGTCACCGAGGCGCACCAGGGCCGACTTGTCGACCAGCCAGTCGGTCATCGCCACGCCGCGTCCATCACCTCGCGGTCGGCCAGGTCGGCGAACGTGTCGGCGAACCCGCGCAGGTCCTTGCTCGACACCGCGACGTTCGATGTGGCCGCATCGGCGGCGAGCCGACGGCGGATGTACTCGGCCCGGGAGAGTCCCAGGCGTGCCGCATGTGCGTCGACACTCGCCAGCACGGCGTCGGGAACATCGCGAATCAGTACGTCAGCCATCCCGATCACCTCCTTCGATATCAAATGATATCGCAGAAGATGCTGGCCCTCCCAGTCCACTCACACCCGCCGCACACAGGGCGAAGTGCAGTGCCTCAGCCCTCGCGCAGCCGGCGCTCCTCCAGCAGTTCCTCGCGGAACGCGTCATAGGTACGCCGCAGAGCGCCGCCCGGCCACTCGGGGGGGAGCAGCTCGTGGGGGAGCAGGGGGTCGTGGGTCAGGTGGCGCACGATCGTCGCGACCGCGGTGAGCCGGTCGTGCGCGGTGGTGGCGCGCTCGGCGTACCCGAGGAGGTCGCGGCCGGTGGAGGCCCAGCGGTGCGGGGCGAACAGCTCGTGGGCGAGGTCGACGGCGTGGTGGTCGGGGCGGGCGCGCATCAGCTCGAGGTCGTCGGCGATCTCCGGGCCGGGCTCCCAGTCCAGGTTGTCCGGGCGCATCCACAGGCCCTCGCGCAGCTCGGCGAAGTGTGCGCCGATCATGGAGCGGCGCAGGTGCAGCCGGCTGGCGGGGTCCTTGCCGATCGAGACCACCGCAGCCACGCGCCACACGCCGTTCCAGTCGCCATGGGGCACCCGCATCGCCTCGTCCTGGCGCCGCTGCCGCTCGACCAGCCGGTCCGAGAGCGTGTAGACGCTCTTCTCCCGGTGCAGGTCGCCGGCGGCGACCATGCGCGTCAGGGCGGCGCGGACGGCCGAGTCGTTGATGTCCATCCGCCGGCCGAAGGCGACCAGCTCCCCGACCGTGGCCGACGGTGGGTGCGCCCCGAGCAGCATGCTGAGGATCGCCGAGCGAGCCGTCAGCGGGCGGAGCCGGACGGTGCCGGTCGCACGTCCCGCGTCGGTCCCGGAGCTCACCCGGGCCATCATGCCGTACGCCGACCCAGGGGGCTCAGCGGTCGGCGGCCGCGATCTCCGCGGCTTCCACGTCGAGGGCGGGGGAGTCCGGGTCCAGGCGCTGCTGCTCGGCGCTGAGCCGCTTCGCGACGAAGAGGTCGGTGCTGCTGTGCGCCGCCGCCGAGACCAGGACGGTGACCGCGGCGAGGGCGAGCACCTCGTCGGCCGCGTCCATGTCGCTGAACGCGACCATGGCGGCGTACACGACGCTGGCGAAGCCCTTCGGCCCGAACCAGGCGACCGACAGCCGCTGCCGCGCGGACAGCGAGGTCCGCGCCAGCACCGCCAGCACGGGCGCCGGGCGGGTCACCACGAGGACGACGATCGCGAAGACGAAGCCCATGACGCCCGCATGGGCGAACGTCCCCGGACCGAGCAGCGTGGCGAACGCGAGCAGGGCGGCGCCCTTGACCATCTCGCTGGCGAGCTCGCCGGTGTGCCGGAAGGCCTCGGAGGCGTCGTGCTGGAGGGTGGAGATCACCGACCCGGCGACGAAGGCGGCGAGGAACGGGTTCGCGTCGGTCAGGTGGCACAGCCCGAAGAGCACGACCGCGATCGAGAACGGCCCGAGTGCACGGAGCCGGGAGGTCGCACCCACGTGCGGCAGGCGCAGCAGGAGCCAGATCAGCACCGGCAGGGCGACCCCGAGGGCGACACCACCGGCGAGCTCGAGCAGCAGGGGCAGCAGCTCGGTCGACTGCCCGATCGAGCGGCCGCCGGCGAGGCCGATGAGCAGGAGCACGGCGGGCAGGGCGAGACCATCGTTCACCCCGCTCTCGATGTTGAGCAGGTGCCGGACGTTGCGAGGTACGTCGTTGCGGCCCACCAGCGACGAGGCGAAAACCGGGTCGGTCGGGGCCAGGACCGCCCCGAGGACCAGGGCGGCCAACCACGGCAGGCCGACGATCCAGTGTGCGGCGCCGGCGATCAGCACGAGCGTGAGCGGCATCCCGATGAACAGGGCCCGGGCAGACAGCCGCCAGTTGTTGCGGAGGACGGAGAGCGGCGCGTCCTGCCCGTCGACGAAGAGGATCGAGAACAGCGCCACCTCGGAGATCTGCGCCACGGTCCCGCGGGAGGCGTGGAGGATGTCGAGTCCGAGCGGTCCGGCGACCAGGCCGGCGGCGAGGAAGACGGTGGTGGTGGACAGCGGGCTGCGGGAGGCCAGCCCCGAGGTCAGGACAGCCAGCAGCAGCGCGAGCCCGAAGGCCAGGACGTAACCGGTCACCTGCGGCATGTACCCGAGATGTCCGGTTTCCAACGTTGACTCGATCGAACATGTGTTCGATCATGGTCGGATGGTTCCCGGACTCGCGCTGGCAGGTGAGCAGAGCAATTCTGCCACTGTGGCGCAGCTGCGCGACCGGATCCGGGGCATGCAGGACGGCGTCGCGCGCCTCCCGCTCGCGACCCACCCGGCGTTGGCCGGGCTGGTCCAGCTGCGCACGGGCGGCAGCTACCAGGTCGACAGTGCCAGCCTGGCGCTGGCGCTGCTCGCCGGTCCCTCGCAGTCGGGCGCCTGGTCGGCCGTGATCGGCGCCGGCGACGTCGGGGTGGAGGCGGCTGCCGAGATGGGTGTCGACCTGGCTCGCACCGTGCTGGTGCCCGACCCCGGCGAGCTCTGGCTGGAGGTGACCTCCGCGCTCGTCGACGTGGTCACGATGGTGGTGCTGCGGCCACCGGCCGCGGTCAGCGCCCGAGCGGCGAGCCGGGTCGCCGCCCGGCTGCGCAAGCGGTCCGCCGCGCTGGTCAGCTGGGGGCCGTGGCCGGGGGCCGAGGCCACGTTGTCGCTGCAGGGGTCCTCCTGGTCGGGTGCCGATCACGGCCACGGCCGGCTGCGCAGTCGCCGGGTCGCGATCGACGTACGCCGTGGGTCGGCGCCGCCCCGCCGGGCCGAGCTCTGGCTGCCCGGCCAGGGCGAGCCGATCAGCCGGATCGAGGAGGCCGCACCGACGCATCCGTCGCTGGATGAGGCGTTGGCATGAGCGTGCTGCCATGAAGGCCCGGGTCCTGGTGGTCTGGTGCCCCGACTGGCCGGTGGCGGCCGCGCTCGCGGAGGCGGAGGGCGCCGCTCCGGCCGTGCCCGCCGGGCCGGTGCCGGCCGCCGTGCTCACCCGCAGTGCCGTGGTCGCCTGCAACGCCACCGCCCGCGCCGAGGGCGTACGCCGCGGCATGCGCCGTCGCGACGCCCAGGCCCGCTGCCCCGAGCTGGTGCTGCTGCCCGACAACCCCGACCGCGACGCCCGGGCATTCGAGCCGGTGCTCGCCGCCGTCGAGGCACTGCGGCCCGGGGTCGCGCCGCTGCGTCCGGGGCTGCTCGCGATCCGGGCGCCCGGGCGCTTCTACGGCGGCGAGGAGCACGCCGCCGCGATCATCGCCGAGCGCCTCGTCGAGACCGGCGTCTGGGACTGTCGCATCGGCATCGCCGACGACCTGTTCTCCGCCGAGCAGGCGGCGCGGCTGGCCGAGGTGCAGGGCTGGCGGGTCATCCCGGAGGGCGGGTCCGCGGACTTCCTGCGCGGTCTCCCGATCGAGGTCCTCGACGACGCCGATCTCGTCAACCTGCTCCAGCGGCTCGGGCTGCGCCACCTCGGCGACCTCGCCGCGCTGCCCGCGCGCGACGTACTCACCCGCTTCGGCGCGTACGGCGCCAAGGTGCACCGGCTCGCCCGCGGCGTCGACCCGGTCGAGCCGGCGACCCGCACGCCACCTCCCGATCTGGTCCGCGAGATCGCCTTCGAGCCGGCACTCGGGTCGGTCGAGGCGGTCTGCTTCAGCATCCGGCGCACTGCCGAGGACTTCGTGGCTGCTCTCGGTGACCGCGGGCTGGTCTGCACAGCGGTCCGCGTCGAGGCCGAGGGCGACGACCAGCGGCGTACCCTCCTCTCCTCCCGCACCTGGGTGCACTCTCGCTGGTTCGCGGTCGCCGATCTCGTCGACCGGGTGCACTGGCAGCTCCAGGCCACTCCCGAGGGCGTCACCGTCGGGGCACCGGTCGGGCTGGTCCGGTTCGTCCCGGAGACCGTCGAGCCGGCCGCTGCCCACGCCGACGGGCTCTGGGGCGGCGACACCGACGACCGTGTCGACCGAGGCGTCGCCCGGGTGCAGGCGATGCTCGGGTACGACGCCGTCGTCGTCCCCGTCCGCCAGGGCGGCCGGGCGCCCGCCGATCGTCAGGCGCTCGTGCCGTGGGGCGAACGCCCCACCGGTCTGCGTCCCCGCGACCTCCCCTGGCCTGGGCAGGTGCCGGCGCCCGCCCCGACCCGCGTCTTCCCCGAGCCCAGAGCGTCAGCGGTGGTCGGAGCTGCCGGGCAGCCGGTCGCGGTCACCGAGCGCGGTGCGGTCACGTGCGATCCGGCGCGGTTCACGGTGTCGGTTGCTGCAGGCGACCGTGCGGTGGGGTGGCAGCCGGTCGAGGCCTGGGCCGGGCCGTGGCCGGTCGACGAGCAGTGGTGGGAGGCGCCCCCGGTGGTTGAGGAGGTTGCGCAGCAACCGTCTCGAAACCCGGTCGCGCGCTTCCAGGTCGTCGGGGCAGATGGACGTGCGTGGTTGATGCGGTGCGAGGGGGAGACCTGGGTGGCGGAGGCGGCTTATGAGTGACCTGCGCCGTTGCCTGTGGCCGGCGGCTCTCCCGCCTGACGCTCCGCCGCCGCCAACCACCCGTTGCGCCTGTCCTGCCCTCGTCGCAGGCTCCTCGGGGAGGACAGGCTCCACGGAGGCCAGGCCCATCCACGGCGGCGGCGGAGCGCCCTGCGTCCGAGCCCTCGGTCACACCCCACGCGCGTTCTTGTCGGGGTGGTGTTGATGGGGTGGAGCAATCCGCCGATCCCTTGGGGTGAGCTGGAGCGTCGACTGTCGGGGCGGCCTCTGACCGTGCCGCCGGAGGACGGGCCGGTCACGCGCAAGCGCCGGAAGTACCAGCCCAGGCAGGAGGTGCGCCCACCCGAGGGTCCGGTGGTGCCGTACGCCGAGCTGCACTGCCACACCAACTTCAGCTTCCTCGACGGGGCCAGCGGGCCGGACCGCCTGGTCGAGGAAGCGGTGCGACTGGGGCTGCACGGCCTGGCGATCACCGACCACGACGGGTTCGCCGGGGCACCGCTGTTCGCCGAGATCGCCCAGAAGTACGCCGTCCAGGACTCGCCGATCCGCACCGTCTACGGCGCCGAGCTGTCCCTCGGGCTGAGCGGCCCGCAGAACGGCGTACCCGACCCGGAGGGCAGCCACCTGCTGGTCCTCGCCGAAGGTGTCGAGGGCTACCACCGGCTGGCCGCGGCGATCACCGACGCCCAGCTGCGCGGCGACGAGAAGGGCCGGCCGGTCTACGACGTCGAGGAGCTCGCGGCCCGGGGTCGTGGCCACTGGCAGGTGCTCACCGGATGCCGCAAGGGGTGGGTGCGCTCGGCGCTCTCCGGTGGTGGGCGCGAGGCGGCGGCGACCGAGCTGGACCGGCTCACCGCGCTCTTCGGCCACGACCGGGTCGTGGTCGAGCTGGTCGACCACGGGCATGCGCTCGACCACGAGGTCAACGACGAGCTCGCCGCGCTGGCCCGGGTGCACGGCCTGCCCGTGGTGGCGACCAACAACGTGCACTACGCGACACCCCGCGACCACCGGCTGGCCGGCGCGATGGCCGCCGTACGAGCGCGGCGCAGCCTCGCCGAGATGGACGGCTGGCTGCCGGCCTGGGGAGCGGCGAGCCTGCGCTCAGGGGCCGAGATGGCGCAGCGGTTCGCGCGCTACCCCGGCGCTGTCGCGCGCACCGTCGAGCTCGCCGACCAGCTCTCCTTCGACCTGCAGAAGGCCAGCCCGCGACTGCCCAAGCTCGGCATCCCCGAGGGCCACACGCCGATGAGCTGGCTGCGGGTGCTGGTCGACGAGGGCTTCGAGACCTACTACCGCGGCTGCCCGCACGAGCGCGAGGCGCGGGAGCGGATCGACCACGAGCTGCGGATCATCGAGGACAAGGACTTCGCCGGCTACTTCGCGATCGTGCACGACATCGTCGCGTTCGCCCGCAGCCAGGGGATCCTCTGCCAGGGCAGGGGATCCGCGGCCAGCTCGGCGGTCTGCTACGCCCTCGGCATCACCGCGATCGACGCGGTCGCCTACCACCTGCCGTTCGAGCGGTTCATCTCCGCGCACCGCGACGAGGAGCCCGACATCGACGTGGACTTCGACTCCGACCGGCGCGAGGAGGTGATCCAGTGGGTCTACGAGCGCTACGGCCGGCACAACGCCGCGCAGGTCGCCAACGTGATCAGCTACCGGCCGAAGATGGCGGTCCGCGACGCCGCCAAGGCGCTCGGTCACTCGCCCGGTCAGCAGGACGCCTGGTCCAAGCAGATCGACAGCTGGGGGAGCGAGGTGACGGAGTCCGACGCCGTCGGGATCCCCGCCCCGGTGGTCGACCTGGCCAACCAGCTGATGCGGGCGCCGCGCCACCTGGGCATCCACTCCGGGGGCATGATCCTGACCGAGCGGCCGATCGGCGAGGTGTGCCCGATCGAGCGGGCCCGCATGGACAAGCGCACGATCCTGCAGTGGGACAAGGACGCCTGCGAGTGGATGGGCCTGGTGAAGTTCGACCTGCTCGGGCTCGGCATGCTCGGCGCGCTCAACCACATGATCACCCTGGCGGGTGAGCATCTCGGCGAGCAC
>DATAKN010000301.1:0-4123 GCA_036261595.1 Marmoricola sp.
CACCCGATCGGGTCGGGCAGGGCGTCGTAGAAGTTCCAGGCCGGGTGCGGGTCGTGGGGGAAGTTCGCCGGGAGGAACACGATGATCAGACCCATCGCGATCTTCTGCAGCGGCGACATGCCGACAGCCTAGGGTCGGCCCGAGGACCATCTGCGGCGGGGAGAAGTCATCGGTGGACCGATGAGTTCTCGGCGACCAGACGTTCTACCTGTCGAGCGACGCACCAGGTGTCGCCTTCCTGAGGAGAGAACACATGGACTGGAAGCTCGAAGTGGTCATCGCCCCGGTCTCGGACGTCGAGCGCGCCCGGGAGTTCTACGCCGACAAGCTGGGCTTCACCGTCGACTCCGACTTCGCGCCGAACGAGAGCTTCCGGGTCATCCAGGTGACGCCGCCGGGCTCGGCATGCTCGATCATCTTCGGCACCGGCCTCGGTGGGGGCGCCGCACCCGGGTCGCTGAAGGGCGCGCAGTTCGCCGTGGAGGACATCGAGCAGGCGATCGCGCTGCTCGACGAGAACGGCATCGAGCACAGCGGCCCGGTGCACTTCCTCGACGGCGTGCAGACGCCCGGCCTGGACCCGAACCGCGCCGACTACGGCACGTTCTGCTACTTCGACGACCCCGACGGCAACTCCTGGGCGCTGCAGGAGATCAAGCAGCACCTGCGCTGAGTCCATGACCACCTCGGAGGACTTTGGCGCAGAGGCGGAGCGGTACCGGCGCGAGCTGCACGTGCACTGCTACCGCATGCTCGCGTCGTACGACGAGGCGGAGGACGCTGTGGGCGACACCTACCTGCGCGCCTGGCGCAGCCGCGAGGGTTTCGACCAGCGGCACCTGCGGGCCTGGCTGTACCGGATCGCGACCAACGTGTGCATCGACCGGCAGCGGGCGCAGGGCCGCCGGCTGTCGTCGATGCGCTCGTACGCCGAGATCAGCTGGCTGACGCCGTACCCGGACACCGTGCTGGCCGAGCTGCCGGCCGCGGACGACGGCCCGGACGCGGTCGCGGTGTCGCGCGAGACGATCGAGCTGGCCTTCCTGGCCGCGCTCCAGGTGTTGCCGCCACGGCAACGCGCCGCGCTGCTGGCCCGGGAGGTCCTCGGCATGACGGCGGCCGAGACCGCCGACCTGCTGGGCACGAGCGTGGCCGCTGCCAACAGCGCGGTGCAGCGCGCGAGGGAGACGATGCGCACCCACCTGCCCTCGCACCGGTCGGACTGGCAGGCGCGACCGCCGAGCCCGGAGGAGGGTCGGTTGTTGGCGGCGTTCATCGACGCCCACGAGCGTGGTGACGCCCAGGCAGCCCTGGCGATCGCCGCCACCGACGTGCGGGTGACGATGCCGCCGATGCCGATGTGCTTCGACGGCCGCGACGCGCTCGCGGGTCTGCTCGAGCGCGCCTTCGGCCCGCAGCGCGACGGCGACTGGCGGCTGCTGCCCACGGCACTGAACCGGATGCCGGCGGCGGCGAGCTACCTGCGCCGGCCGGGCGACACGGCGTACCGGCCATTCAAGATCGACGTGCTCCGGGTGGAGGACGGTGTGGTCGCGGAGATCACCACGTTCGGCCCGCAGCCGTTCGACCTGCTGGGACTGCCGCCGCGGCTGCCGGTGTGAGCGTCAGACCCCCAGCCGCATCCAGGCGTCGGTCCGGGCCCGGGTGAGCAGGACGACGCCCCGACCACCCATGAACGCCACGGCGAACGCGACCCACAGCCAGACCAGCGTCCCGGCGTACCCGACTGCCAGCCAGGCGGCGGGCGCGAACACGACGAGGACGAGCAGGCCCACCCAGGCCAGGTAGCGCCCGTCCCCCGCGCCGATCAGCACGCCGTCGAGCACGAAGACCACGCCGGCCAAGGGCTGGGTGAGGGCGGCGACCAGCAGCACCGGCACCAGGAGGTCGCGCACCTGCCGGTCGGCGGTGAACAGAGCGCCCAGCCAGGGTGATCCGGCCGCCAGCAGCACCCCGGTGGCCACGCCGCCGACCACGCCCCAGCGCACCATGCGCCGGGTGATCGCCCGGGTGCCGTCGTGGTCGCCTGCACCCAGGTAGCGGCCGGTGATCGCCTGCGCGGCGATCGCGATCGCGTCGAGGGCGAACGCGAGGAACGTCCACAGCGTCATCGCGACCTGCATCGCTGCGAGGTCGCGGTCGCCGAGCGTGGTCGCGCCATAGGTCATCACGAGGAGACTGGCGCGCAGCGTGACCGTGCGGAGCAGCAGCGGGATGCCGGCCGATCCGGCCCCACGGACCCCGACGAGCGACGGACGGAGCCGGGCACCGTGCCTGCGCGCGGCACGGGTCACCACGACGAGCAGCGCGGCGGCGGACGCACACTGGGCCACCACGGTGCCGAGCGCGGAGCCCGCGATGCCGAGGTCGAGGCCGTAGACCAGCCAGAGGTTGAGCACGACGTTGGCCACGTTGCCGACGACGGCGACCAGCAGCGGCGTACGGGTGTCCTGCAACCCGCGGAGGACCCCCGTGCACGCGAGCATCACGAGCAGCGGCACGGCACCGAGGACCCCGATCCGCAGGTAGGTCGCCGCCTGGTCGGCGACGTCCTCGCCGGACCCGAAGAGCCCGACGAGCCACGGCGTCAGCGGTACGCCGAGGCCGGTGGTGACCATGCCGATGGCGACGGCGAGCCAGATGCCGTCGACGCCTTGGGCGAGCGCACCGCGAAGGTCACCGGCGCCGATCCGCCGGGCGACGGAGGCCGTGGTGCCGTAGGCAAGGAAGATGCAGAGGCTGATCAGGGTGGAGAGGATCGCGCCGGCGATGCCGAGTCCGGCGAGCTGGCGGGTGCCCAGGTGGCCGACGATGGCCGAGTCGGCGAGCAGGAACAGCGGCTCGGCGACCAGCGCCAGGAACGCCGGCACGGCGAGCCGGAGGATCTCGGCGTCCTCCTCCTGGATGCGTGCGGCCACGACCGGCAGGGTAGGCGGCCGGGCCGCGCGCGCACGCGGCGTGGTCGGGACAGGTGGGTTCGGCACCACTCGGAGGAGAACTCCATAGTCCGTTCGGGCTATGTCGAGACGGTCCCCCTGTGCCTGTTGAAAACCTGCAATTTCTGTGGGTAAGCCGAGATGCTGACCGATTTGTCGACATGGCAACAGGGACGTCCCGAATGACGAAACCGTGAACGAAAACCTGACAAGATACTTCGCTCCACACCCGGTGGAGAGATGAAACCGCAGGTCAGAGCCGGTTTCTCAGGTCGAGCCGAATGGGTGTCCACAGCGTCACCAACACCCTGTGCACACCTTTTGCGGCGTGTTCCACACGACCCACAGGGTTTTCCACAGGGGCCTGTGGACGGCGGGCTTTGCGGTGGGTCGCGGAGGACATAGCCTCGCGCTGCCGGTCGGGCACGGGGTTGCCCGCGGGGTCTGCCTTCAGAGCCCTGTCGGGGGTCGCCGTTAGCGTCGGCAACGGCAGCACCGCACGGGAAGGGGGAGACGCCGGGATGAGCATGACCGAGTCCGCAGGGGTCGCGCACAGCGAGGGCTTCGGCGACTACCACGGCGACCCGGGCTTCGAGCACCACGGCTCCCAGGAGCAGTGGTCGGGGCGGATGCCGCCGCAGGACTCCGACGCCGAGCAGAGCGTGCTCGGGTCGATGCTGATCTCCAAGGACGCGATCGCCGACGTGCTGGAGGTGACGCGGGCGCAGGACTTCTACCGCCCCGCGCACGAGACCATCTTCGATGCGATCACCGACCTGTACTCCCGCGGTGAGCCGGCCGACCCGGTGACGGTTGCCGCCGAGCTGCAGCGGCGCGGCGACCTGCCGCGCGTGGGCGGCGCGCCGTACCTGCACACGTTGTCGGCGAGCGTCCCGATCGCGGCGAATGCCGGCTACTACGCCGACATCGTGCGGGAGAAGGCGATCCTGCGGCGGCTGGTCGACGCCGGCACGAAGATCGCCCAGATGGGGTACGCCGGCGAGGGCCAGGTGGACGACACCGTGGACCGGGCGCAGGCCGAGATCTACGCGATCACCGAGAAGCGGGCGTCGGAGGACTACGCGCCGCTGAGCGAGATCATGGAGTCCACGCTCGACGAGATCGAGGCGATCTCGAACCGCGGCGCGGGCCTGGTCGGCGTACCG
>DATAKN010000006.1:0-5664 GCA_036261595.1 Marmoricola sp.
GGGCTGGGCGATGACGTAGGTCACCTGGATCCTCCTGGGGTACGAGTCCGGGGCGGACTCGGGCAAGCCTAGTATCCCGGGAGTGACCGATGCAGACAGACCTGAGTTTCGGCATGTGACCAAATCCGGGCTGCGTTCGTCCCTGGGTCCCCACGTCGTCGGGACGCGCGTCGTCGTACGCCGCGTGGTCCCCGGCGAGACCGGGCCGACCGGTGGTCCGGCGATGACCGACGTGCTCGGGATCTGCGAGTCCTGGGCCGACGGGATCGTCGTCGTACGCCGCGAGGACGGCACGACCGTGGAGATCGCGACCGCCGACATCGTCTCGGGCAAGCCGGTGCCGCCGCGGCCGAGCACTCGCCTGCGGATCTCGCCGCGGGACGCGGAGTCGCACGCGGCGCAGCACTGGCCGGGCGTGGTCCGCGAGCCGCTCGGCGAGTGGGAGCTGCGCACCGAGCCGACACCGGAGGGCCGAATGCGGAAGCGTGCGAACTCCTGCCTGGCGATGGGCGACCCGGGCATGCCGCTCGACGAGGCGGCCACCGCCGTCGTTGGCTTCTACCGCTCCCGGAATCGCACCCCGATGGTCCAGGTCGAGGTCGGATCGGACGCGGACACCTGGTTCACCGGGGCCGGTTGGACGCCGGTCGCGGGCGGTGACTCGCTCTTCCTGCTCGGCTCGTCGAGCCGCGCCCGGCGGCTGCTCGGGCCGATCGCCCGCGACGAGGTCGCACTGGCCGCCGACGGACCCCGAGTGCACGCGAGCATCCCCGATCGCGCGTGGGCGAAGGCATCGCTCGACGGCGACTGGCTGGGCGTCCACGACGTACGGGTCGAACCGGAGCACCGCCGCCAAGGGCTCGCGCGCGCGGTCGTGGCCGCGCTCCTGGGCTGGGGATCCGAGCGCGGCGCGACGACCGTCTGGCTGCACGTCGAGACCGGCAACGACGCGGCGATCGCCTTGTACGAGGGCATGGGCCTGCAGGTGCATCACGCGTGCCGCTACCTCGGCGCGCCCGGTTCGCTGTAACGCGGGGTTATCGCCGCTGAACAGGGTGAATCTGCCGTCTTTAGCGACCATAACCCCGCGTTACAGCGGGCGTCGGCGGCTCACAGACCCGCGAAGAGGTCCGTCTCCAGGCCGTCCTCGTTGAGCGGGCCGCGTGGACCCTTGGCGATGCGGAAGAACTCCAGACCCCAGGCGGTCTCGCCGACGTTGTTCGACAGCGCGAAGAAGGGGCCGTCGGTGGTGATCTGGGTGGCGTGCGCCGCGAGCGCAGCCATCTTCTGCTCGTGGTAGGCGGTGCCGTCGACCACGGCGGAGAGGTGCTCGTCGGCGGTGACGAACGGCGGCAGCGGACCGTCGGGGTCCATGCCCTCGAACGTCGCACTGTCGCCGGACTCGCGCAGCAGGCGCAGGCCCTCGCGCATCCGGCTCTCCGACATCGCGCCCCAGTAGATCTTGGCGATGTCGTGCGGCTCCCCCAGGTCCAGCCGGTACGACGGCACGGCGGCCAGCGACGCGGCGTACGTCGCGACCCGGTGGGCCTGGATGTGGTCGGGGTGGCCGTAGCCGCCGAACTGGTCGTAGGTGACCAGGACCTGCGGACGTACCTCACGGATGACGGCGACCAGGTGGTCCGCGGCCTCGGTCAGATCGGCGTGCCAGAAGGCGTTCTCGTGGATGGTGTCGTCGGGGATGGCGTGCCCGTCCTCGTGCCACTTCATGCCGGAGTCGCGGTAGCGCTTGAACCCGCCCAGGTAGCGGTGGTCGGTGACGCCGAGCGCCTTCATCGCGTTGTCCAGCTCGATCCGGCGCTGGTCGGCGAGGGTGTCGTCCTTGTCGGCAGCCATGTGCTCCATCTCGGGCACGAGGATCTCGCCCATCTCGCCGCCGGTGCAGGTGACCAGCGTGACGCCGACTCCCTCGTCGACGTACTTCGCCATCGTCGCGCCCTGTCCGATGCTCTCGTCGTCGGGGTGGGCGTGCACGAGGAGCAGGTGCTTGTCCATGGGCACGACCTTAGAGGCCGGTGGCCAGCATTTTTCGCAGTGGACCGGTGAACGGTCGGTCGGCCGGGAGCCAGGTCACGTCGTCGAGCTGGTCCTCGCGCAGCCAGCGGACCGCGTCGTGCTCGCCGTCGTGCGGCACTGGCTCGCCGTCGACGAGCACCGCGGTGGCCACGCGCACCAGCAGGCGGTCGGTGATCGGCACCTCCGGCTCGAGCCAGCCGTGCACCTCCACCTCGCAGCCCAGCTCCTCGCGGATCTCGCGCACGGCCGCCTCCGCCGGGGTCTCACCCCGGTCCACCTTGCCGCCGGGGAGCTCCCAGCCGCCCGGGGTCCCCCGCCGGCAGCGTCGGGCCGCCAGCACCCGACCGGCGTGCACCACGGCGACGCCGACGACCAGCTGCACCGGCCTCAGCTCCGCGGCTGCAGGGCCAGCTGGCGGGACTGGGCGACCAGGCGGCCCGTGGAGTCCCAGACCTCGCAGTCCTCCTCGAACAGTCCGCCGGCGACGGTGCGGGTCGCGTGCCGTACGACCGCCCAGCCCGGAGCGGGTCGGGCCCGGACGTGCACGGTCAGCTCGAGCGTCGGCGCCCAGCCGGGCATGCCGAGGTCGAAGGTCACCGGCGGCAGCGCGTCGACGACCATCAGCAGCGCGATCGGGTCCAGCGGCCGGTGGTCGGCCAACTCGAACCAGCCCTGGATGAGCCCGTTGCGGCTGGGTCTGCCGACCGCCCACATCGCCGTGGCCGGGTCGAGCAGCGTGCCGAACCGGTCGATCAACGGCGCCACCTTCTTGACGTCCTCGGGCGCGTCGGACGCCAGCACGCACTCCTCGCGCGGCGGCAGGTCCGGCACCGGCAACGCCAGGTGGAACGCGGCGGCGGCTGCGTCGGTGCCCGCGTCGTGGGCCGCCTCGAGGTCGCCGTACGTCGCGAGCGTGCCGATGCGGGGCACGCGGACGCCGTCGACGTGCTGCACGAGCGTGGCCGCGACCGTCGAGAACCGGCCGCCGGTGCGGAGCACCTCGGTCTCCACGGTGGCCGGCCCGGCCACGGACGCACTCAGGTAGTGCGCGCTCACGGAGAACGGGTCGACGTGACCGGAGTCCTGCAGCCTCGCCCGGACGGCGTGGCCGATCACCGCCAGCAGGTAACCGCCGTTGAGGCCTCCTCCGACGCTCCAGCCCGGCTCCAGGACGGCGGAGAACCGGCCGTCCGGCAGGGCCGTGACGGCGGTGTCGCGGTCGAACTCGTAGGTCGTCGGGCGTTCAGGCACGGCTCAGTCCTGTCAGGTACGGTCGCTGGGATCGCACCGACTCTAGGGGGAGGGCTCTTGTCCCTTCGACGCCTCATGGGCGCCATCACTGTCATCCTGCTCACCACCAGCACGGTCGCCGCCTGTGGCGGCAGCGACCGGTCGAAGGACAGCTCGAGCTCCGCGAGCTCGAGCAGCGGCCCGACCGCGGGTCCGGACGCCACCGAGAGCCCCGACCTGGAGCCTGCGGTGCCGAAGGACACCGCGCTGCAGCAGCCGAAGGCCGAGGAGACGATCCAGCCGACCGCGACGCTCACCGCCGTACCGGGCGCGAGCGAGCTGCCCGCCCAGGGATTCAGCACCGTGCAGGGCTTCCCGGTGCCGCCGGGCGTGAAGGTCAAAGACCCCGGCCCGCTCGACGACACCTGGCAGTTCGACATCCACTCCAACGACCTGAACTCGGTGATCGCCTTCTACAAGAAGGTGCTGCCGCAGATGGGCTTCCGCGTGCGCCTGGGCGTCTCCTACGAGCTCGGCAACGAGAAGGTCTACTGGGACGTCGTCTTCGACGGCCGGATCTCGGGCTCGATGGTGCGCGACCCCCGCAACGGCGTGGTCTTCGTCGTGGTCAACCCGCCCGGCCAGCCGGCGCTCGCCGGCGAGCAGTGAGGCGGCAGCGGCGGACAACCCCGAAAGCACCAGTTCGTACGCCGAACCGGTGCTTCCCCTGTGGGACTATCCCGCCGCGTGCTCGCCCGTCAGCACCGTGCAGCGGGTGCCGGTGTAGATCGTCGGCATGCACTCGTTGCAGTGGATGCAGATGCCCTCACTGGTCTCGGCGGCCTGCATCCGGTGGACGAGGTCGGGCTCGCGGAGCAGCGCGCGCGCCATCGCGACGAACTCGAAGCCCTCGGCCATCGCCCGCTCCATGGTGGCGCGGGTGTTGATCCCGCCGAGCATGATCAGCGGCATCTGGACCGCCTCGCGGAAGACCAGCGCCTTCTCTCGCAGGAAGGCCTCCTCGAACGGGTAGGCCTTGAAGAAGCTCTTGCCCATCGGTGTCTTCATGCCCCAGCGCACGAGCGGCGGCATGTTGGCGGCGAACTCCTCGCGGGGGACGTCGCCGCGGAAGAGGTACATCGGGTTCAGCAGCGAGCTGCCCGCGCTCAGCTCGAGCGCGTCGAGGTGGCCGTCGGCGTCGAGCATGCGGGCGAACTCCACGCTCTCGGGCATCGAGAAGCCCGCCTTGGAGCCCTCGGTCATACCGACCTTGGCGATCACCGCGACGTCGTCTCCCACCTCCTCGCGTACGACGCGTGCGACCTGGCGGGCGAACCTGGCACGGTTCTCCAGCGACCCACCCCAGGAGTCCTTCCGGCGGTTCTGACCCGGAGCGAGGAACGAGCTCAGCAGGTAGCCGTGCGCCATGTGGATCTCGAGCACGTCGAAGCCGGCGTCGACCATGATCCGCGCGGCCCGCACGTAGTCCTTCGTGATCCGGGTGATGTCGGCCTCGGTCGCGGACCGGATCATCTGCATGCTCAACGGCGAGGGCATCCTGGAGGCGGCGAGGCCGTGGACACCGTTGGAGCGGCCGTTCGCGACCGGCCCGGCGTGGCCCAGCTGGCCGCCGATCTTCGCGCCGGTCTCGTGCACCGCGTCGGCGAGCCGGGCCAGGCCCGCGGCCGACGCCTGGTCGACGACGATCACTTCCTTGTGGGTGCGTCCTTCGGGGGCCACCGACAGGTACGCGACCGTGGTCAGCCCGACCCCACCGCGGCACGGCGCGAGGTGGTACTCGATCAGCTCGTCGGTCACCTGCCCGTGCGGCGTACGTCCCTCGAACGTCGCGGCCTTGACCACCCGGTTGCGCAGCCGAACCGGACCGAGGTCGGCGGGCGCGAAGACGTCTGGAGTCACCGCAGAACTATAACGTGTTTCAGTTCTGCCTGCGGCGCTGCTAGCGCTGGCTGACGGCTCGGAGGACCAGCCCGGCGAGCAGGGCGCAGGTCTGCGCGAGCGTGAGCCACCCGACCCGACGCACGGTCAGGGCGGTGAGCCGACGGGGCGACCGGGTCGCTGGAGTACGCCGGTGCCCGGTGACCAACTCCTCGCGGTAGCCCTCGCTGGCGACGATGCCGAAGGCCACGAGGGCGAACAACGGCAGCGCCAGGCCGAGGACGAGGAGCGCGATCATGCCTCTCCCATCGGCAGGTGGTGCACCGCAGCTGAGACGTCGCACCCGTCCCCGGACACGCAGACCTGTGATGGCGGCCACGTCCGTGTTACCGTCGACCTCCGCTATTTGCTCGCGTGACCAAATACCAGGAAAGAGGACGACGGCATGACCACCACCGACCAGCCGCTGCCCGACGTGGACTTCACCGATCCGGACCTCGT
>DATAKN010000022.1:0-7368 GCA_036261595.1 Marmoricola sp.
GCGACACGGCGAAGCGTGCGGCCCTGGAGCGCAGAGACGAACTTCGGGTCCTCTGCGGCGAGGGCGCGTTCCATCTGCTCGAGCAGACGGAGCTCCTCTTCCGACAGCGGCACGACTTCCTCCCAAGGAATCCGGTGCGACGGCGGTGCGACGTCGCTGGTTCAAGTCTAGGCAGGCTGCAGGAAACTGGGTACCCGAGATCAGGAAATTCACACCGGCAGGACTCGCCGACCAGAACTCAGGGCCAGGGTTCAGGGGCGATCACCGGTGAGCAGGGCCGCAGGGCGTACAACGCCGCGCCCGAATCGCTGGTGCACCCGGTCGACGGCGCGGTCGGCATCGGGCCAGCCGTGCTCCCGCTCGCCGAGCGACATCTGCCGGTGTGCCCGGTGCACCGGGAGCAGTCCCTCGACCCGCACGCCGACCAGGCGGATGCGCAGGCGACGACCGGTCAGGGCGTCGAAGAGCCGGACCGCGGCGGCATGCACCTCGCCGGCGACGTCGGTGGGATCGGACAGCGTGCGCGACCGGGTGATCGTGGTGAAGTCGGTGTAGCGCACGCGCAGGGTGACCGTGCGGCCCACCACTCCGGCGCGGCGCATCCGAGCCGTCACCTTGCCGGCCAGGCGGAGCAGCTCGCGGCTGATCACGTCCCGGTCGGCGACGTCGCGGCCGAAGGTCTCGTCGGCACCCATGCTCCGGTCGGGGTCGTGGTCGCTGCGACGCGGGGTGACCGTGGTCCGGTCGGCGCCCCGGGCGAGCTGGTGGAGCTGGGCCCCGAGTGCTCGTCCGACCAGCAGCTGGAGCGTCGGCCGAGGCGTGTGGGCCACGTCGCCGACGGTCACCAGCCCGAGGCGGTGCAGCCGCGCACGGGTCTTCGGCCCGATGCCGAACAGCTCGCCGACATCGAGCGGCTCCAGGTAGCCCACGACCTCCTCGGGAGGGACGACGAGCACGCCGTCCGGCTTGGCCCGGCGGCTGGCGAGCTTCGCGACCGAGACCGACGCCGCCACGCCCACGGAGCAGTCGATGCGTTGCTCGTCGTGCACGCGGGCGCGGATGTACTCCGCGATCCTCGCCGGCGAGCCGAGGCGACGTACGGCGCCGGAGACGTCCAGGAACGCTTCGTCGAGCGAGTACGCCTCGACCAGCGGCGTGACCTCGCGGAAGACCTCCATCACCGAACGCGACACCGACTCGAACTCGCGGTAGTCGGCGGAGACCCTGATCGCCTGCGGGCACAGGTCGTGCGCCTGTCGGCCGGACATGCCCGAGCGGACACCGAACGCGCGGGCGGGGTAGTTCGCCGAGAGGACGACACCGCGGTGTCCGCCCCCGACGATCACCGGGACCTGGTGGAGGTCGGGCCGGTCGCGGATCGCCACGGAGGCGTAGAAGGCGTCCATGTCCACGTGCAGGATGGGGCAGTCGACCGAGCGGTCGACGGGTCGGTCCGCGCCTGAGCCTGCGGTCAACGCACACCTCGCTCACGCGGCGAGGCGACCGGCCTCGGGCCCTCAGTGGGTGGCGATGGTGTGGATCTGGGCGGCCAGGGTGAGGTACTCGGGTCGGTCGGCGACGGCGCGCTCGAGCTCGAGCAGCCCGTCGACGGCTCCGGGCTCGAGGTCGAGCAGCGCCGAGGGCACCAGGTCGGTGAACACCCGGACGGCGTGGATCTCGGCCAGGGCGAAACCGGCCTCATCCAGCAGCGCCCGGACCTCGTCCGCGGTGAAGCGGTGCTCGTGGTCACCGGCCTGCGCAACCCCGGCCAGCACGTCGCGCGCCTGGGCGAAGTGACCCGCCATCGCGCGCCCGACCACCGCGGCATGGTGCTGCCCGACCAGCAGGCTGAGCGCGCCGCCGGGCACGAGCAGCCGCGCGATGACGGCCAGGGCGTCGACCGGGTCGTCGACCAGGCCGAGGACGCCGTGGCAGAGCACCAGGTCGGCCGATCCGTCGGGCACGAGGTCGATGACCCCGGCGAGGTCGCCCTGGACACCGGTGACGAGGCCAGCCACGTCGCGCTCACGAGCGCGGCGGTCGAGCGCGGCGAGCGCGTCAGGACTCGGGTCGACGACCGTGACCCGGTGGCCGAGCTCGGCGACGCGGACCGCGAAGCCACCGGTGCCGCCACCGATGTCGAGCACCGTCTGGGGCCCATCACCCCGCTCGAGGCGGCGACGGCACGCTTCCCAGACCACCGCGGTGCGGGTCGCGGCACGACGCTCGAGCGGGCGTTCCATTCGGTGAACACTAGTGGTCCCGTTGCTGCGCCGGAGGTCAGGCGACCTGGAACGGCGCGTGACCGGCCAGCCCGAGCGAGGTCTCGACCAGGGCGAGGAAGCGGTCGGCGTCGCGGACCAGATCGTCGGCCTCCCGCTCGGTCACCGCGCGGCGCGAACCGGCTTCCGCCGCGGCCCGCTTGGCCGCACCCGCGGAGAAGAAGGTCGCCCACTCCGAGAACTCCGGCGCGACCTCGGTGAGCAGCACCCAGGCGTTCTTCTGCCGGCGCCGCTGAACCGGCATCGGCTGGGCGCGGGCGGCGAGCAGCGCAGCCGTCGCCCGCAGCGCGGCGACGTGGGCGAGCGCGTAGCGCTGCGGCACGTCGGCGCAGGTGATCGCCTCGCGCAGCGACTCGGCCGAGCGCTCGAGGTAGGAGTGCGTGGCTGCCGGGAGGTGGAGGTTCATCACGCCCGCCCTCAGTCCAGTGAGCCGGCGAGGCGCCAGGCGCCCTCGGCCCAGTCGAAGGTCAGGTCGAAGACCCCGAAGCCCGGGTCGTCCACCGAGGCGACTGCCCGGCCCCGGGCGGCGGCGACGCGCCAGACCTCCCGCTGCTCCACGAGGGCGGACCGACCGGGAGCGTCCTCGGGTCGGCGGACCCACCAGGCGCCGGTCTCCACCCAGTGCGCGATGACCTCGCGCACCTGCCAGAGACGACCCCGCCAGAGGAACTGGTCCGGGCGGTCCTCGCCCTCACTGTCGAGCCCGTCCGCGGGCCCCTTGCGCACGTCCACCGGGTCGTCATAGGTCCGCACTGCCTGCTCCTTCGCGCTCTGGCCGGCTCGTACGCCGGCGCGACCGCCCTGTCGGTGATCCGGCGGAGGGTGGGATCGAGGCACCCACCGCCGAGCCGTTGATCGAACATGTGTTCGAATGACTCCAAGGTACACCTGCTCGCCGACAAGCCGTCAAGCCGATCCGGCGGGCAATCCGACGGCCGGCTGCGCTACCTTCCGCTGCATGACGGAGCACCCCTCGATCGCCCGCTTCCGCGCCGAGCTCGAGGCCCTCGGCGGTCAGGGGCGGATCGTCGTTCTCCCCGACTCGGTCCACACCGCGGCACTCGCGGCCGAGGCCCTCGGCTGCGAGGTCGGTGCGATCGCGAACAGCCTGCTGTTCGCCGGCACGACCGACTCCGGCGAGAGCGTGCCCGTGCTGATCCTGACCTCAGGGGCGCACCGGGTCGACACGACGAAGGCGGCTGCCGCCGTCGGCGTACAGACGCTGAAGCGGGCCACCCCCGAGTTCGTCCGCGAGCACACCGGCCAGGTCATCGGCGGGGTCTCGCCGATCGCGCACCCGCGGCCGATCCGGACCTTCCTCGACCCGACCCTGCACCAGTACGACGAGGTGTGGGCCGCAGCCGGACATCCCGCGGCGGTGTTCTCCACCACCTACGACGAGCTGCTGGCGATGACCGGCGCCGAGGAGATCGAGGTCAACTGATGACGGACGCCCGACCGCTGGAGATCTGGATCAACCCTGCGTGCTCGAAGTGCCGCACCGCCAAGGCCGAGCTGGACGCCGCCGGCATCGCCTACGTCGAGCGGCGCTACCTCGACGAGCCGCCGACGGTCGCGGAGCTGACCGATGTGCTCGACCGGCTGCGGCTGGAGCCCTGGGACGTGGCCCGGGCCGCCGACGTGCGTGAGGCCGGCATCGACCTGCCGCGGGACACGGCGCACCGCGGCGAGTGGATCGCGGCGATGGTCGCCCATCCGCGGACGATCCAGCGACCGATCATCACCGCCGGCGACGGGACCACCGTGGTCGCCCGCGACGCCGAGACCCTCGCCTCGGTGGTCGAGCACGAGACCGCTCAGCGGTAGAGACCCTCCCGGTACGCCGGCCCGTAGTACTCGTCGAGCTCCTCGATCGTCCTGCCGCTCGGCTCCAGCTCGTGCGCGATCACGGAGCGTCGCGGCACCCGCCCGTCGGGGTCCCAGGACTCCGGCTCCCACAGCTGCGATCGCAGGAACGCCTTCTGGCAGTGGTGGAACACCTCGTCGATGTCCACCACGACCGCCACCAGCGGCCGGTGCCCCTTCACCGTCATCGCGTCGAAGAACGGAGCCGAGGAGACCAGCCGGGCGCGCCCGTTGATCCGCAACGTGTCGGCGCGGCCGGGGATCACGAACAGCAGGCCGACCTGCGGGTTGGCCAGGATGTTGCGGTAGCCGTCGGCCCGCCGGTTGCCCGGCCGCTCCGCGATCGCGATCGTGCGCTCGTCCAGGACGTGCACGAGGTCGCCGGCGGGATCGCCCTTGGGCGAGGCGTCGCAACTGCCGTCGGCGGCTGCCGTCGCCAGGACGCAGAACGGCGATGCGGCGAGCCACGCGCGGTCGAGGTCGGTGAGCTCGCGGCGTACCTTGTCGCGGACGCGCGGGATCGGCTCCCCCAGCAGGGCGACGAGCGCGTCGGTGTCGGTGATCTCGGTCCAGCCCTGACGGTCCACGCCCCGAAAACTACGGGAGGCGGTCGGCGGTCGCCTCCCCTTTATGCTGCCGGCGTGGACCTGCTGCCGATGGTGTTCTCGAGCGGCTGGGCCAGCGGCGTCAACGCCTACCTGGTCGTGCTGGTGCTCGGGATCGCCGACCGGGTCGGTGGCGTCTCGTCGATCCCCGACGCGCTGGGCCGCACCGACGTACTGGTCGCCGCCGGAGTCCTGTACGCCGTGGAATTCGTCGCCGACAAGATCCCGTACGTCGACTCGACCTGGGACGCGATCTCGACCGTGATCCGTCCGGCGATCGGCACCGCCATCGCGCTGCTGGTCTCCGGCGACGCGAGCACCGCGCAGCAGGCGGCGTACGGCGCGCTCGGCGGTGGCACCGCGCTGGCCAGCCACCTGGTCAAGGCCGGGAGCCGGCTGGCGATCAACGCCTCCCCCGAACCGGTGTCCAACGTCATCGCGAGCCTGACCGAGGACGCCGCCGTCGTGGCCGTGGTGCTACTCGCGATCCAGCATCCGTGGATCGCCCTGTCCGTCGCCGTCGTCCTGCTGCTGGCCGGCGGCTACGTGGTGTTCCACCTGCTCCGCCTCGTTCGCCGCGGCTGGCGGCGTTGGAAGGGGCGTCCCGCCCCGGCCTGAGGGCGCCCCTAAGGTGTGCGCATGGCGCGCGTGGTGGTCATCGGTGGCGGCTTCGGCGGGCTCGCGTCCGCGGCTCGGCTGGCGAAGCTCGGGCACGAGGTCACCCTGCTGGAGGCGGCGGCACGCCTCGGCGGCGCGCTCGGGTACGTCGAGGAGGAGGGCTTCCGCTGGGACAGCGGGCCGACGACGACGCTGCTGCCCGCGGTGATCAGGGACTTCTTCCGCAAGTCCGGGCGGCCCGCCGAGAAGGAGATCGACCTGGTCCCCGTCGAGCCGGTGCGCCAGCACCGCTTCGCCGACGGCACCGTGCTCGACCTGCCGGGCGGCAGCCGCGCCGCGCAGCTCGAGGCCGTCCGCACCGCGGTCGGCGAGGAGGCCTCCCGTCGGTGGATCGGCTACGTCGACGACCTCGCCGAGGTCTGGGAGGCCCTGCGCAAGGACTGGTTCGAGCGGCCCTGGTCCGAGGAGCACGCCAGCAAGGACGCCCGCTCCCTGCTGTCGACGCGGCTGACCCTCCACAAGCACGTGCAGCGCGAGCTGCGCGACGAACGACTGCGCCTGATGGCCACCCACCGGGCGACGTTCGACGGCCACGACCCGCGCAACGTCCCGGCGTGGGAGGGCGTGTGGTCCTACGTCGAGCAGAACTTCGGCGCCTGGACCCTGCCCGGGGGCATGGGTCAGCTGACCGGCGTGCTCGAGGCGCGGCTGCGCACCCGCGGCGTCACCGTGCACACCGGCACCCCGGCCCTCGACATCACCGTCGAGTCGGGACGGGCGGTCGCCGTCCGCACACCCGACGGCAGCATCGAGACCGACCGGGTCGTGTGCGCCGTCGATCCTCGCCGGCTGCCCGCCCTGGCGTCGTACGTCGCCCGCACGATGCCGGCGATCCCGCCCCTCGTCGCGCACGTCGGCATCGTCGGTGAGGTCCCGGACCTGCCGGCCGAGGTCGTGCTCCACGGTGACGCGACGCTGGTGCTGCGGACCACCGGCACCGCCCCCGACGGCGCCCACGCCTGGACGATCCTCGGACGCGGCCGGCTGGCCGAGGACATCGTGGTCGCACTCCACCGCGCCGGCATCAACGTGCGCGACCAGGTCGAGGTCCGGGTCGACCGTTCACCGCGCGAGCTGGTCGAGCAGTGGGGCGGCTCGCCGCTCGGCGTGCTGTGGCAGGGCCGCAACACCCTGACCCACCGCCTCGGCACCCGCACGCCGATCGAGAACGTCTTCATGGCCGGCGCCCACACGACTCCGGGATCCGGCCTGCCCAGCGTGGGGCTGTCGGCCGCGCTGGTCGCGCAGGTCATCGGCCCGGCGTAGACGTCACCGCGCCGCAAGCCCCGGAAGCGGCGCGACATCGGCACACCTCCACCCCACCCTGACCGGCGAGAGCAGGTCCGAGTGCGTGCGGCGGGACAGGCACGGGCGCCCCCGCGAGCCGTGGATGGGACTGGCCCCCGCGGAGCGAGGAACGAGCGGAGCGGGTGGTTGGCTCGTGGGGGCGCCCGGGACTGGTCCGCCCCAGGTACTCGCCGGCGAGAACAAAGACCCGAGAAGAACGACCTACGCGTGACAAGCCAGCGACGCGTAGATCTCCCGCGTCGCCTTCGACCGGTTCAACGTGTAGAAGTGCAGGCCCGGCGCGCCGCCCGCGAGCAGCTCGTCGCAGAGCTCCGTGGCGATCGCGATGCCCTCGGCACGCACGGCGACGGCGTCGTCGCCGACCTGCTCGATCCGGCGTACGACGTCCTGCGGCATCTCGCGCCCGGACAGCTCGACCATCTTGCGCATCGAGTTGAGGTTCAGGATCGGCATGATGCCCGGGATGATCGGGATGTCGATGCCGGCGTCGCGGCTGCGCTCGACGAGCGCGAAGTAGTCCGACGCGCGCAGCACCATCTCGGTGATCGCGAACTCCGCGCCGGCGTCGTACTTCGCGCGCATCACGCGCAGGTCCTGGTCGAGGTCGGCGGCGTCACGGTGCCCCTCGG
>DATAKN010000027.1:0-2316 GCA_036261595.1 Marmoricola sp.
CCATCTCGTCCATCGACACCTCGCGCATGCTGTGGCGACGGATCACGACGGAGGTGTAGGCCATCACCCAGGAGCCGGCCGCGAGCCGCGCTCCCCCGGGCAGCCGGAGGTCCAGGTGCGGCCGGGCCTCGGTGAAGGGCCTGTTCTGCCGTGCGCCTAGGTCGGAGAGGAACTCGCGCAGTTCGTCCTCGGAGTCGGCGATCGGGGCGGCCTCCACAAGGGTGCCGTCGACTAGCTCCAGCCACACCGAGCAGACCGGGCCGCGGGCGATAACTATGATGTTCTCCACGTCCTCGCGCTCGACCAGGGGCTGCAGCCGGCCGAGTCCGAACAGGGCGGCGTGGAGGGCGGACTTGAGTGCCTTCTCGTGGTCCTTCGTCCACGGCGGACGGCCGGTCGAGACCAACGTCTCGGCCTCGGATTTGATGAGCTCCTCGATGACGTCGAGGCCCATCTGCTCGCGGTCCTCCTCGGTGACCCGACCACCTTCCTTGTCGAGCCGGGCGGTCAGTCGCGACGAGATCTCAGCGCGGTATTGCGCGATCAGCTCCCAGTCCAGCTCGACCTCGCCATCCGTGCCGCGGGTGTCTTGGTGCTCCTCCGGTGCGGGCGCCACAAGCGGGCGCAGGCTGAACTCCGAGCGGGCGCGGCCAGGCAGCTGGCCCTCGCCTTCGCTGGTCCAGGCGCCGGCGAAGATCGGCAGCGAGGTCGGGTCGTCGTCCTCGACGACCGGCGGGGGCGGCGGGGTGCCGTTGGAACCGCGTCCTCGGGCGAACGGCGAGGTCTGCTCACGGTTCGCGGCATGGCGGGCCTCAAGCCACTCGTCTGCGCGCAGCGGGTCGCGGCCGTTGGTCTCCGGGTGGTGTCCGTTGGTGCTCATGCGTGGCCTCCGTTCGTGGGAGCGAGGGCGGCCTGGTTGGCGCCGAGGATGGACCGGATTGCGGCGGTGCTGCCCCGGTAGCCGCGCCGCAGTCCGGAGGACTCGAACTTGCGTGGCTTGCGGGCGCCGTGGGAGTAGACCTCGGCCACCTCGGGCTCCCAGTCCACGGAGGCGACCACGGGGATCTGGAGGGCCTTGGCGATGTGGCGTGCGGTGTAGGGCCGGACTCGGGCGCCGGTGGGAAGCGAGGGCCAGCGTCGCTCCTCGTCGACGAGGAGTCCCCCGAGACGGGAGAGCCCACCGACCGCGGCGAACTGTGCCCGCAGGGTCTTGGCCCAGCTGGTGGCACCGGCCAGGGCCGGCAGCGAGCTGCGGGTGACGAGCAGGGTCAGGTCGGAGGCAGCGATCAGCGGCTGGGGCCAGCCGGCGAGGCCGAGTCGTCCGGCGTCGACGATGACGTCCTGGCCGTTGCGGTCGAGGGCGCGCAGTTGCTCGGTGAGCGGTTCCCACAGGGGCAGCAGGCTGGGGGCCTGCTCGTGGGCCCGGATGCCGGGTAGGAACCAAGCAGACCGCTCGGCCGGCGCCTCGGGGTCCAGCAGCAGCGTCTCCCGGGGCAGCGCGTCCGCCAGCGTTCCCTCGCGCAGGGAGAGAGCGAGGTTGATCAGGCCGCCGGTCGGCTCCTGGGCGCCCTGGAAGTAGCCGGCGAAGACCGAGGAGGATCCGGTCGGGTCTGCGTCGACCAGGAGCACGGGTCGGTGCCAGTTGAGGGTTAGCCCGAGCGCCGTGGTGGACACGCCGGGCGAACCGCTCGCGGAGGCCAGGACGATCACCGCCATGCCTCAGCGCTCCCGGGCGTCCAGGACGAGTGCGACCCGTCCGGTGGCAGCCCGGGCAGCCAGTTCGGCCGCCTCGGCTTCGGGCACCGCGACGTCGACGACGGTCTCCCCCGTCTCCTCGACCCGGTTAACACCAACGACGGTGGCCTCGATGGCGACCGGCTCCTTGTCGGTGATCTCGCCCTGGTCGCCGGGCGTGGTGACGATCCGGACGACGTCGCCGCCGTAGAGCGGCTCCGACGGCATCTGCGCGGGAGTAAGGCTGATGCCCACCAGGGACTCTCCCTCCCCCGGCACCAGGTTGTCGGTGACTGCCTGCGCGGTGAGCAGAGTGCCGGCCCACAGGTCGACGGCAGCGCGGCTGCCCTCGAGCTCGGCCTTCTGGCTGCCGGGGACCGGGGTCAACGCCGGGTCGACGCTGACCCGCACGACGGCGAGGTCGCCGGCCTCGATGGTCTCGCCACGCTTGATGTCGTTGCTGACGACCAGGACCTCTTGGGTGTCGTTAACCGAGGTGAACGCGAACGCGGTCCCCAGGCCGCCGGCAGCGACAAGAGCCGCGCAGAGTGCCAGGACCCAACGCCTGCGGCGGCGCCTCAG
>DATAKN010000034.1:0-32096 GCA_036261595.1 Marmoricola sp.
AGGCGAGCTACTCCGCGAACTCACCCTCGACACCGACCGCGACTACCAGCCCCTCGGCAGACCCCCAGGACCTCGCCCCAGACACCGCTGAAATGCAACGATGTCCCGCGACACCTGTCAACGGTGTCGCGGGACATCACAGTGCGTGCCCCGGGTGGGATTCGAACCCACACTGGACGGTGTTTGAGACCGCTTCCTCTGCCGTTGGGATACCGGGGCAACGAGGCCAAACCGTACCCGATGGCTGCCCGGAAGCCAGACCGCAGATAGCCTCTCCGGTGTGACCGAGACGCCCGCCGAGACCGCTGACGCACCACTCAGGCGCCGCGTCGTGATCGCGGAGGACGAGGCGCTGATCCGGATGGACCTCGCCGAGATGCTCGCCGAGGAGGGGTACGACGTCGTCGCGGCCGTCGAGGACGGCGAGCAGGCCGTCGCCCGCACGGAGGAGCTCCGGCCCGACCTGGTCATCCTCGACGTGAAGATGCCGCGGCTCGACGGCATCGCGGCGGCCCAGAGGATCGCCTCCCGGCGGATCGCCCCGGTCGTGATGCTGACCGCGTTCAGCCAGCGCGACCTCGTCGAGAGCGCCCGGGACGCGGGCGCGATGGCCTACCTGGTCAAGCCGTTCGGCAAGTCCGACCTGCTGCCCGCGATCGAGATGGCGGTCAGCCGGTTCGCCGAGCTGCAACAGCTGGAGGCCGAGGTCGCCGACCTCACCGAGCGGCTCGAGACCCGGAAGGTGGTCGACCGTGCCAAGGGCGTCCTGCAGGAGAAGCTGGGTCTGAGCGAGCCGGACGCGTTCCGGTGGATCCAGAAGACCGCCATGGACCTCCGGTTGTCGATGCGCGAGGTGGCCGAGGGCGTCGTCACCCACGGTGTCGACCTGCGCTGAGGGGCGCGGCATCCCGGACTGGACCGGGCCGCAAGAAGCCGGGCCAAACGCTTCGAACCGGACTATTGCGGTCACAACTTCGCAACAGTGAGAATCGAGCCGGTCGGAGCCTCCCTCCCGGGTCCTGCTGGTGCTACCGTCCCGCCCAACCGTGATCGTGCCGAGCGTCGATCGCATCCATCCCGACAACGGAGGACAGATGATCCGTTCCAAGAAGTCGTTGCGAAGCCTTGCTGCCCTGGCAGGCGTCGCCGCACTGACCCTCACCGCGGCCTGCGGTTCGTCGAACAGCGGCAGCAGTGACAAGAAGGCCAGCGGCGGTAGCGACCTCTGCGGCAAGAACCTCGCGTTCCTCGGTGCGCTGACCGGCGACGCCGGTGCTCTCGGGCAGAACATGCTGGGCGGCGTGAAGCTGGCGGTGAAGGAGTACACCGACAAGCACTCCAACTGCAAGATCGGGGTCAAGGACTTCGATTCGCAGGGCAGCCCCGACAAGGCACCCGCACTGGCGACCCAGATCGTCAACGACGACTCGATCTTCGGCCTGGTCGGTCCCGGCTTCTCGGGTGAGTCGCTGGCCACCGGCAAGACGTTCTTCGAGGCCGGTCTGCCGTCGATCTCGCCCTCGGCGACGAACGTGACCATCACCCATCAGGGCTGGACGACCTGGCACCGCGTGATCGGCAACGACGAGGCGCAGGGCAAGGCGGACGCGTCGTACCTCACCGGCAAGGCCGCCGCGAAGAAGGTCTACGTCATCGACGACGGCCAGGACTACAGCAAGGGCCTCGCCGGCACGGTGAAGTCGGCGCTCGGGTCGGCGGCCATCGGCTCGGACCAGATCTCGGTCGGCCAGACCGACATGTCGGCCGTCGTGACCAAGGTCAAGGCCTCCGGTGCCGACGCCGTCTTCTACGGCGGCTACTACACCGAGGCCGGTCTCCTGGTGAAGCAGCTGCGGCAGGGTGGCTTCAAGGGCACGTTCATGTCCGGTGACGGCGCGGAGGACCCCGCGTTCGTGAAGGCTGCAGGTGCCACTGCCGCCGAAGGCGCCGTGCTCTCGGCTCCGGCTGCGCCCGCGCCAGCTGACTTCAACACCAAGTACAAGGCCGTCAACGGGAGCGACGCCGGCCTGTACTCCACGCAGGCGTACGACGCGGCAAACATCTTCCTGGCCGCCCTGGACGCCGGCAAGTCGAGCGCCAAGGACATCAACGACTTCATCGGCAGCTACCAGGGCACCGGTGCCAGCGGTCCGATCGCGTTCGACAAGGACGGCGACATCACGCAGTCGACGATCTACGCCTACTTCGTCAAGGGCGGCAAGCTCGACACCAACAACCCCGAGGCGATCAAGTAACCGAGGATCGTCCGCAGTACTGAGAGCGGTTGCGGCCGGGCGATCCCCGGCCGCAACCGGTCACCCTTGAGAGGACTCCCTTGGACCTCGGCGCGCTTTTCGGCAACTTCAACAACTTCCTGGACTTCACCGTCGGTGGCTTGGTGTTCGGCGCGATCTATGCGCTGGTCGCCCTCGGCTACACGATGGTGTACGGCGTTCTCCAGCTGATCAACTTCGCTCACTCCGAGGTGTTCATGTACGGCACCTTCGCCGTGGCGTGGACGTTCGTCCTCCTCCACGGCACCGGTGACGCCACGTGGAGCCTCGGCAGGGCCGTCCCCATCCTGCTGGTCGCGTTGGTCGCGGCGATGCTCATGTCCGCGCTGATCGCGCTCCTGCTCGAACGCGTGGCCTATCGATCGCTGATCAACCGGAACGCCCCCAAGCTGATCGCGCTGATCTCCGCGATCGGCGCCTCCTTCGCTCTGGCAGAGGCGATGGGCCTGCGTGACCGGTTCGCCAACTGGCTGGGGCTCGACAACAAGCTCGCTGACTACGTGGCTCCGGGCAAGGCCCGTGACGTCTACTCGAACCCGGTCAGCATCCAGCCGCACGGCCTCTTCCACATCGGCGGCTACCAGGTCACCGATGTCGACCTCGTCGTGATCGTCGCGGCGCTGGGCATGATGATCGTGCTCGACCAGCTGGTGCGGCGTACGCGCTTCGGTCGCGGCATCCGCGCCGTGGCGCAGGACCCCGAGTCGGCCGCGCTGATGGGCGTCAACTCCACCCGCGTCGTCCAGATCACCTTCCTCATCGGCGGTCTGATGGCTGGCGCCGCCGCCACCCTGTACATGATGAAGATCGGCTCGACCCGCCAGAACGCCGGCTTCATCCTCGGCGTCAAGGCCTTCACCGCCGCGGTCATGGGCGGCATCGGCAACCTCCGGGGCGCGCTTCTCGGCGGTCTGTTGCTCGGTGTGATGGAGAACTGGGGCTCTGCGGTGTTCGGCAGCGAGTGGAAGGACGTGGTGGCGTTCGTGCTGCTCGTCCTGATCCTGCTCGTCCGACCGTCCGGGCTGCTCGGTGAGGCACTCGGGAAGGCCCGCGCATGAGCGCCACAGCGAAGGCAGCCACCAACGTCGGCGCACCGACGCTCACGCCGCTGCAGCGTCTCGGCCTGTGGTGGGACGGCGTGGTCGACCGCTACAACGAGCTGCCCAAGGCGACCCGATTGCTGCTGGTGGTCCTGTTCGCGCTGTTCTTCTACGCGCTGCCACTGCTGCGGCCACCCGTCATCACGACCCAGCAGATCGACTTCGGCGGTGTCGTGTTCGGGGCCGCCGCGTTCGCGCTGGTGGCCGTCGGACTCAACATCGTGATCGGGTACGCCGGCCTGCTCGACCTCGGCTACATCGGCTTCTACGCGACCGGTGCGTACACCACGGCCGTCCTGACGATCTACCACGGCAGCTGGCCGTTCTTCCTCGCCCTGCCGGTCGCGGTCGTGGTCACGATGATCACCGGTGTGATCCTCGGAGCACCCACGCTGCGTGTACGCGGCGACTACCTGGCCATCGTCACGCTCGGGTTCGGCGAGATCATCCGGATCACCGTCACGAACCTCGACTGGGTGGGTGCTGCCGCCGGCATCAAGAACATCCCGCACCCGAACAACATCGGCCCGGCGCCCTCGCCACCGTTCGATCCGGGCGGCCTCTTCGCCATCCCGCGCCTGCAGTGGAACGGTCTGGTGCCCTCGCTCGACCACGA
The DNA here is from genome assembly GCA_036261595.1 of Marmoricola sp. Lineage (GTDB taxonomy): Bacteria > Actinomycetota > Actinomycetes > Propionibacteriales > Nocardioidaceae > Marmoricola. The sequence goes on from DATAKN010000034.1 coordinate 4,011, forward strand.
GCACGCGACCCATTTCCTGGTCTTCGGAGCACGAGACGCGATCCCGTACTACTGGCTGATCCTCACGGTTCTGATCCTCGTGCTGATCGGTGACCGGCTGGTCAAGTCAAGCCGTGTCGGCCGGGCATGGGAGGCGACTCGGGAGGACGAGGACGCCGCCGAGCTGATGGGCGTCCCGACCTTCAAGTACAAGCTGATGGCCTTCGCGCTCGGCGCCGCGATCGGCGGTCTGTCCGGCTCGTTCTACGCCAGCGGCCAGGCAGGCTATATCAACCCGCAGAGCTTCCCGCTCCTGCTCTCGATGCTGTTCGTCGCAGCCGTGATCGTCGGTGGTGCCGGCAACCGGTGGGGTGCGATGGTCGGCGGTGTCCTCGTGTCGTACCTGCCCGAGCGGTTCCGCGGTTTCGCCGACTACCGGCTGCTGATCTTCGGCATGGCGCTCACCGCGCTCGCGGTGTGGCGACCCGAGGGCCTGCTGCCGCCGAAGCGGACCAGGCGTGCGAAGCTGGCGGAGGCGGAGATCGAGGAGCTCGAGGGTGAGGGGGTCGTCGATGAGTGAGCGCACGAAGGTCCTCGAGGTCGACGACGTCACCATCCGGTTCGGCGGCCTGACCGCGCTGGACGGGGTCAGCTTCGACATCCAGGAGGGCGAGATCCTGGGGCTGATCGGGCCGAACGGCGCCGGCAAGACCACCTGCTTCAACGTGATGACGGGCGTCTACCAGGCCACCTCGGGTCAGGTCCGGTTCAACGGCCAGCCGCTGGCCAAGATGCAGCGGCACAAGATCACGAAGCTCGGCATTGCCCGGACGTTCCAGAACATCCGGCTGTTCCGGTCCATGACCGTGCTCGAGAACGTCATGGTGGGCGCAGACGCGCACAGCAAGGTCGGCCTCCTCGATGCGCTCTTCCGGACCTCGCGGCACCGCCGTACCGAGCAGGCGTCACTCGACCGGGCCAAGGAGCTGCTCGAGATCGTCGGCATCCACGCACGCCACGACGAGCTCGCCGCCAACCTCTCGTACGGCGACCAGCGTCGTCTGGAGATCGCCCGGGCGATGGCCACCGGTCCCAAGCTGCTGTGCCTCGACGAGCCGGCCGCCGGTTTCAACCCGGCCGAGAAAGTCCGGCTGATGGAGCTGATCCGCAAGGTCCGCGACCAGGGCTACACCGTCCTGCTCATCGAGCACGACATGCGTCTGGTCATGGGGGTCACCGACCGCATCGTGGTTCTGGAGTTCGGCCGCAAGATCGCCGAGGGCACTCCCGCGGAGATCCGTGACAACCCCGCGGTGATCGCGGCGTACCTGGGAGTGGATGAAGAAGATGCTTCTTGAGGTCGAGGGCCTGTGCGTGAACTACGGCCACATCGAGGCGATCCGTGACGTCAGCTTCGAGGTCGAGGAAGGCACGGTCGCGACCCTGATCGGTGCGAACGGTGCCGGCAAGACCACGACGCTGAAGACCCTCTCCGGCCTGCGCAAGGTGCGTGCCGGCACGGTGCGCTTCGACGGCAAGGACATCACCCACGCACCGCCGTACCAGCGGGTGCTGATGGGGATCAGCCAGTCGCCGGAGGGACGCGGGTGCTTCCCCGGCATGACCGTGCTCGAGAACCTCGACATGGGCGCGTTCCTGCGCAAGGACCGCAAGTCGGCGGCGTACCGAGCCGACCTCGACCGGGTCTTCGACCTGTTCCCGCGGCTGAAGGAGCGCGAGCGCCAGGCGGCCGGCAGCATGTCCGGCGGTGAGCAGCAGATGCTTGCGATCGGACGGGCTCTGATGGCCCGGCCCCGGCTGCTGCTGCTCGACGAACCGTCGATGGGTCTGGCTCCGAAGCTGATCCAGCAGATCTTCTCGATCATCAGCGAGATCAACGAGCAGGGCACCACGGTGCTGCTCGTCGAGCAGAACGCCGCCCAGGCGCTGAAGCGGGCCGACACCGCACACATCCTGGAGACCGGTGAGATCGTGCGCTCCGGCAGCGGATCGGAGCTGTCCGGTGACGACTCGGTGAAGGCCGCCTACCTCGGTGGGGACCTCTGACCCCACCGAGAGGACAGTGCTAGCAGGGGGCTTACCCCCGCACGCAACGGGAGCGTAGTGTGTCGGCTACTCACGAGTCCGAAGATCAATGGGGGGCGGAGGAGCCGTCGATGTCGCGCTGTGCGCTCGAGATCCGGGATGCACGTCCAGAGGACGTGACGGGGCTGTTGGTGCTGTGGACCCATGCCGGTCGCAACGACGCCACGCCCAGACCGGTGGAGGAGGCCACCCGGGCACTCGCGCAGATCGCCGCTGATCCCGACGAGCGCATGCTCGTGGGTCTGGTCGACGACGAGGTGGTGGCGGCGATCCACCTGCACCGCGCGCCGGTGAGCCCGCTGCACACGGAGACCGCCGTGCACACCTCCTACCTGCTGGTGCTGCCCGAGCACCGCCGTCACGGCCATGCGCGTTCGCTGCTCGATGCGGCGCTCTCGTGGGCGGAGGAGAAGGACGTCACCCACATCACGGCGATCACCGCGAGCAACTCCCGCGACACGAACCGGTTCCTGGCCCGCCTCGGGCTGGCCACCGCGGCCACCATCCGGGTCGCGACCACGGCGACGATGCGCCGCAAGCTGACCCCCGAGGTGATCCGGAGCCCTCAGGCGCGCCGCCAGCTGGGTCGCGTGCTGGCCCAGCGCCGGTCGATCCAGCGCCGAGCCCTCCAGGCCTCGACGCTCGACGACTAGCTCTGCGTCAGCGGTACCGCTCGGCCGGCCTCAGCGCACAGGTGATCCGGGCGGTGCACAGCCGACGGTCCTGCTCGTCGGTGATCACCACCTCGTACGACGCCGAGCTGCGGCCCAGGTGGATCGCGGTCGCCGTACCGGTGACGATGCCGCTGGTGGCCGAGCGGTGGTGGGTCGCGTTGATGTCCACGCCGACCGACAGCTTGTCGGGCATCGCGTGCAGGCCCGAGCCGATCGAGCCGAGTGTCTCCGCGAGCACGACCGAGGCGCCGCCGTGCAAGAGGCCGTAGGGCTGCGTGTTGCCCTCGACGGGCATCGTGGCGACCACCCGCTCGGGTGAGATCTCCAGCAGCTCGATGCCCATCTTGTCGTTCAGGGTCCCCATGCCCTGCGGCATCGAGGAGAGGAACTCGGCCACGTCGTACTGCTCGCTCATGCGGGTCATCCTCCCGGGGCCCCGGACCGCACGGAGTGTCGGGGTCACCCATTAGGGTCGGAGCGTGCCTGTGCAGCCTGCCCCGAGCTCCTCGACGACCGATGCGGCACAGCGCCCGCGGCTCCTCCTCCTCGACGGCCACTCGCTGGCCTACCGGGCCTTCTTCGCCCTCCCGGTGGAGAACTTCTCCACGGTCACGGGTCAGCACACGAACGCCGTCTACGGCTTCACCTCGATGCTGGTCAACGTGCTGCGCGACGAGCAGCCGACCCACGTGGCCGTCGCCTTCGACCTGTCCCGCCAGACGTTCCGGCTCGAGGAGTACTCCGAGTACAAGGCCAAGCGCAACAAGACGCCCGACGAGTTCAGCAGCCAGCTCCCGCTGATCCAGCGGCTGCTGGACGCCTTCCGCATCCGCCACCTCACCTACGCCGGTTACGAGGCCGACGACATCATCGCGACGCTCGTCACCCAGGCGCTGGCCGAGGGCATGGAGGTGCTGATCCTCACCGGCGACCGTGACTCTCTGCAGCTGGTCACCGAGCACAGCACCGTGCTCTACCCGATGCGGGGAGTCTCCGATCTGGCCCGGATGACGCCCGCGGCCGTCGAGGAGAAGTACGGCGTCCCGCCCGCCCGTTACCCCGAGCTCGCCGCGATCGTCGGGGAGACCTCTGACAACCTGCCGGGCGTGCCGGGCGTCGGCGTCGGCTTCGCCGCGAAGTGGATCAACCAGTTCGACGGGCTCGACAACGTGATCGCCCGAGCCGAGGAGATCACCGGCAAGAAGGGCGAGGCGCTGCGCGAGCACCTCGACGACGTGATCCGCAACCGCCGGCTCAACGCCCTGGTCTGCGACCTTCCGCTGGAGCTCGCTCCGGCCGACCTGGGCCGCACCGAGTGGGACCGCCAAGGCGCGCTCGAGCTGCTCGACGAGCTCGAGTTCCGCGGCGAGCTGCGCACGCGGATCATGGACACCCTCGCGCCCGCCGAGGAACCCGTGGCCGAATCCGGGTTCGAGCTCGCCGGCCGCACGGTGGCTTCCGGGGAGCTGGCCGACTATCTCGCTCAGCTCGGGGCGGAGCCGGTCGGGCTGTACGTCCGGGGCAGCTGGGGCTCGGGCACCGGCCGGGTCGACGGGTTGGCGTTCGCGGAGGGCGACGGCACCGCGGCGTACGTCGACGTGACGACGCTGGGTGCTGACGACGACGCTGCGCTGGCCGCCTGGCTCGCGGACCCCGAGCGGCCGAAGATCGTCCACGACGCCAACGGTCCTCTCCTGGCGATGCGGGCGCAGGGCTGGCAGCTCGCCGGCCTCGCCACGGACACCGCGATGATGGCGTACCTGGTTGCGCCCGACCAGCGGTCCTACGCCCTGGCAGACCTCACCCTGCGCCGCCTCAAGCGCGAGCTGCGCCAGGAGGTCGCCGACGACCAGGCGGCGCTGTTCGAGACCGGCGACGAGGTCGCGGAGACCGCGATGCTGCACGCCCGTGCGGTCATCGACCTGGCTGTTGCACTGCGGACCGAGCTGGACGAGCGGGGCGGCACGCGCCTGCTCCAGGAGATCGAGCTGCCCCTGGTCGAGGTCCTGGTCGGGATGGAGGCCACGGGCATCGCGGTCGACCAGGAGCTGCTCTCGGCGCTGGAGGCGGAGTTCGCCGAGGCGGTCCGGGGTGCGGCCGCCGACGCCTACGGTGTGATCGGCAAGGAGATCAACCTCGGCTCACCCAAGCAGCTCCAGGCCGTGCTGTTCGACGAGCTCGGGATGCCCAAGACCAAGCGCACCAAGACCGGCTACACCACCGACGCCGACGCTCTGCAGGGTCTCTTCGAGAAGACCGAGCATCCGTTCCTGGCCCATCTGCTCCGCCACCGCGACGTGAGCCGGCTGCGTCAGACCGTGGAGGGCTTGTTGAAGACGGTCGCCCCCGACGGCCGGATCCACACCACCTTCAACCAGCTGATCGCGGCCACCGGCCGGCTCTCCAGCACCGACCCGAACCTGCAGAACATCCCGATCCGCACCGAGGCGGGTCGCCGCATCCGGGAGGCCTTCGTCGTCGGTCCGCCGGTCGACGGCCAGGTGTACGACGAGCTGCTCACCGCCGACTACAGCCAGATCGAGATGCGGATCATGGCCGACCTGTCCGAGGACGCCGGTCTGGTCGAGGCGTTCAACTCGGGTCGCGACTTCCACCAGGTCACGGCGGCGCGGGTCTTCGGCGTCGAGCCGTCGGCGGTCACCGGCGAGATGCGCGCGAAGATCAAGGCGATGAACTACGGGCTGGCCTACGGCTTGTCGGCCTTCGGGCTGTCCCAGCAGCTGAGGATCGAGACGTCCGAGGCGCGCGCGCTGATGGAGGAGTACTTCGAGACCTTCGGCGGTGTCCGCGACTACCTCGGTGGTGTGGTCGACGAAGCGCGGCGGAGCGGGTTCACCGAGACGATCATGGGTCGCCGGCGCTACCTCCCCGACCTCACCAGCGACAACCGGATGCGTCGTGAGGCGGCCGAGCGGATGGCCCTCAACGCGCCGATCCAGGGCTCCGCTGCGGACATCATCAAGGTCGCGATGCTCAAGGTCGACCGGGCCATCCGCGAGGCGGGCCTCGCCTCCCGGATGTTGCTCCAGGTGCACGACGAGCTGGTGTTCGAGGTGGCTGCGGGGGAGCGGCAGGCGCTCGAGGCGCTCGTCCGCGAGCAGATGGCCGCCGCCGCGGATCTCACCGTGCCGCTGGACGTCTCCGTCGGCACCGGCCGCAGCTGGCACGACGCCGCCCACTGACCAGCGGCGTCTCGGTCAGCGGTCGGTGAGCTGTTCGGCGAGAACCTCCCCGTCCTTGCGTAGCGTGTAGAGGCTGAGGCCCAGCAGCACCACGAAGAGCGTCAGGTCGGTCGCGACGACGAGCGTGATCAGCTGATTGAGCGTGGTGACGAAGTAGCCCACCACGACCACGACGAGAAAGGCCGCCCACACCAGGTACGCCGACCGCTTGCCCTGCCGGGCGAGCACCGAGTACACGAGCAGCTGCAGCATCGAGAGGGCGGTGCCGAGGATGGCGAAGACCCACAGGCGTGAGGCGATCTCGCGGTAGTCGTCGCCGCCGATGAAGACGAGTGCGACGTCCTTGAGCACGAACGCCGCGAGTGTCGCAACCAGGCCCAGGCCGCCGACGAGCAGCAGGCTCCGAGTGAGGGCGCGGCTCCGCTCGACGGCAGTGGACATCGACGGGAAGGCCACGACGACCACGAACTGCGGGAGGAACAGCACGGCCTTCGCGAGGATCAGGCCGCCGGCGTACAGGCCGGCCGAGTGGTTGGGCAGCACGTTGCGGGCCACCACGATGTCGGCGTTGGACAGCGCGAAGAATGCGAACAGCGCTTGTGAGTTGTGGACGGTCTCGCGCAGCACCATCCGGAACCCGTGCTCCTCGCTGGCCACCGCGTCGTCGCGCTTCCGTCGCAGGGCCCACCAGCCCAGTGCGACGGGCGGCAGGAGCCCGACGGTGATGCCGACCATCGCGGCGAACTCGTCGGGCCGCCAGAGGATCAGCCCGGTGCCGATGAGCAGACGCGGCACCCCGCTGGCGACGTACATCACCGCCAGTGGCCACCACCGGCGCTCGCCCTGGAGCACGCCCGCCTGACCGCCCATCATGGTGAGCGGGACCGCCGCAACGGCGACGAGGGCCGCGGTGCCGAGGCTGTCGAGCTTGAGCACCCGGTTCACCAGCGGGGTGAGCAGCAGCAGGATCACGCCGACGAGGAGCGACGCGCGATAGGTCACCCCCAGCACCGTCTTCTCGATCTGCGCCACGTGCTGCGGCTCGGCGGAGATGCGCCGGGCTGCCGTCGCTTGGAGACCGAGCTGGAGCACCCCGATGACCAGGAGGGTGGCGAGGAGCGAGGCCAGTGCGCCGTACGTCTGCGGCCCGAGCAGTCGTGCCGCGATCATCGTGAACCCGTACGTCGCGACGTTCATCACGCCCATCGCGATCGCGATTGCCCCGGGCCCTCGCAGCACGCTGTCCTTGGCTGGGGAGGCCGACGACACGGCGGATCGGCGGGCTTCGGCACTCACACCGGACACCCTAAGTGGTGTCGCGGGCCCGAGCCGACGCGCGGGTGCGGTTCGGCCACGCGAGGTGGCGCCTGCATCCTAGACTGCGGCCGGTGAGTCTCATCGTGGCCGTCGTGCAGGCGATGCGTCCGCGTCAGTGGATCAAGAACGTCCTGGTCCTGGCCGCGCCGCTCGCCGCGGGCGACCTGTTCCGCTGGAGCGTGGCCAGTCCCGCACTGGTCGCGTTCGTTGCGTTCTGCCTGGCGTCCTCGGCCGTGTACCTCGTCAACGACTGCGCCGATCTCGAGGCCGATCGGTTGCACCCGCGCAAGCGGATGCGACCGATCGCAGCCGGCCGCGTGGCAGTGTCCACCGCACTCGCCGTCGCGTTCGTCCTCTCCGTGTGTGCCGTGCTGCTGGGGCTCCTCACCGGATGGCAGCTTGCCGCCGTCCTGCTCGGCTACCTGGCGATGCAGCTGGCGTACGCGCTGCGGCTCAAGCACGAACCCGTGGTCGACATCAGCATCGTGGCAGGAGGGTTCCTGCTCCGCGCCGTGGCCGGCGGCGTCGCGGCCGGACTGCCGATCTCCCAGTGGTTCCTGCTGGTGGCTGGCTTCGGATCGCTGTTCATGGTCTCCGGCAAGCGCTACTCGGAGCTGCACACCCTCGGCAGTGAGGCCGGAACCCGCCGTTCGCTGGTGCGCTACACCCCCAGCTACCTGCGGTTCGTGTCCGGTGTCGCCGCGGGCGCCACCCTGATGTCCTACAGTCTGTGGGCGTTCGAGAACGTCCCGGCCGAAGGGATTCCGTGGCACACGATCTCCATTGCGCCCTTCCTCATCGGCATGCTGCGCTACGGCGTGGACGTCGACGCGGGCACGGCGGCGGAGCCGGAGGACATCGTGTTCGGTGACCGGGTCCTCCAGGGAGTCGCCCTCTGCTGGCTCGTGGTGGTCTGGCTGGGAGTTCGCGGTGCCTGAAGTCCGTGCGGAGCAGCGGTTGCTCACCGGATGGGGCGGCACCAGCCCCACGGCGGCGACCGTGGTGCCGGGCGATGTCGACCTGGCCTCGACCGTCTCCCAGCCGCATCCGCGTGGAGTGCTCGCGCGGGGTCTCGGCAGGTCGTACGGCGACGCGGCACAGAACTCCGGCGGGCTCGTCATCGACCCGTCCCCAGGCAGCGTGGAGCTGCTCCAGGACGGCTCGGCTCGCGTATCGGCGGGCACCGACCTGCACACGCTCATCCGGGCGGTGCTTCCGCGTGGCTGGTTCGTGCCCGTCACGCCGGGCACGCGGTACGTGACGATCGGGGGAGCGATCGCCTGCGACGTCCACGGGAAGAACCACCACCGCGCGGGATCGTTCGGCGCTCACGTGCGCTCCCTGGACCTGGTCACGGCCGACGGGAGCAGCCGAACCCTCAGGCCGGACGACCACGACCCGCGCGTCCAGGAGCAGTTCTGGGCCACGGTCGGGGGCATGGGCCTGACCGGTGTCATCACCAGTGCCGTGATCTCCCTGACCCCGGTCCAGAGCGGTCACATGGTGGTCGACACGGAGCGGACTGCCGACCTCGACGACGTGATGGTCCGGCTCCGCGAGGCGGACCGGTCACACACCTACACGGTGGCCTGGGTGGACGCGACCGCCCGTGGTCGGCACCTGGGCCGGTCGGTGATCACCCTCGGTGAGCATGCCGGCACAGATGAGCTCCCGAGACAGCTGCGGGGCCGCGGTCCGACGCTGCCCGAGTCGCCGCGGGCGGAGTTTCCGTTCACCCCGCCGGTCGGGCTGATCACCCCGCTGACGGCTCGGGCGTTCAACGAGATGTGGTACCGGAAAGCACCGAGGCACAGGACCGGCGAGATCCAGACGATCGGGGCGTTCTTCCACCCGCTCGACGGGGTCCGCCACTGGAACCGCGTGTACGGGAGCCGCGGGTTGGTCCAGTACCAATTCGTGGTCCCCGACGGTGCCGAGCAGACCCTCGTCGCGGTCCTCGAGCACTTCACCCGGGCCGAGGCACCGTGCTTCCTGAGTGTGCTGAAGCGGTTCGGGCCGGCCAATCCCGCCCCACTGTCCTTCCCGATGCCGGGATGGACGCTGGCCCTGGACGTGCCCGCGTCGCCTCGGCTCGGTGCGCTCCTGCAGAAGCTGGACCGCCTCGTCCTCGAGGCCGGCGGTCGGCTCTACCTGGCCAAGGACGCGCGTGCCGGTGCGCAGGCCGTGCGGCAGATGTACCCGAGGCTCGAGGAGTTCGAGAAGGTCCGGGCGCGCATGGATCCGGACCGGGTCTTCCGGTCCGACCTGGCCCGTCGGTTGGGCCTGTGAGGAGGATGCTGTGATCGACGCCCTGGGTCAGCCCGGTTCCGTGCTCGTGCTGGGGGGCACCAGCGACATTGCGCTGGCGACCGTCGAGCTGTGGCTGCGCCGAGGCCCGGTACGGGTCGAGCTGGCGGCCCGACCGGGTCCGCGGCGCGACGACGCCGTACGGCGGCTGCGGGAGGCCGGTGCCGACGTACGCGTGCACGACTTCGAGGCCGAACGGGAGGAGAGCCATCCTGCGCTGCTCGAGGAGGTGGTGGCGGCCGGCGACATCGACGTGGCCCTGGTGGCCTTCGGCGTCCTGCGGGACGACGACGCTTCCTGGCAGGACCACGAGGAGGCCGTCCGGCAGGCACGGATCAACTATCTCGCCGCCGTCAGTCTCGGCGTCCTTCTCGGCGGGCAGGTCCGGCGGCAGGGGCACGGCGTGATCGTCGCCCTGTCCTCGGTCGCCGGTGAGCGGGTCCGTCGCTCGAACTTCGTGTACGGGTCCACGAAGGCCGGGATGGACGCCTTCTACCTGGGCCTCGGTGAGGCCCTGCGCGGTTCCGGCGGCCGGGTTCTCGTGGTGCGACCGGGCTTCGTGCGCACCAAGATGACCGCCGGGCGTGACGAAGCGCCCTTGGCCGTGGACGCTGCGACCGTGGCTGAGGCCATTGTCGCGGGTGTGGCCGGGAAGTCCGAGCTCATCTGGGTGCCGCGGGCGATGCGGGGCGTGATGTCCGGTCTGCGCCACGTGCCGCGGCCGTTGTTCCGCCGCCTGCCGATCTGACATGGGGTCCCGTGGGGCGGGGAGTCGCGCGGCTCGCGTTCTGCCGTTGGCGTGGTCCGCGCTCTTGCCCGTGCTGCTCCTCGGCCCCGCGTTGTTGCCCGGTTACGTCCTGTCCTACGACATGGTCTGGGTGCCCCACCTCGCGCTCCGCAGCGACTTCCTCGGCCTCGGGCCGGGTGTGCCGCGGGCAGTTCCCTCGGACGCCGTCGTGGCGGTGGTCGACAACCTGATCCCGGCGCAAGTGCTGCAGAAGCTGGTCCTGTACGGCGCCCTCCTACTGGCCGGGCTGGGAGCGAGCAGGCTGGTGAACGGGTCCGTCGTGGCGCGCTGCGTGGCGATCAGCGTGGCGGTGTGGAATCCGTTCGTGGTGGAACGTCTGAGGATGGGCCACTGGCCGGTGCTGCTCGGGTACGCCGTCCTGCCCTGGCTGGTCGTCCTGGTCCGCCGTGCCCGGGCCGACGGCCGTGTTCCGCTGCCCCTGTTCGCCCTGATCCCCCTCGGGTCCCTGAGCGCGAGCGCCGGCCTTGTGACCACCCTCGCCGTCGGGGTTCTCGGACTCGGAAGGGCTCCGGACCGGCTCTGGGGCAGGCTGCTGGCGCTCGCCGCTGCCGCGAACGCGCCGTGGGTCGTCGCCGGCCTGCTGCACCCACCCCGGCGCTCGGGCCTGGTCGGCGCCGAGTACTTCGCGCTGCACTCCGAGGGCGTGCTGCCAGCGCCGCTCGCGGCGTTGACCGGGGGAGGCATCTGGAACGCCGAGGTGGTTCCTTCCTCCAGGGGGACCGCGCTCGCCTGGATCGGACTGATCGCGCTCGCGGTGCTCGCCGCGGTCGGTGCGCGAGAGAGCCGGCGCCGGCTGGGGGACGCCGTGGCGTGGCGACTCGTGGTCCTCTGGTCGGTCGGGTACGCCGTCGCGGTGCTCACCTGGCTTGCTCCGGGTGCCGTGGACCGGCTCGCCACCGGCGTCCCTGGGGCCGGACTGGTTCGCGACGGCACCCGCTACCTGGGGCTCTGCCTGCCGCTGGTGCTCGTGGCGGTCGCCACGGGCGCGGAGGCGATCACTCGCCTCCCGGCCGTGCGGGTGGCCCGGGTCGTCGCGGGGGGAGCGTGCGCGCTGCTCCCGCTGATGGTCCTGCCCGATGCCGCGATGGGCGCCGACCACCAGTTGGCCGCCGTCAGCTTCCCCGGCTCGTGGAGTCGGGCCCGCGCCGCCCTCGCTCAGGCGGAGTCGGCCGCGCCGGGCGACCTGCTCGTCCTGCCGTTCAGCAGCTACCGAGCCCCGGACTGGAACGGTGGACGCAAGGTGCTGGATCCGCTCGGCCGGTACCTCACGCCCGACTACGTCGCCAGCGACGTGCTCACCGTGTCCGGACACCCCGCGGGCGGGGATGATCCGAGAGTCCCTCGGATCGAGCGGATCCTCGGAGAGCCTGATCCCGCCGTCCGCGCCTCGGAGCTCGCCGCCATGGGAATCCGGTACGTCGTCCGTGACCTCACCGTCGCCGGGACTGCGGAGGCAACGGCGCTGCCGGTGGGCCGCACGCTGTATGCCGACTCCGGCATCGTGGTGCTCAGGCTGACCGGATCGGTCCGGCTCCGGCACAACCCCTGGTACGACGTGGCGCTGATGGCCGGCGCCTGGGGCGCGTTCCTCGCGATCCCGGTCGTGGGACTGCTCACCGGATTGCGACGAAGATCACAAGTTGGGTCAAGACGTCCCCTCTGAACTGCTAGGGTTTGCCCCGGGAGTCCAAGGGAGGGACAAACGTTGAACGCTGTCTGGGTGAAGATCATCGGCTCGGTGGTCACCATGCTCGCCGGAGGGACCGTGGCCGCGGTGACTGTCGTGGGGTTGATCTCGAGCCAGGTCGACTCGGCGGGCCAGCACCCGGGGAACGCCAGCAGCTCGACGATCGACTACGGCTCCAGCCGCTGACGCCTGTCGGCGCCACCCGGTCGGTTACGGGTGTCCCTGCTCGACGGCGGTACGCACCGCCTCGGCGAATGATGCGCGGGCGTGCTCCCAGCTGAACCGGGAGCTCACGTCCTGGGCGCCCTTGGCCAGCCTGCGCCGCGTGTCGTGCTCGGCGAGCACCACCCGCAGAGCCTCGACGAACCCTTCCCGGGTGTCGGCCAGCAGACCTGAGTAGTCGTGCTCGATCGACTCCTGGGTGCCTCCGGCGGACCGGTAGGCCACGGTCGGCGTGCCGGCGAGCGCCGCCTCACCGACCACGAGGCCCCACCCTTCCTTCAGTGACGGCAGCGCCATCACCCAGGAGCGCTCGTAGATCTCGCGCTTGACGGTCTCGCTGACGAAGCCGGCGAACACCGCGGGCGCACCGGTGCGGGCGGCGTACGCTTCCAGCTCCGCCTGCCACCAGCCGCTTCCGACGATGGTCAGCTCGAGGTCCGGAAACTCTTCGCGCAGCTGGTTGACGGCGTCGATGGCGTGCTCGACCTGCTTGTGGGGGACCAGCCGGCAGACCACGCACACCGAGGGGTGGTCGGTCTTCGGGTGCACGTTCGGGCGTGGCCCGTCGTTCCCGTTGTGGACCACCGCGACGCGGTGCTCGTCGACCCCGAGGGCCACGAGCTCTGCCTTGGTGGCGTGCGACACGGCGACGTACCGGGCACGCCGGTAGAGGCGAGGGGACAGCCACCGCTCGATCCACCAGCCGACGCGACCGGCCGTACCGGGGTAGACGATCGGCCACTGCTCGCGGTGGATGTGGTGCACGAGCACGATCACCGGGCGGCGTGTCACGAGTCGGGTGAAGAACGGCATGCCGTTCTGGACGTCGATCACGACGTCGGGTCGGCCGAGCCGGCCCCGGAGGAGCGCGAGCATCCCGTGCAGGTAGACGCTCAGCTTCGATCCGCCGTAGACGTAGCGCACCCCGTTGCGAACCGCGGTCCCGTGCGCATCTGCGTGCCGGGCGCTGAACACGGTCACCGTGGCGCCGCGCGCGACCAGTCCCTCCGCGACCTCCTCGAGATAGCGTTCTGCTCCGCCGCCCTCGGGATTCGTGGTGTCCCGCCAGCTGAGGAACGCGACGTGGCGCCCCGTCAGGATCGGCGGAACAGTGCTCATCGGCACAGGCTACGTGACCCCGGACCGGCTGGCAGACGATCGGCTGGGGTCGACTCCGGGAGCATCCCTACCGACGGGTACGCTGCCCTGTAGGGTCCTCGCGTGTCCAGACCGAACGACTGGGCCCCGACGCTCAGCCGCTCGGTGCGCCTCTTCCGCGACTTCCGCCACGAGCAGGACGACCCGCAGCGGTTCTACACCGCTCTCGCGCAGGACTCGGTGGGGCAGCTGCGGCGCTACCTGCGGCTCGACGGTGCTCTCATGCTCGACGTCGGCGGTGGCCCGGGCTATTTTCGAGACGCGTTCGAGGCGGCAGGTTCCACCTATGTGGCGCTGGATGCGGACGTCGGCGAGATGTCCAGCAGCGGTGACATCGGTCCCCGGACGGTCGTGGGTGACGGGATGCGCCTTCCGTTCGCCTCCGACCGCTTCGATCTCTGCTACTCCTCCAACGTCCTCGAGCACGTGACGGACCCTTGGCGGATGGCCGAGGAGATGCTGCGGGTGACCAAGCCGGGCGGCGTGGCCTTCGTGTCCTACACCACCTGGTACGGCCCGTGGGGCGGCCACGAGACGGCCCCGTGGCATTTCCTCGGCGGCATGCGGGCCCGCCGCCGCTACGCGCGGAAGCACGGCCACGAGCCGAAGAACCGGTACGGCGAGTCGCTGTTCCCGGTGACGGTGGGCGAGGGTCTGGCCTGGGCGCGACGCCAGCGGGCCGGTCTCGTCCTCGACGCCGTTCCACGCTACTTGCCGGGGTGGGCGGTCGACGTCGTCCGCGTGCCTGGCCTGCGCGAGCTGCTGACCTGGAACCTCGTGCTCGTGATCCGCAAGCACGCTTCCGGGCCCGGTGACGACGCTGGGGCCCGCGCATGAGCGACTCCGCCGAGGTCGCCCCGGAGCCGTCCGCCGGGTCGCCGCGGGCGACGTCTCCTCTCCGACAGGTCGGCTACGCCGCGGTCCTCGTCGCGCTCGCGTTCTCGCAGGCCGGTGGCCGGATGGTCGCCGACACCAAGTTCGACCTGGTCACCCGGCCGCTGACGTTCCTCGCCCGCGGGCTGCGGTTGTGGGACCCCGTGGCGGACTTCGGACAGATCCAGAACCAGGCCTACGGCTACGTCTGGCCGATGGGCCCGTTCTTCGTGGCCGGGCACGCTCTGCACGTCCCGGAATGGGTCGTGCAGAGAGCCTGGTGGTCGCTGCTCCTGTGCCTGGCCTTCTTCGGCATGCTGAGGCTGGCGCAGCGTCTGGCCATCGGCTCGCCGGTGACCCAGGTGATCTCCGCTTTCGCCTTCGTGCTCACGCCGCGGTTCACGACGCTGATCGGGGGAGCATCGGTCGAGCTGTGGCCCATGGCCCTCGCCCCGTGGGTCCTGCTGCCACTGGTCACGGCGTCACAGAGAGGGTCCGTACGCCGAGGCGCCGCGCTGAGCGCCCTTGCCGTCGCCTCCTGCGGGGGCGTGAACGCCGTCGCCGTCGCAGCGGTCCTGCCCCTCGGGGTGATCTGGATCGTGACGCGACAGCGCGGTCCTCGGCGCTGGCGCCTGCTCGCATGGTGGAGCGCACTGACCGTCGCCGCCACAGCCTGGTGGTGGGGGCCACTGCTGCTGATGGGCAGGTACAGCGCTCCCTTCCTCGACTACATCGAGAATGCGACGATCACCTCGGTCCCCACGGACCTCAGCCGGACGCTCCTCGGGGTCTCCGACTGGGTTGCCTACTTCGCCGGCTACGACTATCCCGCTGGTCGCGACCTGGTGGCGACACCCTTCCTCCTGCTCGACGCGATGGCTCTCGCCGCCCTGGGTCTCGTCGGCGTCTGCGTGGCCGGCTCCCGGCACCAGCGGTTCCTCGTCCTCAGCGTGCTGACGGGCGTCGCGCTGGTGGGCTTCGGCTACGCCGGGAACCTCAGTGGCTTCTTCGCCGCGGACCGGCGCGACCTGCTCGACGGCGTCCTGGCTCCGCTGCGGAACCTGCACAAGTTCGACGTCGTCCTTCGGCTGCCGCTGGCCCTCGGCCTCGCGAACGCCCTGACCCACGTGCCTGCTCTCCTGCGCGCTTCGGGCGCCGTCCTCGCGACCCGCGTCCTGCGGGCGGCCGTCGCGCTGTCCCTGGTCGGCATGCTGCTGCCGTGGGCCAACGGACTGGTGGCCCCGCCCGACGGTGTCGACCGGGTGCCGTCCTACTGGACCCAGGTGGCGTCCTATCTCGAGGAGAACGCGCGGTCGACGACGTCGCTGGAGCTTCCGGCCTCGCCGTTCGGCGTCTACACCTGGGGCAACGTCCACGACGACGTCATGCAGGGACTCGCGGACAGTCCTTGGGCGGTGCGCAACATCATCCCGCTGACGCAACCCGGGGCGGTCTCGATGATGGACCGGATCACCCGGGCGATCGAAGGCGGCTACCCCGGTGACCGGCTGGCCGACTTCCTGGCCCAGAACGGCGTGGGTCACCTCGTGGTCCGCAACGATCTCGACCGCCTGCACACGGGTGCGCCGGACCCGACGTACGTGCGAGCCGTGCTGGCGCGGCTCCCTGGGATCAGGCTGGTCCGGTCCTTCGGGCCGCTCGAGGGGGAGCGCGCCTCGCGTCTGGCACCTGACGGCAAGACCCGCGTGGTCCAGGGCACGGGCCTGTCCACCCAGTTCCGGGCCGTCGACGTCTACGAGGTGCGCTCGTCGGATCAGGCGACCCTCACCACCTCACCCGGCACCGTGCTCGGCGACCCCGGCTCGGGCCTCGACGCCGGGATGGCATCGATCACCCCGAGCCCACGCGTTCTGGCGGGTGACGTCCGCCACGGATCGGCGGTGGGCGAGCACGTGCTCACCGACAGCCTGCGGCGCCAGGAGGAGAACTTCGCGGCTGTCCGCTGGAACCACTCCGCCACGCTGCCGCCGAACTCGCCGTACCGGCTGGTCGGCACCGAGCACGCCCGACGGCTCAGCGCCGACCAGTCGAGGTGGGAGACCACCGAGATCTGGGTCGGAGGGGTCAGCGGTGTGTTCGCGAGCTCCTCCGAGGCGTTCGCCGACGCCGTGCCGCCCCTGACGGCCGGCGCGCATCCCGGAGCGGCTGTCGACGGCGACACCCACACCGCCTGGTCGTCGGCACGACACCTGGATCCGACCGGCCAGTGGTGGGAGATGGACTTCGACGCGCCGCGCACCGTGCGCCAGCTCAGCGTGAGCCTCGCTCGCGGGTCGGCCAAGGTGGAGAAGCTGCAGATCTCTCTCGGCGGTGCGCGACAGCTCGTGCTCGCGCCGGCGCCGGGGAGGACGGCGGTGTACCAGCTCGATCTCCCTCCGGGACGGTTGCTGCGGATCACCGCCGCGGGTCGCGACCTCGCGCTTCCCGGATCGTTCTCGATCAGCGAGGTCAGGGCGGACGACGTGCGCCCGCAGCGCTACCTCAGCATGCCGGTCCCGCCTGCCGGCTCGCAGGTGGACGCCGTGTCGATGACCCGCGATCCCGACCGCCGGGTGTGCGTTCCGCTCGATGCAGCCGTCACCTGTGACGAGTCCCTGAGGGCGCCCGGTGAGGACGGCGACGTACTGGCGCGCCTGTTCCGGCTGCCCCAGGCGGGGGAGTACGACCTCAGCGCGACCGGATCACTGCGTCGACGAGGAGTCAGTACGGCGTTGCAGCGGGCGTTCGGCGCCTCGGTGACCATGGCGGATGCTCCGGCTCTCGACCCTGCGTCGCGAACGATCGCGATGGTGGACGGTGATCCGGCCACCACCTGGCTGTCGTCGAAGGCCTTCCCCCGGCTCGAGCTGCGGTTGCGCCAGCGGACGCCACTGCACACGATCTCGATGACCCTGAACGAGGCGGCCCCTGCTTCGCGTCCGAGCCAGCTCCTCGTCCGGTCCGGCAAGCGAAGCGCGGTCGTCGTCCTCGACGACCGGGGCGAGGGGCAGCTGCCTGCGTGGAACACGAAGCGGCTCACGGTGATCGTGCAGCAGACCGAACGCGCCCTCACCGTCGAGGGCACCTCCTTCGTGGACGCCCCGCCCGGCGTCAGCGAGTTGCTCATCAACGGCGTCTCCCCGGTCACCGATCAAGGGTCGAATCTCCGGCTTCCGTGCGGCTCCGGGCCCGAGCTGAAGGTGGGCGACCAGGTCATCCAGACCAGCGTCAACGCCAGCCTGCGCACGTTGCTGCTCGGTGACAGCGTGACCCTCCAGGTCTGCGGGACCGGCCGGATCGATCTGGGTACGGCGCCGGTCGAGGTCCTGGCCGCACCGAACCGGTTGTTCCGAACCGACTCGATCACCTTGCGCCGGGCCGAAGGCCCCGGTTCTCCCCGAGTGACGCCGCTCGAGCTCGGCCGGACGGGGAACGGCGACCCGGTCAGTGTGCGGCTCCCGGCACGCACCACCGGAACCCTGCTGGCTCTGCCGCAGAACCTCAACGTTGGCTGGCAGGCGCGGCTCGGCGGCCGCGAGCTGACTCCTCAGCGGGTCGACGGCTGGAAGCAGGGCTGGTGGGTGCCCGCAGGCGCCGCGGCCACCGTGCGATTCGAGTACCACCCGGCGCGCCAGTTCCAGGTCCTCCTGGGTGGCGGCGCGGCGCTCGTGCTGCTCGTCCTGGTCGTGGCGATCGTCCGGCCTCGGTCGCGGCGTCGACCGGACCGGCCGCCGCTCGTGGCCGGACGTGCCGGAGTGCTCGACCTGGTCGTGGTCGGTGTGGCCGGGGGGCTGCTGGCCGGGTGGGTCGGCCTGGTCGGCGGCCTGGCGGCCGTGGGTCTCGGGCTGCTGCTGCCGTACCGGGCTGCGTGGAGCGCACTCGCGGCAACGGCCCTCGCCGCGGCCGGCGTCGGACTGACGTGGTCGAAGATCGCGGAGCAGCACTGGGCGCTGACCTGGACGCAGTCGTGCAGCATGCTCGCGCTGGCAGCGGTCATCGCCGCGGCTGCAACTCGCCGCGCCCGGTACGCGGCTCCGGCATCAGTAGTCGAGCTGGATGGTTCCCAGCACGACGTGCTGGACGCAGAACCTGGTTCCTAGCTCGATCCCCGAGATCCGGACCGAGTCGTACTGCGCGTCGCCGGGCAGAGTGACCACGTGTTGTCCGGCTGGGAGCCGTGTCTTCGTGTGGACACCACCGATGGAGATGGTGCCGTTGACTGCTTCTGAGGACGTGTAGGAGATCTGGAGGGTCCAGCCGTAACCCATCACGGGTCCATCGAGGGGAACGGCGACTCGTCCGTTTGCAGCCTCGAAGGGGCAGGTGGTGCCGTGGTCCGCCGGCTCGGCGTTGCGACGTACGGGCTTGAGCCGCACCCGCTCGAGATGCCCGCGTGCATCGGTCACGTAGACCTCATCGACGGCCACCTTCGGAAAGACGAAGCGGTCTGACACGAGTGGCAGGAGCGTCTGGTAACGCACTTCCGTCGCCGCGGTGACGTATGCGGGTGCGGCACCCGGCGCCATCTGGACGGGTCCGCCGATACTCGTCAGGCTCGAGCGAACGTGCTCGACGTAGGAACGCGGACTCTCCTCCTCGCTCAGGTTCCGGACGGGGAACCGCGCTGTGCTGATCGTCGCAAGAACGGCCATTACAAGAGTCGCAGCGATCACGACCCGGCCGTCATCGACGAGCGGGTTGCGTTGAACCTGTTCTGCACCTTCTCCGCTTCCCAGAACGGGGATGAAGGCCAACCCGAGGGCCAGGGCGAAGGCCAGCGTGACGTCATAGGCAAACCGAACGTCCAACGCGAACTGGGGGCCGAACACGGCCCGTTCGGTACTGAGGAGCAGCACCTTGACCGAGAGCAGGAGCAGTACCAGGAGAACGGAACGCATGCTCCGGGCCCGACTTCGCCTGGCCGCCACGACGAGTGCCCCCAGTGCGGCCCACGACAGGATCAGGACGGGGTCTGAGGGGGCGACCTCGATCCCCGCTGGCCATACCTTGTTCCACGACAGAGGGCCGCCGACTGCGGTCGTGGCGAACGTCTTCGCGCCCATGTTGTAGAGGTACGTGAGGAGAGGATGGGACTGCCCACCGGGGAACGGGGTCCGGGCGGAGTGCAGGTAGACGGCGGCGTAGGCGCCGAGAACGGCGCCGTGTGCCAGCGCGGCACGCCGGTGTTGGTCCCATACGTGGCGGACCCGCTCGATGAATGACCCGTGCGCGAAATAGGCGAGCGTGACGAAGACGAGGAACAGATAGAGCAGGAGGGTGAACTCGGCGAATGCGAGGCCGAACACCACCCAGGCCAGCGATGCCAGCAAGGAACGTGTTCGGCCGGAACGGAGGTGGCGGACGTGGGCGTCGAGTGCCCAGACGATTCCGGCGAGGGCCGGCAACTGGTTGATCCCCGCCGACCACCACAGCGTCGACTCGACCAGCAGGGGGGAGAGCACGAACACGGCGAGGGGCGGCAGGATGCCCCAGCGGGGGCCGAACAGCGCGAGCAGCAGCCGCACCATGCCAGCTCCGGCGAGGGCGAAGAACGCGAGGAGACCGATCGCGAAGGGGCGGTAGTCGAGGCTGTCGTGATGGATCGCCAACCAGGCAAAGAGTCGGCCTGCCGGCATCAGGTGCCCGGAGTACGTGGTCATGAGGTGGTCGACCGTCAGCGAATGTCGCGCCGCCTCCACGACGAACGCGAAGTCGTCGTAGTAGAACCACGTCCCCCGCATGGACCAGGCGCGGAACACTGTTGCCAGAAGCACCACCATCCACGCAGCCGGAACCACGAAGCGTGCGTCGAGTGACCTCGTCGACAGCGCTCTCACCGGTCCCGGGTCGTGGCTGGCGCCTCGGCGCCATGGGAGGCCGTCGATCCCAGCTCGACGCCGGGCGGCTCCGTGCGGACGATCCAGCGGACGTTCTTGGCGCTGAGAATCGGTCGCTCGAAGAACCGGAAGGACAGCCCGGCCAGGACCATGCTGGAGCTCAGCGTGAGCGCGAGCACGGTGAGGAAGTGTCCCGTGAAGAGCTCGATTCCCGTCATCCGCAGGCTCAGGTTGAGCATGAACATGTGGATCGCGAAGATCCCGTAGGAGATGTCTCCGAGCCAGAACGGGACCGGCCTGGTCAGCCACAGGCGGGCGCGTCCCTCCAGCTCGGGGCCGAAGACCAGGGGGAGCACGAGGAAGGTGCCGGCCACGGTGTACAGCACCAGCTTGGCCCCGGCCTCGAATGCGCCCGGAGCAAGCAGCAGGCGCGGGCCGGCGACCGGTGAGCAGGCGATCGCGAAGGCAGCGGCGCCGACAACCCAGCATCCGGTCAGGTCGGCACCGAGCCGGTCGAGCGTGTGCGGGCGGCCGGTGACCGCGGTCTTCGCGCTGATCGCCGCGAAGACCATGCCGACGAGGAACCACGGGAGCATGCCCGGCAGCCACTGGGCGTAGTGCGTATGGTGGTTGCCGAGAGGCGCGACGACCACCTGCCAGGTGAGGCCGGCGACCGCCAGGACACCGGCTCGCCGGTACACCGTCGGCAGATGCAGACCGGGATGCCGCCGGCTGACCGTGAGCAGGAGGCACAGCGGCGGGAGTACGAGGTAGAAGGCGACCTCGCTGCACAGGCTCCACATCTGCGTGAGCGAGCTGGCGAGCAGGTGAGGGCGGTAGAGCTGGGTCAGGGTGAGCTGGCTGACCCAGTCACCGACCGTGGCGTCGCGGTTCTTGGGGTCGAGCAGCATGGCGGCGACCACGACGACCCAGTACAGCGGCAGGATCCGCAGCGATCGCTTCCAGAAGTAGTGGCGCCACGAGGGATGTGCCGATTCGCGTGCGGTGTTGAGCAGGAACGGTCGACTCAGCAGGAATCCCGACAGGATGAAGAACAGGGTGACGCCGAAGTCCATCCGGGACAGCGCTGCGCCGGTCCATCCCCGATTGATCTGGCCGGTGTCGAAGGCAGTGTGGGTGCACACGACCATCAGCGCGCCGGCGGCTCTGACGGCGTTCAGTGTCGGGAACCTGCGGTCCATCATCGCGCGGTCGTCGGGTCGGGTGAGGGTCACGGCTCCTCCGCCTGGTGTGGTTCGGGCCGGCCGACGGTGATGTCGTTCGTGCACATGGTTGTGCCCGGGCTCAGTCCGGCGATCGTGATCACGTCGAACCGGCGGGCGCCCGCTGCGACGTAGAGAGCATGCACGCCCGGCCTGACCGTCGAGCGGACAGTCCTGCCACCGGCGGTGACCTCGACCGGGCTGTCGTTGGACGCGATGTAGCCGATCCTGATCCACCAGCCGCCGTAGACGACGGGCCCGTCAAGCTTGATGCGCTCGGACCGATCAGTGATCCTGTAACCGCAGCTGCCGGAACGCGGAAGTGCCGATCGAGCCGCGGGCACCTCCGCCGGCACGATGGCTCCGGAGTCGTCGATCATGTAGAGGGTGTCCGTGGACACCGTGGGATACCTCAGCTTGTCTGACAGGTTCCCGAACACGTGACTGATCAGGTTCTCCGGGTAGCGATAGCCGTTGGTGATGCTGGCCGGGACCGGCCCGTCGACGATCGGCACGGCCTGGTGTCTTGCGTCGAGCTCCGTTGTGAGCCGCTGGACGAAGTCGCGTGATTTCGTGTCCTGATGCCAGTGACCCAGGTACGTCACGGAGGAGAACAGAGCGAGGATGGCTGCGGCGGCAGAGGCCATCAGGACACGTGACGGGTGGTCCAGGAGCTCGCTCGAAGACGTGACCCTCACGCCCTCCTTCGCTCCTCTGACCGGCATGACAGCGCAGGCAAGCGCGACAGCGGTGATCGCCGCGAGCTCACCCTGGTACCGGTAGTCGAGGCTGATCGGCGCCCCCACGTACGAGGCGCGTGCAGTGGTGACGAGGGCGACGTCGACGAGCAGGAATAGCGCGGGCATCCAAAGAGCTCGGGCCCACATCGTCCGGGTCCGGCGAAGCTCGCGCAGGATCAGACCGACCGCGACGACACTCGCCACGACGAGGAGGTCTCCGGGCAGCGGAACAGATCCCGGCTCGTCAGGTGCGTGCCACCAGTAGAGCGGCCCACCGACCAGTCCGGGGAGGTAGCTCCTGAGGACCATGTTCTCAAGGACGCCGAGCACGGGGAGGCCCCTCCTCTCGCCGTACCCGAACCCCCGGCCGATGCTGGCGTAGAGGACGACGTAGAGGAGGATTGTCGCGCTGTAGAGCAGAATCGCCGGGCGGTAGAGGCGCCATGCGATCTGCGCGCGCGCCAGGAGCCCTCCCGAGGCGTAGTAGCAGAGCGTGAAGACGCCGACGGCCAGGTAGACGAGCAACGTCTTCTCGTTGAACGCGAGTCCGAGCACGGTCACGGCGTTCGCTGCGACGGCGTGGCGCGTGCGGCCGGACCGAAGGTACGAGTGGTGTGCGAGCAATCCGTAGAAGAGCGCGATCGTCAGCGGGAGGAGGTTCACTGCGGCGGCCCACCACACCGTTCCGGGAAGTGAGATCACCGAGAAGAGGTAGAGAGCCAGTGGCGGCAAGATGCCTCGACGTACACCGAAGAGCCGGACGAGCAGCAGAAGCAGGCCCACGTCGGCAGCTGCCTGCGCCACAACGAGCTCGGTGGCGGGCAGCCACCACTGCCATGGAGCGAGCACGTCGTTGAACCACGACAGGTACATCGCCCCAGGCATGACGTGCCCGAAGTAGCTGTCGAATGCCGCAGACAGGCTCGGGCCGTGTTCTCGCATGTTGGAGACGAAGTTGAAGTCGTCGATATGGAACCAGCCCCGGTACGTCGCCCATGCCCGGAATCCGAGTTGGACGATGATCAGCGCGATCGAGGCACGGATCACTTCGCTGGTTCGGATCAGGCTGCTGAGGCTGTGCTCGGCCGCAGCCTCCGTGTGCAGTCGCGTCGTACGCATCAGGCTCACGACGTGGCCGCCTCAGGAAAACCGAGGACCAGGTCTGTGACGCAGACGTCGGCAGTGGTGTCGCGGACCACGTCGACCGAGGTGAATTCGCCACTCGCCGTGAAGTACACGCTGTGGAACCCGGAAGGAAGCTGGATGCGGTGGAGCTGGTCTCCGGCGCGCACCCGCACGGTCGCCGCCTGACTGCTGTTGTACTCCATCCGGATCCACCAGCCCCCGCCGATGACTGGCCCGTCCAGCGTGACGGTGGTCCGGCGCTGCGGATGCTTGGCGTCGCACTGCGGCGCGGAGTTCATTCGCCGGGTGGGTGGCACGGCCACCGGGCGGAGTCGGCCGGCGTCGTCGAAGCGGTAGAGGCTGTCCACCGACGACGTCGGGTACGACGCCTCGTGGGCCAGGTTCCGGAACACGTGGCTGTAGGTGTTCTCCGGGTAGCGGTAGCCCCACAGCAAGGTCTGGGGGATCGCCAGGTCGGCCAGCGGCACTGGGCCGTGGCGCTGGCGGTACGCCGCCGCGAGCGTCGAGGCGACGTTCGCGTGATAGCTCTCCGTGCCATTGCGGGTCTGCCAGAGGTGGATGTACCTGGTGGACGACACCACGGACGCCGCGACGACGGCGAGGCAGGCGAGCCCGACGAGGATGGGGCGCTCATACGGTCGGGGGACGTCGGGTCGCGTCTCGTTCACGACCACTGCACCGCGCAACGGCAGGAAGGCGAGCCCCAGCGACAGCACGAAGAACGCCGAGGTCTCGGTCTGGTAGCGGTACTCGAGCGCGATGTCGGGACCGACGATGTTGGCACGTGCGGACGCGAGCAGGATCACGTCAGCCGCCAACGTGAACACCAGCAGGCTCCAGGCTCGTGCGCTCATCGTCCGGGTCTGGCGCGCGTAGTACACAAGACTGCCCACGACCAGCCAGGAGACGAACTGGACGGGCTCGGTGGGGTTGGCGAAGGATCCGACGTCGAGCGGCCGCCAGGTCAGGGGTCCGCCCACCACGCCGGTGGTACCGGCCACCCCGACCAGGTTCCAGGCCAGGGGAGCGAGTCGCTGGTTCCCGGACTCGACCGGCGAGAAGTCCAGGCCGTACGCCGCGTAGACCGCCAGGTACGCCGCCGCCGTCGCACCGTAGGCGATCACGGCCGGCCGGTACCGCTCCCAGAGCTGCTGGAGGCGCTCCGGGGTGCTGCCGGCGCTGAACCAGCCCCAGGCCACGAGGGCGTAGATGCCGAACAGCAGCAAGGTCTTCTCGTAGAAGACCAGCCCGAAGCCGGTCCAGGCGAGGGCGACGACGGCGTGCCGCAGCCGGCCCGAGCGGAGGTACGCCAGGTGCGCGTGCAGCCCGAAGACCAGAGCGATCTGCATGGGCAGCTGGTTGATGCCCGCGGCGAACCAGACCCCCGCGGAGAGGGTGAAGACGTAGCTGAGGTAGCCGGCCAGGAGGACGAGCACGACGGGACGGTCCCCGAACATCGAACGCAGCAGGCGCAGCATCCCGAGTCCTGCCAGGAGTTGCATCGCGAGGAGGGTCGCGGCCCAGGGCCACCAGACCCAGGGTGCGTGCGCAGTGAGGAACCAGATCAGGGCGAACGCGGCCGGCATCAGGTGACCGCCGTAGGACTCCATCAGGTAGTGCGGAGTGATCGGCGAGGCCATCGCCCGCGACATGAACGCAATGTCGTCGAAGTAGAACCAGGAGCCGGCCAGTGCCCAGCCTCGGAGCAGCACCTGCGCCACGACCAGCAGGCAGCCGACCCAGACGACCGCGGACGCACGCGGCCGGAGGCGCAGCGAGGCGCGGCCCGGAGAGCCGGGCTCACGAAGGGGGGCCCGACGGTGACGCACGAGAGGACTATGACACAACGTTTTGGGCGGTCTGGGCAGAACCGAGAGCGGTCGTGGAAGCCGTCATCGCCGACGCGGGTGACCGGTTTGCCCAGTTGAGGTCGGTGGTCACCAAGCGTGACGTTCGTCGCACCGAACTCGCCGGTAACTGCTAGGGTTCGGCCACGACTGACCGACTGGGAGGGATGGTTCGGCGTGAAGAGGATGCTGTCCGGATGGGTGTTGCTCCTGCTGGGAGCGTTCCTGATCGGTATCGGGGCCATGGCGCAGGCCTGGGCGCCAGCCCGCGCCGAGCGGGTCCCGATGGACGTCAACTCGACGACCTACCTCAGTGGCACGGTCGACAAATTGAACGCGCAGACCGGGCAGGTGGAGAACAACCCGGTCAAGGTCTACAGCCTCACGCGTGTCGACCCGAAGCGGTCGGACAAGAACGTCGCGGTGTGGACGAGCACGACCTGCGTGAACATCGACAAGGACAACCCGCCCGACTGCCTGCCCGGCACCGACGAGCGTGTCATCACCGACAGTGTCGAGGTGTTCGCGACGGACCGGCACACGGGCGAGGCGGTCAACGACGCGAAGTACGTCAAGACCAGCGTCCAGTACTCCGGTCTGGTCAACAAGTTCCCCTTCAACACCGAGCGCAAGGACTACGCCCTCTGGGACGGCACCAAGGGCGGCACGACGGTCGCCAAGTACGTCGGCACTGAGTCGATCCAGGGCGTCCGGGTGTACCGGTTCGACTCGGAGATCAAGGACGCACCGATCTCGCTCGGCCCCGGCATCGACGGCATCTACAACCTCACCAAGAGCGTGTGGGTGGAGCCGAAGACGGGCGCGATCATCGACCAGAAGCAGCACGACGTGCGCACGCTCGCCAATGGCGATCCGGCGCTCGACATGACGATCGGGTTCACACCGGCGACGGTCTCGGGCTTCGCGCACGATGCCAAGGACAACATCGCCCAGCTGAAGCTGACCGAGCACACCGTGCCGCTCGTCGGATACGTCCTGGGCGCCCTGGCTCTCCTGGGAGGCGCGGTGCTGGTGATCGGCGCAACCAGCCGCTCCCGGTCCTACGAGTACGCCGGGGAACGCGGAGACCCCGGCCTGGAGGCGTCGCTCTCCTGACCGCCGCCGCCACGGCTCAACTCGGCTCGCCCAGATCGGCCACGTACAGGGCGGTTCCTGGGGTGAGCAGGCCGCGCAAGCGGCTCCAGCCACCCCACACCCGGTCGTGGTCGGCGGGCCACTCGGGCTCGACCAGGTCGACGAGCCGGTAGCCCGCGGCGGCCAGGGCGCGCACCCAGTCGCCGAGGGTGCGGTGGTGCTCGACGTACGCCGTCTCGCCGGTCTCGTCGTCGATCTCGACGTACGGCGTGCGGTCCCAGTACGACTGGCTCGCCAGCAGCCCGCCCTCGCCGGGGTCGTCGGGGAACATCCACCGCGTCGGGTGCGTGACCGAGAAGGCCAGGCGTCCGCCGGGCCGGGTCACGCGGGCGATCTCACGCACGAGCGCGTCGGCGTCGGCGATGAACTGCAGGGCGCCGAACGCCGAGAACACGATGTCGAACGAGCGATCGGCGAAGGGCAGCGCGGCCGCGCCGGCGCAGACGGTCGGCACGGTCGTGCCGAGATCCAGATCGATCCGGCGACTGTGCTGCAGCTGGCGCATCGAGACGTCGAGCCCGACCGGGCAGCCGCCGTGGGCCAGCACCCACCGCGAGCACTGCCCGGCGCCGCAGCCGAGCTCCAGGACGCGGCGGCCGGTGACGTCGCCGAGCGCCCGCAGGTCGTCCTCGCGCACGCCCTCCGGGCCCCACAGGAAGCCCGCGTCGCCGAGGAACGCGCCGTGGGTGGACTGGTACTCGTCGGCGTAGCGGTCCCAGTCGGCGCGGTTGGCGCTCAGGGAGTCGTGCTCATCGACGGGCCTGCGCTCGACACGGACCGGTCGGTGTTCGGCCTCCTCCATGCGACGATGATCCCACCCGGCGCCGTCTCGGCGTCCTGCGCATCGGTTGGACGGGGGTGGGCAGCACGCCGTACCCTGTCAGATGCGCCAGAAGTCTGCCTGAGTCTCAGACCTAGCAGTCTCTCGCTCGCCTCCCACATCCCGTGATGGTGAAACCGATTTCGACGCGCGCCCGCACGACACCTGTCCACCCCTGAGGATCCATTCCCCTATGACCATCACCCCCACTCTCTCCGACGCCCCCCAGGTCGCAGTCAACGACATCGGCTCGGAGGAGGACTTCCTCGCCGCCATCGACGAGACCATCAAGTACTTCAACGACGGCGACATCGTCGAGGGCACCATCGTCAAGGTCGACCGTGACGAGGTCCTGCTCGACATCGGCTACAAGACCGAGGGCGTCATCCCGTCCCGCGAGCTGTCGATCAAGCACGACGTCGACCCCAACGAGGTCGTCGAGGTCGGCGACAAGGTCGAAGCCCTCGTTCTCCAGAAGGAGGACAAGGAAGGTCGCCTCATCCTGTCCAAGAAGCGCGCCCAGTACGAGCGCGCCTGGGGCACGATCGAGCAGGTCAAGGAGGAGGACGGCGTCGTCACCGGCACCGTCATCGAGGTGGTCAAGGGCGGTCTGATCCTCGACATCGGGCTCCGCGGCTTCCTGCCCGCGTCGCTGGTCGAGATGCGCCGCGTGCGCGACCTCCAGCCGTACGTCGGCAAGGAGCTCGAGGCGAAGATCATCGAGCTCGACAAGAACCGCAACAACGTCGTGCTGTCGCGTCGGGCCTGGCTCGAGCAGACCCAGTCCGAGGTTCGCCACGGCTTCCTCACCCAGCTGCAGAAGGGCCAGATCCGCAAGGGTGTGGTCTCCTCGATCGTCAACTTCGGTGCGTTCGTGGACCTCGGCGGGGTCGACGGCCTGGTGCACGTCTCCGAGCTGTCCTGGAAGCACATCGACCACCCGAGCGAGGTCGTCACGGTCGGCGACGAGGTCACCGTCGAGGT
>DATAKN010000041.1:0-14736 GCA_036261595.1 Marmoricola sp.
ATGCCTGCACCGCACTCTCCCGTCGTCGTCTCAGCGCACGCTCAGCCGGGCCCTCGATGGGACCGGATCGGTGCGGCGGGTGGAAGCATGCTGCACAGGACTTCGCTGGCCCATGCGGAGAGAACAGCCTACATCAGCCGACGGGTGTGGGTCGCGCCCATTCAGTGGGATGGATGTCTCACGACGTGGACGTTTCCGCGGCAGTCTCGGCCTCCTGCGTCGCCGGACCGCGTCCGTCGAGGTACACGGACTCCTCGCGGCTGTGCGGGCGAGGATGACGCCGGCCGACCACGACGAAGTAGGCGAGGGCGGCGAGGAACAACGCGATCGACATCCACACCCCCCAACGGAAGCCGGCGACGTTGTTCAGCTCGATCGTGTCGACCCGCATCGACTCGATCCAGGCGCGACCGGCGCAGTAGGCCATCACGTAGAGCGCGAAGCAGCGACCGAAACCGAGCCGGAGCTTGCGGTCGAGCCAGATCACCACGCCCAGCGCGGCCAGGTTCCAGAGGCTCTCGTAGAGGAACGTCGGGTGGAACGTGTACGGCGGCCCGGGCAGCTTCGAGATGTCGACGCCGTCGGGGATCTTGGCGCGGTCGATCTCCAGCCCCCAGGGTTTCCTCGTCGGCCCGCCGAACAGCTCCTGGTTGAAGTAGTTGCCCCAGCGGCCGATCGCCTGCGCGAGCAGCAGTCCAGGTGCAAGGGCGTCGGCCAGCGGCCGGAACCGGATGCCGGCCTGTCGGCAGCCGATCCAGGCACCGAGTGCGCCACCGGCGATCCCGCCCCAGATACCGAGCCCGCCGTGCCAGACCTCCAGCGCCGCCCAGGCGTTGCGGCCGGCGCCGAAGTAGAGGTCGTGGTCGGTGGCCACGTGGTAGAGCCGTGCGCCGACCAGCCCGAACGGCACCGCCCACAGAGCGATGTCACCGACCTGACCGCTGCGCCCGCCGCGCTGCTGCCAGCGGCGCTCGCCGAGCCAGATCGCGGCGACGACGCCGGCGATGATGCACAGCGCGTACGCACGGATCGGCACCGGGCCGATGTGCCACACACCCTGCCCGGGACTGGGGATGAACAAGGCGGTGAGGAACGGCGCGGTCACGGTGTCTCCTTCGTCAGGACGCGAGCAGCTTGATGATGTCAGCCGCCATGTCGGAGGGCGACGTGTCCTGGCTCCAGGCGACCTTCGCCTGGTCGCCGGCGACGGCGAAGACCTCGGTGGTGTGGGTGACGTCGTAGCCACCGCTGGGCAGCTTGGCACCCTTCTCGATGTAGACCTTGAGCGGCTCGGCCAGGTCGACGATCTGCTTCAGGTCACCGGTCAGCCCCACGAAGGCTGGATCGAGCCGGTCGAGGTAGGTGCGCAGCACCGTCCGGGTGTCGCGAGCCGGGTCGGTGGTGACGAACACGACCTGCACCCGGTCACGCTGCGAAGCGTCGAGCCGGCTCACCGCGCTGGCGATCGTGCTCATCACCACCTGGCAGATGTCCGGGCACTTGGTGTAGCCGAAGAAGACGACTTTCACCGGCGCGGGCGCGGTCGCGAGGTCGTAGGGCTTGCCCGTGGTGTCCGGCAGCGGGAGCGACGGGACGACGTACGGCGTGTCCAGGTAGGTGCCGTGGTAGCCGTGGTTGTCGCCGCCCTGGAGGCCCGACACCGCGTCCGGCTGCCTGCCGTTGCCACCGCAGCCGGCCAGGGCCAGACCGAGCAGAGCGAGGAGAACCCCGAGCAGCCGGCGCCCGGGCCGGTCAGCCACGCCGGACGCCCCGGGCGAGGTCCTCGGTGAGGGCGCGGAGGGCGGCCAGGCCGGCGGACCGGTCGTCCTGCGCGTCGAGCAGCGTGCGCACGAAGGCCGAGCCGACGATCACCGCATCGGCGTACGACGCCACCTCGGCGGCCTGGTCGCCGTTGGAGACCCCGAGGCCCACGCCGATCGGCAGGTCACTGCCCTGGTCCTGGATCGTCCGGCGAGCGCGGGCCACCAGTGGGGCGGCCAGGTCACTGGTGCTCTCGCGCGCACCGGTGACGCCCATGACCGCGGTGGCGTAGACGAATCCCCGCGACGCGGCGGTGGTCATCGCGAGCCGCTCGTCGGTCGACGAGGGTGCGATCAGGAAGATCTTGTCCAGGTCACGCTCGTCGGCGGCGGCGATCCACTCGGGTCCGGAGTCCGGGGTCAGGTCGGGCGTGATCAGACCCGCTCCCCCGGCGCTGGCGAGGTCTCGTGCGAACCGCTCCACGCCGCTGAGCCCGTCGGTCCGTCCGCTGGCGCGGCCGTACTGCTCGACGGGGTTCCAGTAGGTCATGATCACCGTCGGGGTGCCGGTCGCGGCCACGGCCTCCACCGTGCGGAGCACGTCGGTGATGTGGACCCCGCCCTCGAGCGCCAGCTGGGCGGCGGCCTGGATGGTCGGCCCGTCCATCACGGGGTCGCTGTAGGGCAGGCCGACCTCGATGATGTCGCAGCCGGCGTCGACCATGACCTTCAGCGCCTCGACCGCGCGTTCCACGGTCGGGAACCCGGCAGGCAGGTAGCCGACCAGCGCGGCGCGGCCCTCGGCGCGAGTCGCGGCGAACGCCTTCGCGGTGCTCATGAGGTGACCTCCGCCGGGTCGCCCAGGCCGAACCAGGTCGTGGTGGTCTCCATGTCCTTGTCGCCGCGACCGGAGAGGTTCACCAGGATGGTCGAGCGCGGTGACTCCTTGGCGAGCTTCAGCGCACCGGCGACGGCATGGGCCGACTCGATCGCGCAGATGATGCCCTCCGTGCGGGCCAGCAGGGCGAGCGCGTCCATGGCCTCGGCGTCGGTGATCGGCCGGTACTCCGCACGGCCGGTCTTCGCCAGGTGGGCGTGCTCCGGGCCGACACCCGGGTAGTCGAGGCCGGCCGAGATCGAGTGCGACTCGATGGTCTGGCCGTCCTCGTCCTGGAGCACGTAGGTGCGCGCACCGTGCAGCACGCCGACGGCGCCGGCGGTGATCGTGGCGGCGTGGCGGGGCGTGTCGACGCCCTCGCCGCCCGCCTCGAAGCCGACGATGCGCACGTCGGCGTCGCCGAGGAACGCGGTGAACAGCCCGATCGCGTTGGAACCACCGCCCACGCAGGCGGTGATCGTGTCGGGCAGGGCGCCGGTGAGCTCGAGGCACTGGGCACGCGCCTCGTCGCCGATGCCGCGGCAGAAGTCGCGCACCATCGCGGGGAACGGGTGCGGGCCGGCGGCGGTGCCG
Organism: Marmoricola sp.; assembly: GCA_036261595.1. Taxonomy (GTDB): domain Bacteria; phylum Actinomycetota; class Actinomycetes; order Propionibacteriales; family Nocardioidaceae; genus Marmoricola. The sequence continues at coordinate 3,232 of DATAKN010000041.1, forward strand.
AAGCAGTACGCCGTGTGGTCGACGCTCGCGACCCAGTCGCGGATCGCCTCGTTGATCGCGTCCTTGAGGGTCCGACTGCCGGATGCGACCGCCCTGACCTCGGCGCCGAGCAGCCGCATGCGCGCGACGTTGAGCGCCTGCCGCTTGGTGTCCAGCTCGCCCATGTAGACCACGCAGTCCAGGCCCAGGTACGCCGCCGCGGTGGCCGTCGCGACGCCGTGCTGTCCGGCGCCGGTCTCGGCGATCATCCGGGTCTTGCCCATCCGCTTCGCCAGCAGCGCCTGCCCGAGCACGTTGCGGATCTTGTGGGCACCGGTGTGGTTGAGGTCCTCGCGCTTGAGCAGGATGCGGGCACCGGCGACCTCGGAGAGCCGGGTGGCGTCGTAGAGCAGGCTGGGCACGCCGGCGTACTCACGGAGCATGCGGTCGAACTCACCGGTGAACTCCGGGTCGGCCATCGCCTCGTGCCAGACCGCGGTCAGCCGGTCGAGCTCGGCGATCAGCGCCTCGGGCATGAACCGCCCGCCGAAGTCGCCGTAGCTGCCCTCGGGCGTCGTACCGGTCATCGGGTCGCTCCTGCCGTGCGCATCGTGGCCACCGCGGTGGCCGGGTCGCCGTCCTTGACCAGGGCCTCGCCGACGAGCACCACGTCGGCACCTTCGGCGGCGTAGCGGGCCGCGTCGTCGGGGCCGCTGACCCCGGACTCGGCGACCTTCACCACCTCGTCGGGCAGCAGGCCGACCAGGCGGCCGAAGGTGTCCGGGTCGACGTCGAGGGTCTTGAGGTTGCGGGCGTTGATCCCGACCAGCTCAGGACCGATCGCCAGCGCACGCGCGATCTCCGCCTCGTCGTGGACCTCCACCAGTACCGTCATGCCCAGTGCGCGGGCCTCGTCGTGGAGACGGGCGAGCGTGGCATCGTCGAGCGCGGCCACGATCAGCAGCACAAGGTCGGCACCGGCCGCCCGAGCCTCGAGCACCTGGTAGCTGGTGACCACGAAGTCCTTGCGCAGCAGCGGGGTGTCGACGGCGGCCCGTACCGCACGCAGGTCATCCAGGCTGCCGCCGAACCGGCGTGCCTCGGTGAGCACCGAGATCGCATCGGCACCCCCGGCCGCGTAGTAGCCCGCCAGCGCCGCAGGGTCGGGGATCTCGGCAAGATCTCCCTTGCTCGGCGACCGGCGCTTCACCTCGGCGATCACGCTGAGCCCGGGCGCCCGGAACGCCGGCATCGGGTCGCGCGCGGGCGGAGCCTGGTCGACCAGCTCGCGCAGCCGCTCCTCCGGTACGTCGGCCTGACGCCCGGCGAGGTCCTCACGCACACCGGCGACGATGTCGTCGAGCACAGACATGGAGCAGCCTCACAAGTTCGGGCGGTCGGGGTCGGCCGAGGGGCCGATCCAAGGTTCTCACGCGGCTCAACCGGAGCCGTGCGGTGGTCCGGAGGGCGGTTGCGGGTGCCTGCGGCGGCCTTGGTGTCACCGGGTCCGGCCGTCCGGGGTGATGGAAAAGCGATGGGCCCACCGGCGGGCCGTTCGCACGAGTGCTGGTGGACCCATCCAGGTTCTCCACCACCCGGGTCGGGGCTCTTGGCCGCGGTGGGACGGGCCGGGCGCGGTCGGCGAACACTCAAGGGGCTTGGCCGCGGCGCAGGCCCGCAAACCGCAACCGCCCGCAGTGCTGTGCCTGCGACGCGCCGCCCCCGTTCGCGGGCCGTGACCGGACCGGCCCACCCCCACCGGGGCGCCGACCCGTGTGCCGCAGGCACACAAGCGCCGCAGGCAACGCAGGCGACCCCTACGCGGCCCTCCACGCAGCGCCCCAGGGCGTGTTCCGGTAGACCGTGAAGACGACCGCCAGGACGGCGAGGGCGAGTGTCAGGCGGTTCACCGCTCGCGGCGACAGAGGCCTGCCTCGGCCGGTCCAACCATGGCGGACGGCGCCGGCCCAGAGCAGGGCCACGAGGGGCAGCACGAGACCGACGAAGAGCAGGTTGCTGTGCGCGGCCGCGCTCAGCTGGCCGTGACCGAGGTCGTTGACGGCCCGAAGGCCCCCGCACAGCGGGCAGTTCCAGCCGGTCAGGATCTTGAACGGGCACACGCCCCACGAACCCTCACGGTGGGGGTCCCGGAACCGCAAGGCCAGAGCGGCCGCACCGACCGTGGCTGCGGTCGCGAGCGGGGCACCGAGCCGGCGCGCGCGAGCCCCGTCGAGTCCGGGGTCGCGCGCGAGAGTGGCCATCAGTGGCTCGAGTTGTAACCCATCCGCGCCATCACATAGCCCACGAGCAGCGAGATCGGGCCGAGCGCGACACCGACCCAGAACGTCGCCATGGAGCCGACCATGAGCCCGACGCCACCCACCACGAAGGCGGCCAGGGCGATCGTGACGGCCGTCCAGGCTGCGGGGGTGTTGCCGTGGTTGTCGGCCATGGGGGGAACTCCTCAGTTCTTGCCGTTCTCGTTGCCGGGCGTCAGCATTCTAGGGGGACGACGGACCGCTCGTGTCCGTTGGGTCATGTCCCTCGTCGAGCGCCTTCCAGAGGTCCTTCTGGTCGGCGGTCGCGGCGTCGGCCGCCGTGGCTCGGGTCGCCGGCGCGTCGTACCGGCTGCTCATCGTGGGCCAGCGCGGCACCAGCCACCAGGCCGCGCCGAGGGCAACCGCCGAGAGCACCGCCGCGATGCCGGCGATGACGTACCAGCCGGTGGGGTCGGTACCGACGCCTGCGGCGACCGGGCCGACGTTGCGGCGCAGGTCGTCAGGGAGAACGAAAGGTGCTCTCGCCACCGAGGCGACGACTCCGAGCGCAGCGGCGAGCGCGATGGCGACCGCCACCCGCCGGAGCACGCCGCGGGACACCAGCAGGGCGCCCCAGCCGGCGAGCACCACGAGCGACAGCGCCAGCGCGAGCGGCATGTCGATGGTCGTCTGACCGGCCGGGATGCCCACCGTCGCTCGGCCGTGCGGCGCGAGCCGGAACCACGGCTTGGCGGAGGCAACCGCGGACAACGCTGCGGTCGCGAGCCCGAGGCCCGCCGTGGGCGCGAAGCCCGTACGGCGCGCCGCCGGCTCAGCCATCGGTGAGCAGGTCGGCGTCGAAGCAGGTGCGCGTGCCGGTGTGGCAGGCCGGCCCCTCCTGGTCGACCTTGACCAGGAGAGTGTCGCCGTCGCAGTCGAGGCGCACCTCGACCACGTGCTGGCGGTGTCCGGAGGTCTCGCCCTTGACCCAGTACTCCTGGCGCGAACGGCTCCAGAACGTGCCCCGCCCGGTCGTGAGGGTGCGGTGCAGCGCCTCGTCGTCCATCCAGCCGAGCATCAGCACCTCACCGGTGTCGTGCTGCTGCACCACCGCGGGGACCAGGCCCTGCTCGTTGCGCTTGAGGCGGGCGGCGATGTCGGGATCGAGGGAGCTCACCGGGCAAGCCTATGGGGACCGATCCGCGCCTACCCGTGCTGGGCGACCCAGGAGGCGTGGAGCCGCCCGTAGACGCCGCCCTCGGCGACCAGTGCGGCGTGGGGGCCGCGCTGCACGACGCGACCCTGGTCGAAGACGATCACCTCGTCGGCGTTCTCGGCCGTGGAGAGCCGGTGCGCGATCGTGACGCTGGTGCGCCCCGACATGAGGCGTTCCAGGGCCCGGCCGATGCGCATCTCGAGCGCGGGGTCGACCGCACTGGTGGCCTCGTCGAGGACGAGGAGGTCAGGGTCCGCCAGGTGGGCGCGCAGGAGCGCCACCAGCTGCCGCTCGCCGGCGCTCATCGACTCCCCGCGCTGGCCGACCCGTGTCTCCAGGCCGAGCGGGAGCGAGTCGAGCCAGTCGGAGAGGCCGAGCTCGGCCGCGGCCCGGCGTACGTCGTCGGGGGTCGCGTCCAGGTCGCCGTACGCCGTGTTGGCCAGCAGCGTGGAGTCGAACAGGAAGCCCTCCTGGGGTACCAGCACGACACGGCGGCGCAGCGAGTCGAAACGCACCGTGCGCAGGTCGTGGCCGGCCAGCCGGACCGAGCCGGCGACCGGGTCCACCAGCCGGGTGAGCACCTTGGCGAAGGTGGTCTTGCCCGAACCGGTCTCTCCCACCACCGCGACCCGGGTGCCGGCCTCGATCCGCAGGTCGACGTCGCGGAGCACCAGAGGGCCACCTGGATAGGCGAAGTCGACGTGGTCGAACTCCACGTCGAGCGGCCGGTGCGGCAGGCTCTCGCCCGCCTCCCCCGGGTCGTCGAGGTCTGCCGGGGTGTCGAGGATGCCGATGACCCGCCGCCAGCCGGCGATCGCGTTCTGCGCGTCGGTGAGCACCTGCGTACCCATCTGCACGGGGCTGACGAACAACGAGACGAGGAAGGCGAAGGCGAGCACCTCGCCGGAAGTGACGTGCCCGGCCCAGAGATGCCCCTGGCCGAGCCAGATGCCGACGACGAGCACCAGCGCGTTCGCGAGGCCCGCCGACACCCCACCGAGGGAGAACGAGAACGCGGTGAGGCCCTGCGCCCTGGTGCTCGCGTCCTGGTAGCGCGCGATCGCGTCGTCGATCCGTGCCTGGGTGCGGTCCTCGATGGCGTGGGTGCGGACCACGAGCGCGCCGACGACCGGCTCGGACACCGCTGCGAGCATCTGGCCGACCATCCGGCGGACCACCCCGTACGCCGCCGACAGCCGGCGCTGGAAGTAGCGCAGGGACAGGAACAGGGGCGCGAAGCAGACCCAGACCACGATGGTCAGCTGCCAGCTGTAGAACAGCATGATCAGGGTCGCGACCAGGACCTGCCCGACGCTGACGATGCCGATGATCCCGCCGAAGACGAGGAACTGGCTGACCTGGTCGACGTCGCTGGTCACCCGGGACACCAGCGAGCCGCGGCGTTCGGTGTTCTGGGTGAGCAACGGCAGGTCGTGGACGTGCCGGAACGCCTTGATCCGGAGCGTCGCCAGGCCACGCTCGGCGGTGGTGAACAGCCGCGCGGTCATCAGGTACGACGACGCCCCGGTCAGCACCAGCGCGACGGCGGCGAGGACCGCCATCCGGGCCACGAACGGGAGGTCGACGCCGTGCGGCCCGTTGATGCCGCGGTCGAGCGTCTGCTGGACGACGATCGGGACGACCACGCGTCCGGCGGTGCCGAGCAGCGCGAGCAGCAGCGTGCCCCAGAAACCGTCCTTGAGCTCGGGGGAGATCTCCGCGCCGCGCTTGATCGTCTGCCAGGCGGAGATCTCATCGCCCGTGGCCAGACTGGTGCCAGCGGTGCCGGCCGTCGCGGTGGTGCTCACGTGGGCACCTCCTCGTAGGCGTTGACCAGCCGCGCGTACGCCGGGTTGCGCTCGAGCAGGTCGGCGTGGCTGCCACGATCGGCGATCCGGCCGTCGGCGAGGTAGAGCACCTCGTCGGCGAGCCCGATCGTGGCCTTGCGGTAGGCGATCAGCACGAGCGTGGACCCGCCTCCCGATCGACGGAGGGCGGCAAGGATCCGGGCCTCGACCTCGGGGTCCACGGCGGAGGTCGCGTCGTCGAGCACGAGCAGCCGCGGGCGGCGGACGAGTGCCCGCGCGAGGGAGAGCCGCTGCCGCTGACCTCCGGACAGGCTCGTGCCGCGCTCGCCGAGCCGGGAGTCGAGTCCCTGCGGCAGCGCGGCCACGAAACCGTCGGCCTGCGCGGTCCGCAGGGCGGCCCAGACGTCCTCGTCCGGCACGTCCTCGCCGAGCGTCACGTTGCCGCGCACGGTGTCGTCGAACATGAACGGTGTCTGGGGCACCAGGGCCACGTGGCGGGCCAGCTCGCCGCGAGCGAGGTCGCGCAGGTCCACCCCGTCGACGAGCACACGACCCGCCCCAGGATCGACCAGCCGCGTGAGCAGCGTGGTGAGCGTGCTCTTGCCCGAGGCGGTCTCGCCGACGATCGCCACCGTGCGGCCCGGCTCGACGGCGAACGAGAGGCCGGAGAGCAACCGCTGCCGCGGCAGGTAGGAGTAGGCCAGGTCGTCGACCTCCAGGCGCGCGGCGGTGCCCGCGTGGCCCAGGCGGGCGTCGCCGTACGACGTCTGGACCGGCTCGTCGAGCACGCGCTGGACCCGGCGGAACCCCACCACCGAGCGCGGGAACTCACCGAGCAGCCAGCCGATCGATCGGATCGGGAACGCCACGATCGTCAGCAGGTAGGCGACCGTGACCAGGTCGCCCGGGTTGGCGTCCCCGTGTCGGATCCGCCAGACGCCGACGCCGAGCACGCCGAGGACGCCGAAGCCGGGCAGCGCCTCCAGCAGCGGATCGAACAGGGCCCGGATCCGCCCGACGCGGATGCCGAGATCACGCAGCTGCTCGGCCTTCTCGGCGAACCGGGCGGTCTCCTCGCTCTCCCGGCCGAGCGTCTTGACCACCATCGCGCCGTCGAAGGACTCGTGCGCGACCTCGCTGAGCTCGGCGCGCAACGCCTGGATGCGGGTGAACAGCGGCGAGGCGAACCGCTGGTAGGTCAGCGTCGCCACGGTCACCAGCGGGAACACCATCAGGCCGACGGCGGCCATGGTCAGGTCGGCGACCAGCATCTGCACCACCGCGATCAGCACCATCGCCAGCGTGCCGACCGCCATCGGCAGCGGAGCGATCGGAGCCCAGGCTGCCTCGACGTCGGAGTTCGCATTGGAGAGCAGCTGCCCGGCGGGGTGCTGCTGGTGCCAGGACATCGGGAGCCGGAGGTACTGCGCGGTCACCTCGCGCCGGTACGCCGCCTGCAGCCGGTACTGCATCACGCCCGCTCCGAGCCGCCGGGCGACGATGCCGACCGCGCGCAGGATCGCGACCCCGAGGAAGAGCGCGATCACCGCCAGCAGGGCGCCCGCTGTCGTGGTGCCGGTGTCGAAGGCGGGCAGCAGCACGTGGTTGGTCGCCCAGCCGAGCACCCACGCATCGGCGACGGTGAGGGCACCGAACAGGATGCTGCCCAGCGTAGAGACGGTGAAGATCCACGGCTGCCGCCGGATCGCCACCCCGAGGACCGCGAAGCCGTCGCGCAGGGAAGAGCGACCGGAGTCGGGTGCGCCGTCAGGTTCGGGACGCGTCGACGGCTCACTCACAGTGGAGCAACCCTAGGCGGCCCGGGAGTGTTCCGCCCACCGGATTAGCGGCGTCTGGCGCTCAGTAGACGCTGACGTGGACGTGGTCCATATGGTTGGCGGTGGCCGAGCCGCGGTTCGGCATCGAGCGCCAGCCGTCGGCGGCCCGCTGCGTGGTCCAGATCCGCTGGCGCCAGATCACGTCGAAGATGTTGAGCTCGGAGGCGTGCGCCTGCAGGTACGCCGCGATCTCGTTGCCCAGCGTGACGTCGCTGTTCATGATGTCCAGCGCCTTGCCGCTGGCGTGCTCGCCACGGTTGGCCCACCCGCCGTAGCTGGTGATCTGCGGGAAGGCGTGGCACACCGCCCGGTACACCCGCACGGCGCCGGGCACGAGCCCGTGCTCGACGGAGGAGTCGGGGCACGGCTGGTCGCTCAACGGCAGGTGGGCTGGATCGGTGGGCTTCTGCTCGGCGAGGTAGTCCTGCGTGACCCACGCGACCGTGCGTTGCGCGCCCTGACCGACGAGCACCTGGGCGTAGCCGTTGCTGCGCTGACCGGTGACTGCGACCCGGGTGAGCGCCTTCACCTCGCCCACGACGCGGGCGTCCTGGGTCGGGGTGGACCGCAGGTCGAGGTCCTCGGTGGTCCAGAGCCGGCCGGTGACCGCGGGGTTCATCAGGCGGGCGACCGCGAGGCGGTCGCGGTCGCGGGATGCGGCGATGACGCGCTCCGTCGGCGCGGCCATGGGGTCGGCAGCGGCTCCGGCGCGGGCTCCCGCGGCGATGTCGCCGGCGGCGTACCGGGTGACGTCGACGGAGCCGTCGGTGCCGTCGGTGAGCGCCACCCCGAGTCCGACGACAGCGGTCGTGACCAGGGGCGCCGCGAGGTAGGCCACGCGGCGGCGGTTGCTGGATTTCTGTGGCGCAAGGCTGTGTCTGCCTCGGGTCACGAGTCGTCCTAACGTTGACTACAAGGGCGCGCTCCCCCGGAAGAGCCCTGACATCAGAACACGGCAGGGCGGGTCACGGCCAATCGAACTCGCCACAAAGTGGACATCGGCGGCGTGAGTCGCTCCACCGGACACGTGGTCCGAGCTCAGCCCCCGGTGGTCTCGTCGGCGTCCTCGCGGACGACGAGGCCGCGCCCGTCGGTGTCGTCCAGCCAGCCCTCGGGCAGCACGACCCGCTTGCGGGGGGCGCCCTGCCGCCCCCGCGGAGCCCCGAGCACGGACTCGGGGAACGGCTCGTCCGGATCGAGCTCGCCGAGCAGTCGGTCGAGCTCCTCGAGCGTGGAGACCAGGGCGAGGGCGTGGCGAAGCTCACCCCCGGCCCGGAAGCCCTTGATGTACCACGAGACGTGCTTGCGGAACTCCTTGCAGCCCCGCTCCTCGCCCATGTCGCGGCACAGCAGCTCGGCATGGCGGGCCATCATCGTGCGGACCTCGCCGAGGGTCGGCAGGGTCAGCGCGCGAGCGCCCACCGCCGTGGGCCCGGCGAACGCAGCGGCGAGGTCGCGGAACAACCAGGGCCGGCCCAAGCAGCCCCGACCGACCACGACACCGGCGGCACCGGTCTGCTCGACCATGCGGAGGGCGTCGGCTGCCTCCCAGATGTCACCGTTGCCGAGCACGGGGATCGAGACGTGCTCGACCAGCCGCGCGATGGCGTCCCAGTCGGCGGTGCCGGAGTAGCCCTGGATCGCCGTGCGGCCGTGCAGCGCGATCGCCGCGACACCGGCCTCTTCGGCGATCCGGCCCGCGTCGAGGTAGGTCAGGTGCTCCGGGTCGATGCCCATGCGGGTCTTCATGGTCACCGGTACGTCGTACCGGGAGGCCACGCCGACCGCCGCCTGCAGGATCTCCCCGAGCAGCGTGCGCTTCCAGGGCAGCGCGGCTCCCCCGCCCTTCCGGGTCACCTTGGGCACGGGACAGCCGAAGTTGAGGTCGACGTGCCCGACTCCGTAGTCGGCGCAGAGGATCTCGGTCGCCTTGCCGACGTACGCCGGGTCGGTGCCGTAGAGCTGCACCGAACGAATGTCCTCGAGCTCGTCGAAGACCAGCATCGAGCGGGTGGTCGCGTCGCCCTCGACCAGCCCACGCGAGGTGATCATCTCGCAGACGAAGAGCCCCGTGCCGCCCTGCGCGGTCGCCTGCTCCAGGCACAGCCGTCGGTAGGCAGCGTTGGTGATGCCGGCCATCGGGGCGAGCACCACAGGAGTGCCGACCCGGACCGAGCCGAGGGTCAGACCAGCGTTCAGGACTTCTTCTTCTTGCTCTTCTGGGTGGACGCGGCCGACGCGGGGGTCACGTCGCCGGTCCACACGATCGGCGCGACCGCCTGCAGCGGCCGGAAGCTGAGCCCGGTCAGGCTGCCGTGATTGGGCACGAGGAAGACCAGGCAGGTGGTCAGCGTGGCGTTCGGGGCGAACGTCGTCGGCAGCGGCGTCGACGGGCAGCGGCTGAAGGAGTTCGTGAAGCTCGAGGCCTGGATCAGCGTGTTGGAGTTGTCGACCGCCCACAGCGGGATCGGGGTCTGACCGACGTCGCCCTCCCCGACGTTGGTCACCGTCACGTCGACGTAGTAGGGCACCGAGGCCTTGGTGCGATCGTCGAGCACGTAGCTGCTGAGGTCGGCGATGCTGCCCTGCTGGGCCTTGTTCACCGTCAGCTCGAGCACGGTGTTGCGCTGGGCGTTGGGCTCGTAGGCGACGTCCGCCTTCTGGCCGAACTTCAGCTGGGCACCGGCCTTGGTGAGCTGGACACCCGAGGGCACGCGGACGTTGCCGGTGGGCAGGGTCACGGTGGGCTCGGTGGTCGGCTTGTGGCCGTCACCGCCGCCGCAACCGGCGAGCAGGAGAGAGCCGGTCACAGCCAGAACGGCAGCGCGCAGTGCGGTCCGGGAGACGGGGTGAGTCACCCGGACATTGTGCACGGGTGCGGGCCGGAAACGGTTCACGCGGAGCCTCGGTCGCCGCGTGGCGGAGGTCAGCACGCGCCGAGGCGCTCTGCGAAGTAGGTGGCCAGGCCGTCGAGAGACACCCGCTCCTGGCTCATCGAGTCGCGCTCGCGCACGGTGGCCGCACCGTCCTCGAGCGTGTCGAAGTCGACGGTCACGCAGTACGGAGTTCCGATCTCGTCCTGGCGGCGGTAGCGGCGGCCGATCGCGCCGGAGTCGTCGAACTCGACGTTCCACAGCCGACGCAGCTCGGCCGCCACGGCCTTCGCTCGCGGCGACAGGTCCTCGTTGCGACTCAGCGGGAGCACCGCGACCTTGACCGGGGCGAGCCGGGGGTCGAGCCGGAGCACCGTGCGCTTGTCCACGCCGCCCTTGGTGTTGGGCGCCTCGTCCTCGGTGTAGGCGTCGACGAGGAAGGTCATCAGGCTGCGCGACAGACCGGCCGCCGGCTCGATCACGTAGGGCACGTAGCGCTCGTTGGCCGCCTGGTCGAAGTAGGACAGGTCGGCGCCCGACGCCTTGGAGTGCACGCTGAGGTCGTAGTCGGTGCGGTTGGCGATGCCCTCGAGCTCACCCCACTCGGACCCCGCGAAGTTGAAGCGGTACTCGATGTCCACGGTGCGCGTGGAGTAGTGGCTGCGCTTCTCCGCCGGGTGCTCGTAGTGACGCAGGTTCTCCGGCCGGATGCCGAGGTCGACGTACCACTGCGTGCGCTCATCGATCCAGTACTGGTGCCACTCCTCGTCCTCACCGGGCTTGACGAAGAACTCCATCTCCATCTGCTCGAACTCACGGGTGCGGAAGATGAAGTTGCCAGGCGTGATCTCGTTGCGGAAGCTCTTGCCGATCTGGGCGATGCCGAACGGCGGCTTCTTGCGGCTCGAGGTCACCACGTTGGCGAAGTTGAGGAAGATGCCCTGCGCGGTCTCGGGGCGCAGGTAGTGCAGCCCGGACTCGTCCTCGACCACGCCGAGGTAGGTCTTGAGGAGGCCGGAGAACTGCCGCGGCTCGGTCCAGGCGCCGCGCGTGCCGCAGTTGGGGCAGGCGACGGTCGCGAGGTCGACGTCGTCGGGCGAGGTCAGGCTGTCGTCCTTCTTCGCCAACTTCTCGAAGACCGCCTCCTGCAGGTGATCGGCCCGGAAACGCTTGTGGCACGACTGGCACTCGGTCAGCGGGTCGGTGAACGTGGCAACGTGGCCGGAGGCCTCCCACGTCTGGCGAGGCAGGATCACGCTGGAGTCCAGACCCACGACGTCGTCACGCGACTGGACCGTCGCCCGCCACCACTGGCGCTTGATGTTCTCCTTGAGCTCGACGCCGAGCGGACCGTAGTCCCAGGCCGAGCGGGTGCCGCCGTAGATCTCGCCACACGGGAAGACGAACCCGCGTCGCTTGGCGAGGGAGACGACGTTGTCGACGGTGGAGACGGGCTTCTTGGCCACGGGTTTCAGCTCCTGCAGGCGGTGGTCATGGCTGCCGACTGGCTGCCGGCGAGCAAGAGGCAACCCT
>DATAKN010000045.1:0-38712 GCA_036261595.1 Marmoricola sp.
GATCGCGTTGAAGTAGGTCCGCCACAACGTCATCGCCAGCGTGATGCCGAGCAGCGCACCCGTGAGCAGGGACCAGTCGATGGCGGCGTGCGAGACGGCCACCGCAACGCTGACCACGGACTCGCCGATCGCGATGATCACGACCAGCCCGTGCCGTTCGGCGAAGTGGCCGGGCGCGGCGATCCGCCAGCCCTGCGCGCCCGCGACGAACACCCCGACGTAGTCGACCAGCACCGCGGCCGTCCACACCGCGAGCCGCGCGTCGGCGCTGATCATCGCGCCGGCGAAGAGCAGCGCCAGCGCGACCAGTGTGGTCCGCAGGGTGCGCTCGATGGTGTGCCGCAGTCCGGCGTCGTCACCGGCCGCGATCCAGTAGATGACCAGGTGGGCCAGCCGGATCACGGCGTACGCGGAGACGAACACGACCGGCCCGGGGAGGCCACCCGGCAGGTCGCCGAACGCCTCGTGGATCGTGAGCGCGACGACGAAGAAGCCGGCCATGGCCAGGAACATCGACAGTCGCAACGGGCCCTCGTCGGCACGGGCCTGGTTGCCCAGCCAGGCGTACGCCGTCCAGCCGAACCAGATCAGCGCCATCACGACCAGCCCGCGAGCCAGCCCGACCAGGGTCAGGTCGCGGACGACGCTCTCGCTGACCGCCGTGACGGCGTAGACGAAGACGAGGTCGAAGAGCAGCTCGAGCGTGGTGACCCGGTGGTTCTCACCGGTCGGAAGGAACCGCGAGGGCACGCGATCAGCCTAGGACCGGCGGCCATCGGTTTTCCGGCCCCGGCAGCGGCCTCGAGGACGGGACAACCCTTGCCCCGTTGTCCCTGTGCAGCGGGACACCGGGCCCAGCACTGTCTGGTCACTGCCGGAGGCGACGTGCCCCGGCCGATCAGAAAGGCAGAACCGTGTCCACTCATGTCGCCACCAGCAACCCGGTCCGCTCGGACCTCCACTTCCCTGGCGAGCAGGCAACGACCCGGCGCAGCAGCTCGCGGCTCTGGGCCCTGGCCGGCGTCGGCGCCGGTCTCCTGGGCGTCGCCACGATCGTGACCTCCTCGATGGTCGACGTGGTCTACCGCGACGAGTTCAAGGGGACCACCGACGGCATCGCCAAGGCGCTGGAGGACAAGACCGGCGTGCTGTTCGCATTCCACTCCATCACCACGCTCGGCGCGATCCTCATGGTCGTGTTCGCGGCCGGCCTGTTCCGCCGGCTGCGCCGCGGCGCCGGCGACTCGATCGCCCCGACGATCGCGTTCTCCGGCCTGCTCGGCACCGCGGTCGTCTCCGTGCTCGGCGCCGGCCTCGACACCGAGTTCATGATGGCCTTCGCCACCGGGGACCAGAACACCGTGCCGGACTCCTCGGCCTCGCTGTACAACAACTGGATCGGCACCATCCCGTGGGTCTGGGTGCTCGCCGGTCTCGCCGGCGTCGCGGTCCACGCGACCAGCCGGCTGGGCACCGTGCCGCGCTGGATCGGCCGCGTCGGTCTGGTCATGGGCGGTCTGGCGATGCTGCTCGGGATCTCGCCGCTGGAGTACATGGCCGGCCCCGTGGCCGCGCTGTGGCTGGTCGTCACCTCGGTCGGCTTCCTGGCCGGCGACCGGGCGCACCGTTCCGCGGACGCCTGAGCGACCGGCGAACTACGGTACGACCACCCATGAGCACCACCACCACGACCGGCGGCCCGGCATCGACGATGCCGGGCCAACGGCTCTCCCCCAGGACGGCGTACGTCGCCGCCTGGGTGGTCGCCGTGGCGAGCCTGCTGCTCGTGGTCGCGTCCCTCGTGCTCGACGTCACCGGGCCGGAGCGCGGACCCGGGGCCGACCTCGCCGAGGGCTACGGCGTCACGTACGCCGCAGGTGGGCTGGCGATCGCGCTGTGCGCCGTGCTGGTCGCGAGGGACGATCCCGCGCAGCGGTTCGGCTGGGCGCTGCTCCCGATCGCCGCCGTCTGGGTGCTGGACGGGTTCTCCCAGTCCTACGTCCGGGTCGCGATCAGCGCCGACGGCGTCCGTGCCGGGGGCAACCTGGCGCTGTGGTTCCTCAACCGGTTCGGCTCGGTGCTCCCGCTCAGCATCGCGTTGCTGCTCCTGATCTTCCCGACCGGCCGGTTCCTCGCGGGGTGGCTGGGCCGCCTCGGCATCGCGTCCTTCGCCGGCATGGTCGTGGCCGCGGCTCTGGTCGTACTCACGCCCGCGACCACCATGCCCGACGTGGCCGACCTGCCGGCCGACGTCGACCTCAACTACCTGACCCTGTCGCCGCTGGCGTCGGCCGACGCACTCCGCCCGGTGAGCGGGGTGCTGACCGTCGCCGGGTTCCTGATCGCGATGGTCAGCGCGGTGCTGCGGTACCGCCGGTCGACGAGCGCCGACCGCGACCGGATGCGCTGGCTGATCTGGGCGGTGCTGGTGATGGCGCTGACCCTCACGGCTGTCGCGGTCGCGGACCTCGGGTCGGCCGTGGACGCGGTGATCGTCGCCGTTGCGGTCCTCCCGGTCGCGTCGATGACCGTCGGCGTGGTCCGGCCGAGCGTCGTACCGGTCGAGGACCTGCTGGTCCGCACCCTCGTGCTCGGCGCGGTTGCCTTCTGTCTGCTGGGCCTGGACCTGCTTGTGGTCGCGCTGCTCTCCCACGCGCTGGGCGGCCTGGGCGAGCGGCAGCTGGTGACCGTCGTGTTGCTCGTCACCGCGCTCGGCTACGGGCCGCTGCGGCAGCGCCTCAACGGTGTGGTGCAGGCATGGATCCTGGGCAGCCGCGGCAACCGGTACGACGTGATGGCCGGTCTGGCCGCCAGCCTGGAGTCGATCGAGGACGGGCCGGCCCAGCTCGGCGCGGTCGCCCGGGCCGTGGCCGACGCGTTCGGGGTCGGCTACGTCGCCGTCGAGGTCGACCGCTCCGGCGGCGAGCGACTGACCGCGACCCACGGCGTCCGGCCGGTCGACGTCCGGACCTTGCCGATCACCTACCGCGACACCGTCGTCGGCCGGCTCGTGCTCCCGGCCCGCGGCCTGCGCAGCCGGCTCTCGGCGAAGGACGAGCTCCTGCTCGGCGACCTGATCCGCCAGGCCGCCACCGCGGCCCGTACGAGCAGCCTCGCCGAGGAGCTGCAGGCCAGTCGCGAGCGGCTGGTCAACGCGCGCGAGGAGGAGCGCCGCCGCATCCGCCGCGACCTGCACGACGGCCTCGGTCCCGCGATGGCCGGCGTCGTCTACCAGCTCGAGACCGCCCGGCTGCTGATCGACGAGCAGCCGGCCCGCGCGCATGAGGTGCTGGCCCAGGTCGGCGGGCACGTGCAGGAGGTCGTCGCCGACGTACGGCGTCTCGTGCACGACCTGCGACCGCCCGCCCTCGACGACCGGGGCCTCCTGGGTGCGATCCGTCAGCTCGCCGAGACCCAGCCGCTGCCCGTCGAGGTGACCGCCACGGATCCCGGTGCCCTGCCGGCGGCCGTGGAGGTGGCGGCGTACCGGGTCGTCGCGGAGTCGCTGACCAACGTGGTCCGGCACGCCCGGGCCGGCTCGGCCCGGGTGCGCCTCGAACGCACGCCCACCGACCTCGTCGTGGAGATCAGCGACGACGGCGTCGGGATCGGCCAGGACGTGCAGACCGGCGTCGGCCTGCTCTCGGTGCGCGAGCGTGCCGCCGAGCTGGGCGGCCGCGCCGACGTCAGCTGCCCACCCTCGGGTGGCACCGTGGTCCGGGCGGTGCTCCCGCTGGGCACGACCGGGAAGGAGCCCTCATGAGCGACGAGGACATCAGCGTGGTCGTGGTCGACGACCACGCCATCGTGCGGGACGGACTCGTCGCGCTGCTGTCCGCCATGGACGGCACCCGCGTGGTCGGCCAGGCCGCCGACGCCGTCGAGGCGCTCGCGCTGGTCGCCTCCACGCAGCCGGACGTGGTGGTGATGGACATCCAGATGCCCGGGGAGCTCGACGGGATCGAGGCCACCCGGCGGATCACCGCGGACCACCCCGGCGTCCGGGTCGTGATGCTCACGATGAACGAGGACGACGACACGGTGGTCAGCGCGATCCGGGCGGGGGCCTCCGGCTACCTGCTCAAGGGCTCCGGTGCCACGGAGGTGCTCGCCGCCGTACGTGCCGCCCACCAGGGCGGGATGGTGTTCGGCGCCCGGCTCGCCGGCCGGGTGGCGGACCTGTTCCGGGCGCCGGCTCCGGGCCCGTCAGCGCCACCAGCGCTGGCCGACCTGACCGACCGGGAACGCGAGGTCCTCGACCTGCTCGCGTCGGGGGCGAGCAACGACGCGATCGCGCGCAGGCTGTTCGTCTCCAACAAGACCGTGCGCAACACAGTCTCCGGGATCTACGCCAAGCTGCACGCCAACGGCCGCGCCGAGGCGATCGTGAAGGCACGCGAGGCGGGGTTCGGGAAGAGCTAGGCGGTCCGGGGCCGGACGGCACGGCGGGCCAGCAGCTGGGCCGAGACCACCGCCAGCGCCGCTCCTGGCACGGCCGTGCGCAGCTGCACCAACTGGTCGGCCGCGGTCCAGGTCCGGTTTTGCCTCAGCCGAGCCAGCGCCCACCAGCCGTGCGGCGCGACCACGGCTACCGCGGTGACGACCCCCGGTGTGTAGCTGCGGGTCACGGCCGAGGCAGCGACGTGCCAGACGCTGTGCGCGGCGTGCGCGAGGAGCACCTGACGGAACATCGTCGACCGTCCACCGCTCGCAGCGCCGCGCGCGGCCGCCACGCTCACGACCGCTCCGATCGACGTCACCGCGAGCGCCATCTGATCCGGCTGCACCGCGAACGGCCGACCGCACCGCCTCTCGTACGCCGCGGCGTACGAGCCGATCGTGGCGACCTCCTCCACGTCGTGCACGACCCAGGATGCGAGCAACCCCCACGTCACAGCCCGGTTCACGGTCGTCCTCACCACGGGCCCACCCCACCATCTGTGCGGGCCGCCGCCCAGAGGAGAACGTCCTCGTCGGGAACATCCGGCACCGAACGGGCCTTGGGACCAGGAGAGAGACATCGTCGACGCAGTAGGGAGACCACGTGACCGAGAACCTCGCCGCCGCATCCGGGACCTTCACCCTGGGAGGTGACCTGCCCGTCGTCCGCCTCGGCTACGGCACGATGCAGCTGACCGGCGAAGGCGTCTGGGGTCCGCCCCGCGACCACGACGAGGCCGTCCGCGTGCTGCGCCGTGCCGTCGAGCTCGGGATCACGTTCTTCGACACCGCCGACTCCTACGGCCCGTACGTCGCCGAGGACCTGCTCCGCGAGGCGTTGCACCCGTACGCCGAGGACGTGGTGATCGCCACGAAGGCGGGCCTGACGCGACAGGGCCCGGGCCAGTGGACGCCGCTGGGCCAGCCGGCGTACCTGCGCCAGGAAGTCGAGATGAGCCTGCGCCGCCTCGGGCTGGAGCGGATCGACCTGTTCCAGCTGCACCGGATCGACTCGGCGTACCCGGTGGCCGACCAGGTCGGTGAGCTCCAGCAGCTCCAGGACGAGGGCAAGATCCGCCACATCGGGCTCTCCGAGGTCAGCGTCGAGCAGCTGCAGGAGGCGCAGAAGACCGCCGAGATCGTCTCGGTGCAGAACCTCCACAACCTGGCCCACCGCGACGCAGAGGCGCTGCTCGACCACTGCACGCAGGAGGGCATCGGCTTCATCCCGTGGTTTCCGCTCGCCACCGGCGAGCTGTCGCGCGAGGACGGTCCGCTGGCCGTGGCCGCCAAGCAGCACGACGCCACTCCGTCGCAGCTGGCGCTCGCCTGGCTGCTCCAGCGCTCACCGGTGATGCTGCCGATCCCGGGCACCTCCAGCGTCGACCACCTCGAGTCCAACACCGCCGCCGCGCAGATCGACCTGACCGCCGAGGAGTTCGACGCGCTGAGCGACGCCGCCTGAGCGCGGCTCCCGGCCGATCGGGGCCGGCCGACACGCCCGGGATGCACGACGGGTTGTGTCAGCCGGTCTCATCGGAGACGGTGGAGAGGACCTGTTGTCAACGGATGAGGGCCCATGCTCACTCTGACCGAGAACGCCAGCACCATCGTCAACGAGATCACCTCCCAGATCGGGTTGGGCGAGACCGGGGGTCTGCGGATCACCACCGACGGCTCCCCACAACCCAACCTCGAGCTCACCGCCGCCGACCAGGCGCAGCCCGGCGACCAGGTGGTCGAACAGGCCGGGGCCACCGTCTATCTCGACGCGTCGGCCGCCATGCTGCTCGACGACAAGATCCTCGACGCCTCGGTCGACGAGGCCGGCCAGCCGGCGTTCGCGATCGCGCCGCAGGCCTGAACCCAGAGGACCCCTGAGGGCCGCGGTCAGGAGACCGCGGCCCTCACCAATTCGGCCACCTTCTCCTCCACGGCGGGCGACCAGGCGGTGAGGGCGAACGCGACCGGCCAGAGGTCACCGTCGTCGAGGTCGGCGGCGCCTTCGAAGCCCAGCGTGCAGTAGCGCTCGTTGAACTTCCCGGCGTTCTTGAAGAACACCACGACCTTCCCGTCCTCGTTCGCGTACGCCGGCATCCCGTAGTAGGTCTTCGGGGCCAGATCGGGTGCCGCGGAGGTGATCACGACGTGCACCCGCTCGGCCAGGGCACGGTCGTCGTCGTTCATCTTCGCGATCGAGTCCAGGACGGCCTGCAGGCCGTCGGCCTTCTTGGCGCCCTTCTTGCCCTCGGCGCGCAGCTCCTCGGCGCGCGCCTTCATCGCGGCGCGTTCCTCGGCGGTGAATCCGTCGGCGGTCTTCGCAGGCATGGTCGGTCCTCTCGTCGGTGGGCCGCTCGGTGCGGCTGCGGCACCACGCTAGGGGGACGCCCCGGGCCGTGCTTCTCGATTCCTGACCGGCTGCTACCAGCGCGGGTGAACGGTGGCCCGGAAGTGCTCGTCGTAGATCCGGCGTACGCCGTCGAGGAGCTCGGCGTCCAGCGGGCCCACCTGCGCCGCCCGGGCGTTGGCGCGGGCCTGCTCGGCGTTGCGGGCACCGGGGATCACCGTCGTCACGCCGGGCTGCTGCACCACCCAGGCCAGCGCGGCCTGTGCCGGCGTGACATCGGGCAGGTGCTCGCTCACCAGCGCACTGAACTCCCGGGCCGCCTGCACACCGGTCGCGTAGTCGACGCCGGAGAACGTCTCGCCCACGTCGAAGGCGCTGCCGTCACGGTTGTAGTTGCGGTGGTCGTCGGGCGCGAACGTCGTGGACGCGTCGTACCGACCCGACAGCAGGCCGGAAGCCAACGGCACGCGGGCGATGATCGCCACGCCGGCCTCGGCGGCGGCCGGGAGCACCTGGTCCAGCGGCTTGAGCCGGAACGCGTTGAGGATGATCTGGATCGAGGCCAGGTGCGGGCGGGTCAGCGCGTCGAGGGCCTGGTCGACCGTCTCCACGCTGACGCCGTACGCCGCGATCGTGCCGTCCTCGACCAGCGCGTCGAGGGCGTCGTACGTCGCGTCGGAGGCGATCACCGCCGACGGCGGGCAGTGCAGCTGGACCAGGTCGAGCCGGTCGACGCCGAGGTTCGCGCGCGAGCGGTCGGTCCAGGCCCGGAAGTTCTCGGCGACGTAGTTCTCCGGCACCTGGTCCATCCGGCGACCCATCTTGGTCGCGACGAAGATCCCTTCCTCGGCATGGTCGGCCAGGAAGCCGCCGAGGATGCGCTCGCTGCGCCCGTCGCCGTACACGTCGGCGGTGTCGAAGAAGGTGACTCCCTCGACGAGTGACGCCTCGAGCACCTCGCGGGCGGCGTCCTCGCTCACGTCACCCCAGTCGGCACCGAGCTGCCAGGTGCCGAGTCCGACGACCGAGGCGGTGCGCCCGGTCCGGCCGAGTGGTCGTTGCTCCATGCCAGCAGTCTGCCTCAGCGTCCCAGTCCTTCCGCGAGCCGGTGGTAGGCGGCGTTCCAGCGCAGCTCGCGCTGGATGCCGCGCGCGGTCGTGTCGTCGTCGATGACGACGGCTTCGGTCCCGACCATCTCGGCGAAGTCCTCGACCACGTCGAGGCCGACCGCCGTGGACAGCACGGTGTGGTGCGGCGCACCCGCCATGAGCCACGCCTCGGCGGAGGTCGCCAGCGAGGGCCGCGGCTCCCAGACGGCGCAGGCGACCGGCAGGTGGGGCAGCTGCTCGTCGGGCTCGACCACGTCGATGTCGTTGACGGTCAGCCGGAACCGGTCGCCGAGGTCGGAGAGCCCGGCAACGAGACCGCGACCGGGGTCGGCAGTGAACCGCAGCCGGACGGGGTCCTCACGACCGCCGATCGAGAGCGGATGGATCTCCAGCGACGGTCGTCGGGAGGTCAGCGACGGGCAGACCTCCAGCATGTGCGCGCCGAGGATCTTCTCCTGCCCGGGGACCAGGTGGTACGTGTAGTCCTCCATGAACGACGTGCCGCCCGGCAGGCCGGCGCCCATCACCTTCATCGCGCGCAGCAGGACCGAGGTCTTCCAGTCGCCCTCGCCGCCGAACCCGTAGCCGTCGGCCATCAGCCGCTGGACCGCGAGACCGGGCAGCTGGCGCAGGCCACCGAGGTCCTCGAAGTTCGTGGTGAACGCGCCGAACCCGCCATCGGCGAGGAAGGTCCGCAGACCCAGCTCGACGCGAGCGCCGTAGCGCAGCGACTCGTGGCGCTCACCTCCCGGCAGCAGCTCGGGCGCGACCCGGTAGACGTCGGCGTACTCGACCACGAGCTTGTCGATGGCGTCGTCGCCGACCGCGTCGACCACGGCGACCAGGTCGTTCACGCCGTGGGTGTTCACCGAGACCCCGAAGCGCCGCTGTGCCTCGACCTTGTCGCCCTCGGTCACCGCGACGTCGCGCATGTTGTCGCCGAAGCGGACCAGCCTCAGGCCGCGGAGCTCCTCACGACCGAGGGCCGCGCGGGCCCAGTCACCGATCCTGCGGCGTACGAGGGGCGAAGCGACGTGACCTGCCACGGTCTTGCGGGCGATGCCCAGCCGGGACTGGATGTAGCCGAACTCCCGGTCGCCGTGGGCGGCCTGGTTGAGGTTCATGAAGTCCATGTCGATCGTCGACCACGGCAGCTCCACGCCCGCCTGGGTGTGCAGGTGCAGCAGCGGCTTCGCCAGCGCGTCGAGACCGGCGATCCACATCTTGGCCGGAGAGAACGTGTGCATCCACGCGATCACACCGACGCAGTCAGGGGCGGTGTTGGCCTCGAGCACCTGACGGTGGATGGCGGCCGCGTCGGTCAGCACCGGCTTCCAGACGACGGCAACCGGGAGGTCGCCGGACCCGGCCAACCGCGCGGCGATCTCACGCGACTGGTCGGCCACCTGGTCGAGGGTGTCCTGGCCGTAGAGGCCCTGACTGCCGGTGAGGAACCAGACCTCGGGCGTGGGTGCTGCGGTCGTCATCATGCCTCCGTGGCCCTCTGGCCGTAGACGTTCTGGTAGCGGTCGAACAGCCGGTCGACGTCGTCGGTCTCGATCGGCACGGGTGCTCCGAGCTGGCGGGCGACGTGCACGGTGCGGGCGACGTCCTCGCACATCACCGCGGCCTTCACCGCGGAGCGGGCGTCGCGGCCGACGGCGAAGACTCCGTGGTTCTGCATCAGCACCGCGGGAGAGCGGCTGTCGCGCAGGGTCTCGACGATGCCGCGGCCGATCGAGTCGTCGCCGATGATCGCGAACGGGCCGACCGGGATCTCACCACCGAACTCGTCGGCGACCATCGTGAGCACGCACGGGATCGGCTCGGCCCGCGCGGCCCATGCGGTCGCGTACGTCGAGTGCGTGTGCACCACACCGCCGACCTCCGGCAGCTGTCGATAGACGTAGGCCTGCGCCTCGGTGTCCGACGACGGCGCGTGGTCGCCCTCCACGATCCGGCCGTCGAGGTCACAGACCACCATGTTCTCCGGCGTGAGCGCGTCATAGGCGACGCCGCTGGGCTTGATCACGAGCAGGTCGCGGCCCGGGACGCGGGCGGAGACGTTGCCGGCGGTCCACACGACGAGCTGGTAGCGGATGAGCTCGGCGTGCAGCGCGCAGACCTCGCGACGCAGCGCAGCGATCGTGTCCCTCACGTCGGTGACCGCAGTCATGACGCGCCTCCCCGGCGCCGTTGGACGGCGGCCCGGCGGATCGCCTTGAGCCGCCTCATCGCAGGGGTACGCCGGCCGAACTGCTCGTGCAGCTCGAGGTACTCGGCGTACAGGTCGTCGTACCGGCGGGCCCGATCCTCGTCGGGCACGAACACGTCGCGCCGGACCCGTCCCATGCTCTTGGCCGCGAGCGGCACGTCGGCGTACGCGCCGGCCGCGACCGCGGCGTGGATCGCGGACCCGAGCGCCGGCCCCTGCTCGGAACCGATCACCGACAGCGGCAACCGGGTGACGTCGGCGTAGATCTGCATGAGCAGGTGGTTCTTCGCCAGACCGCCGGCCACGACGAACTCCTCGACCGACACTCCGCTGTCGCGGAAGGCCTCGACGATCACGCGCGTGCCGAAGGCCGTGGCCTCCAGCAGGGCGCGGTAGACGTCCTCAGGGCGGGTGGACAGGGTCAGCCCCATCACCAGCCCGGACAGCTCGTGGTCGACGAGCACCGACCGATTGCCGCTGAGCCAGTCGAGCGCGATCAGGCCGTGCTCGCCGATCTCCTGGCGGGCGGCCAGCGCGGTGAGGTGCTCGTGCACGGACTCCCCCGCGGCGACGGCCGCCTCGGCGTACGCCGCTGGCACCGACTGCTCGGTGAACCAGGCGAAGATGTCGCCGACCCCGCTCTGACCGGCCTCGTAGCCCCAGCGGCCGGCGACGATGCCACCGTCGACCACGCCACACATGCCGGGCACCTCGCGCAGCACGTCGGAGCTGATCACGTGGCAGGTCGATGTGCCCATGATCGCGACCATCTGGCCCGGGCCGACCGCCTGGGCGGCCGGGGCGCTGACGTGGGCGTCGACGTTGCCGACCGCGACCGCAATGCCCTCGGGCAGGCCGGTCCAGGCCGCCGCCTCGGCGGTGAGCCGGCCGGCGCGAGCCCCGAGGGGGGCGACCGGACGGTCGAGCTTGTCCACCACGAAGCCCTCGAACCCGGGAGCGAGGGCCATGAGGAAGTCCGCGGACGGGTAGCGCCCGTCCTGGAAGATGCCCTTGTAGCCGGCGGTGCAGGCGTTGCGCACGTAGTGTCCGCACAGCTGCCAGACGATCCAGTCCGCGGCCTCGACCCAGTGCTCCATCCGGTCGTAGAGCTCGCGGTCCTCCTCGAACAGTTGCAGGCCCTTGGCGAACTCCCACTCCGAGGAGATCAGGCCGCCGTAGCGCGCCAGCCAGGGCTCGCCGCGCTCCTCGGCGAGTGCGTTGATCCGGTCGGCCTGCGGCTGGGCGGCGTGGTGCTTCCACAGCTTCACGTAGGCGTGCGGTCGTCCCTCGAGCCCGGGCAGCTCGGAGAGCGGAGTGCCGTCGGCGAGCGTCGGCACCATCGTGCAGGCGGTGAAGTCGGTGGCGATGCCGATGACGTCGGCAGGATCGATGTCCGCGGCCTCCATCGCCGCAGGCACCGCGCGGCGCAGTACGTCTCGGTAGTCCGCGGGCACCTGCAGCGCCCAGTCGGGCGGCAGCGGCACGCCACTGGGGAGCTGCTCGTCCAGCACACCGTGCGTGTACTCGTGCACCGCGGTGCCGAGCTCGGCCCCGTCCGCGACGCGCACCACGAGGGCGCGGCCGGAGAGCGTGCCGAAGTCGACGCCGACGACGTACTGGTCGGGACCATCGTGGTGCCGCATCAGGCCTTCGCCTTCCTCGTCGAGCGCCGAGGCGCTGCCGTGCTGGCCCGTACGACGAGCTCGGGCTGGATCAGCCGGTCGGGCACGTCGGTGCCGGGATCCGGCTCCGCCAGGGCTGCCCGCAACATCGCGATGGCGCGATGACCGACTTCGGTGAAGTCCTGCCGGACGGTGGTCAGCGGCGGGATCAGGAACTCCGCCTCCGGGGTGTCGTCGAAGCCGACCACGCTGACGTCGCGGGGCACCGACCGGCCCGCCTCCCACAGCGACCGCAGCAGGCCGAGCGCCATCTGGTCGTTGGCCGCGAAGACCGCGGTGACCTCCGGACGACGGGCGAGCTCGGCCCCGAGCCGGTAGCCGCTCGCTGCCGTCCAGTCACCCTCGAGGTGCGGCGCGAGCCGCAGCCCGGCGCCGTGCATGGCGTTCTGCCAGCCCTGCAGCCGGGCACGCGCCTCGGTCCACGCCAGCGGCCCGGCGAGGTGCACGATCTCGGTGTGGCCGAGGTCCAGCAGGTGGCGGGTGGCGAGCTCGGCGCCGGCTGCCTGGTCGACGCCGACCGTCCAGCGGGCCTGGTAGAGCGACCCCTCCACGACCACGACAGGGGTGCCGACGGCCTCCTGTGCGCGGGCGACCTCGAGCGCCTCGTCGTTCGCGGCGATCAGCACGATGCCCTCGACGCCCTGGTCGCGCAGGTGCTCGACCGCGTCCGCGACGGTGGCGCGGGTGAGGTCGGGCACGTTGACCGAGCTGACGAAGTACCCGGCCTCCCGGCCGGCCGCCTGCACGGTGCGGTGGATGGAGCTGGGTCCCCAGAACCCGCTCTTGGAGCCGATCACGCCGATCGTCGCGGAGCGACGGGTGACCAGCGCGCGGGCTGCTGAGTTCGGCCGGTATCCGAGCTGCTGGATCGCCTCCTCCACGCGGATCCGCGTCGCTGGACGCAGGTTGGCCTGCCCGTTGATCACCCGCGAGACGGTCTGGTGGGACACCCCGGCCAGCCGGGCCACGTCGGCCATCACAGGTGCGCGGGTCGCCGCGGGCCGTGTGCGCTTCGCATCACTCACGGCTGCCGCCTCGTGACCAGCCGCTGCACCACCACGAAGGCGAGCAGCAGGACGCCGATCGCGATCTTGGTCCACCAGGAGCTCAGCGTGCCGTCGAAGGAGATGAACGTCTGGATCGTGCCGAGCACCAGGACGCCGAGCACAGAGCCGACCACGAAGCCGCGGCCGCCGGTGAGCAGGGTGCCGCCGATCACCACGGCGGCGATCGCGTCGAGCTCCATGCCCACGGCGTGCAGGCTGTAGCCGGACAGCATGTACAACGAGAACAGCAGCCCGGCGATGCCGGAGCACAGTCCGCTGACGACGTACACGCCCACCTTGACCCGCGCGACCGGCAGCCCCATCAGCAGCGCAGACGTCTCGCTGCCGCCGATGGCATAGACCGTGCGGCCCACACGGGTCCGGTGCAGCACCCAGGCGGCCACCGCCACGACCAGCAGGGCCAGGACCACCGCCCAGGTCGTGTAGTAGCCGCCGGGCAGGGAGATGCTGGCCTCGGCGAAGCTCGAGAAGGCCTTGTTGTGGATCGGCAGCGGGCGGCCGGCGAGCAGGAAGCAGAGCCCCCGTGCGAAGAACAGCCCGGCCAGCGTCGCGATGAACGGCTGGACGTCGAAGTAGTGGATCGCCAGGCCCATGAGAAGCCCGAGGGTGCTGGAGATGAGGAGCACCAGCACGCAGGCCGCGACGGGCGGCCACCCGGCCTCCATGGTGCGCGCCGCCACCACGGTGGACAGCGCGACCACCGACCCGACGCTGAGATCGATCCCGCCGGTGAGGATCACGAACGTCATCCCCACCGCGAGGACGATCAGGAAGGAGTTGTCGATGAAGAGGTTCAGCACCACCTGGGGGTCGGAGAAGCCCTGGTAGCGAACCGCTCCGGCGCCGAACATGCCGACCAGCAAGGCGAACGTCGTGATCACCGGCAGGAAGCGTCTCGGTGGCGCGAACGTACGGACCCGGTCCCGCAGCGAGCCGTCGGTACCGGCCGCCAGCGCCTCAGCCGTGGTCATGCCGGAGCCGCCTTCGTCTCGAGGCGCCCGCGTCGTCGTACGGCGAGCAGGCCCCGGGCGCGCGGTGACTGCAGCACGAACACCGCGATCACGACGATCGCCTTGAACAGGTAGTTCATCTCCGAGGGGATGCCGATCACGTTGATCGTCGTCTTGAGCGTCTGGATGAACAGGGCACCGACCAAGGTGCCGATGAGGGAGAACCGACCACCGGCCAGCGAGGTGCCGCCGATGACCACGGCGAGGATCGCATCGAGCTCGATCCAGAGCCCGTTGTTGTTGGCGTCGGCGGCACTGGTGTTGGCCGAGATCATCAGTCCGGCGAGACCGGCACACAGCCCGGAGAACGCGTAGACGGTCCACAGGATCGTGCGGGCGCGTACGCCGGCCAGGCGACTCGCCTCCGGATTGATGCCGACCGCCTCGATCAGCATCCCCAGGGCAGTGCGTCGCGCGAGCAGACCGGTGACCGCGAACAGCGCCAGCGCGAGCAGGATCGCGAACGGCAGTGTCAGCACGAATCCGCTGGAGAGGAAGTCGAAGTGCGTGTTGTGCACCAGCGTGATCTGGCCGCCGGTGATCAGCATCGCGATTCCGCGGCCGGCTGTCATCAGGACGAGCGTGGCGATGATCGGCTGGATGCCGAGCACCGCGACGAGGAAGCCGTTCCACAGGCCCAGCGCCACACAGGTCGCCAGCGCGAGCGAACACGCGATCACCGCCGTCCCGAGCGCCGACTCGTGTGGAGACCCCGCGATCGAGACGCAGGCGACCGCGCCGGCGATGGCGGCCACGGCCCCCACGGACAAGTCGATCCCGCGGGTGGCGATCACCAGCGTCATGCCGAGCCCGATCAGCAGCACCGGGGCGGCGTTGCGCAGGATGTCGATGACGTTGCCGTACAGCGCGCCGTCCTGCATGCGCAGCGACAGGAAGTCCGGGTGCACCACGAGGTTCACCACGACCAGGCCGAGCAGGGCGAGCACGGGCCAGACCAGCGTGCTGCCGGAGATCCGCGCCGCGAGGCTCGGACGCGGCGGGTCGACCGGCGCGGCGGTGTCGAGCGTGTCAGGCATCCGATTCCTCCTCGTGACGGACCGATCCGGCGATGATCTCCAGCACGTCAGCCACGCTCAGGTCGTCGTTGAGCCTCTCGGCGACCTTGCCGCGGTCGCGCATCACGACCACGCGATCGCTGAGCCGCAGCACCTCCTCGAGCTCCGCGGAGATGAAGACCACCGAGACGCCCTGACGCGCGAGGTCGGCGACCAGTTGCTGGATCTGGGCCTTCGCGCCGATGTCGATGCCGCGGGTGGGCTCGTCGAGGATCAGCAGCTGCGGCTCGGTGATCAGCCAGCGGGCCAGCAGGACCTTCTGCTGGTTGCCGCCGCTCAGGTGGCGCATCAAGACGTTCGGGTCGGCCGGTCGGATGTCCAGCGCCTCGATGTACTGGCGGACCAGCCGCGTCCGCATCGTCGCCGGGATGGGCCGCAGCCAGCCGCGTCGGGCCTGCAGGGCGAGCAGCATGTTGTCGGCCATGGTGAGGTCCTCGATGACCCCTTCGGCGCGGCGGTTCTCGCTCGAGAAGGCGAGCTTGCGCTGGATCGCGTGCCGCGGGTTGCGCAGGTGGCCGCGGTCCTGACGCACCTGCAGAGAACCGTGATCGGCGGCGTCGGCACCGAACAGCAGCCTGGCCAGCTCGGTGCGGCCGGAGCCGAGGAGACCGGCGATGCCGACCACCTCGCCCTCGAAGACGTCGAGGTCGGTCGCCTGCAGCGAGCCTTTCCGACCGAGGCCCAGGGCCTGGAGCACCGGTGGGGCCGAGCGATCGACGCCGCCACCGCTGTCGCTCTCCAGCCGCTCGAGGACGGCGAGCTCGTGGCCGATCATCATCGTCACCACCTCGAGCTGCGTCGTGTCGGCGGTGAGCACCTCCCCGACGAGGCGGCCGTTGCGCAGGACGGTCATCCGGTCGCTGATCGCGAAGACCTGGTCGAGGAAGTGGGAGACGAAGACGATCGCCACACCGTGGTCGCGCAGCGTGCGCATCACGGAGAACAGCATCTCCACCTCGTCCGCGTCGAGGCTGGAGGTCGGCTCGTCGAGGATGAGCACCCGGGCGTCGACGTCGACCCCGCGTGCGATCGCCACCAGCTGCTGGATGGCGATCGGGTGCGAGCCCAGCTCCGAGGACGGATCCACCTCGATGCCCAGCCGCTCGAGCGTGGCCGCGGCCTGGCGGTTCATCGCCTTGACGTCGATGCCGCCCCGCCGTCGGGGCTCCCGACCGAGCAGCATGTTCTCCGCGACGGTGAGGTTCGGGGCCAGGTTGATCTCCTGGTAGACGGTGCTGATGCCGGCTGCCTGGGACTCGGCGGGCGAGGAGAACCGGCGTAGCTCACCGCCCACGACCACGGTGCCCGAATCGATCCCGTACACGCCGGTCAGCGCCTTGATCATCGTGGACTTCCCGGCGCCGTTCTCCCCCATCAGCGCGTGCACCTCGCCCGGGAAGAGCCGGAGGTCGACTCCTGCCAGAGCCGGTACGCCGCCGAACGCGATCGAGATGTCGTGCATCTCGATGACCGGGTCCGATGCACCGCTGGCCACCTCGGGTGGCTGGAAGTCCATCTGCGTCATCTTTCCCTCTTCCCGGACGGGGTCGCGTGGGTTGGCCCTTGCCTGGGTGACCGCCGGGCCGTCCCGATCGGGACGGCCCGGCGGCCCCCACAACCGCGGATCGTTCAGTACTGCCGGGTCGGCAGGGCCGCGGTGGCCTGCGCCTGGTCGAACGCCGTCTCCTCGGTGACCACCCGGTGCGGCACCGACTTGCCCTCGACGACCTTCTTGGCGAGGTCCATCAGCTGGGGACCGAGGAGCGGGTTGCACTCGACGATGTAGTTGATCTCGCCCTGGGACAGCGCGGTCATGCCGTCCTTGGTGGCGTCGATCGTGATGATCTTGATGTCCTTGCCGGGCGTGAGCCCGGCCGCCTTGATCGCCTCGATGGCGCCGAGACCCTCGTCGTCGTTGTGGGCGAAGAGGACGTCGATGCCCTTCTGGGACTTCAGGAACGCCTCCATGACCTGCTTGCCGCCGTCACGCGTGAAGTCGCCGGTCTGCGAGGCGACCACCTTGATCTTGCTGTCGGAGGCGATGGTGTCCTCGAAGCCCTTCTTCCGGTCGATGGCCGGCGCCGCACCCGTGGTCCCCTCGATCTCGACGACGTTGATCTTGCCGTCGCCGTTGACGTCGGCAGTGCCGGCGTTGTCGAGCAGCCACTGTCCCGCCTTCTGGCCCTCCTTGACGAAGTCAGATCCAAGGAAGGTCTTGTAGAGGGAGGTGTCCTTCGAGTCCACCGCACGGTCGGTGAGAATCACGGGGATGTGCGCTCGCTTGGCCTCCTGGAGCACGGCGTCCCAGCCGGTCTCGACGACGGGGCTGAACGCGATCACGTCGACCTTCTGCTGGATGTAGGACCGGATCGCCTTGATCTGGTTCTCCTGCTTCTGCTGTGCGTCGGAGAACTTCAGGTCGATCCCGTCCTTCTTGGCGGTCTCCTGGATCGACTTCGTGTTCGCCGTGCGCCACCCGCTCTCCGCGCCGACCTGGGCGAAGCCCATCGTGATCGTGCCGCCGCTCTTGCTGCCCGACGAGTCGGAGTTGCCGCATCCCGTGAGGGCCACGGATCCGAGGACGATCGCGCTGGCCGCGACCAGGAACTTGTTTGCCACCACTGTTCACCTCTCGATCATCGGGCGGCGCTCCCGCCCGCTGTGACCGGCGTCACTTACGGAGGAGTGTGAGCGCTAACATTCTGCGCCGTCAAGAGCCCGCGCCGACATTCTCGAATCCAATGTGAACGCTCACTTCCGCGGTCGACCGATTGGTCAGGATTCGACCGATCCGAACCGCCACTCCAGCGTTGCCCGGTAGTGCTCGCCGCGTCGCAGGACCGGGCTCGGCCACGCGGGACGGTTCGGCGAGTCGGGGAACAGCTGGGGCTCCAGGGCGATGCCGTCCCCTTGGCGGTACCGGCCGCCGGAGGCGCCCGGCGTGCTGCCGTCGAGCGCGTTGCCGGTGTAGACCTGCAGGCCGGGCTGGTCGGTGTGCAGCTCCAGCGTCGTGCCGGTACGTCGCGAGGTCAGCACGGCCGCGCGCCGCAGGCCGGCGCCCTGCAGGACGAAGTTGTGGTCGAGACCCTTCATCGCTGCGAGCTGCTCGTGGCCGGCCCGCACCACGGGCCCGAGCAGCGTCGGCTCGCGGAGGTCGAAGGGCGTCCCGGCCACGGGAGCGTGCTCTCCCAGCGGGATGCCGGAGGCGTCGACCGGGGTGTACTCGTCCGCCAGCACGGTGAGCTCGTGGTCGTCGATGGTGCCGGCGCCCACGCCGTCGAGGTTGAAGTAGGCGTGGTTGGTCAGGTTCACCACGGTGGGGGCGGCCGTGCGCGCCTCGAGCGTGATCGCGACCCGGTCCGCGAGCACGTCGTACCGGACGCTCGCGTGGAGTGCCCCCGGGAAACCCTGGTCGCCGTCCGGGCTCTCCAGCGAGAGGCAGGCGTGGGAGTCGGAGTGCTCGTCGAGCTGCCACAGCCGTCGGTCGAATCCGTCCGGGCCGCCGTGCAGGCTGTTGCCCCGGTCGTGGGCGCCGACCACGACCGCGCGCCCGTCGAGCTCGAAGCGGCCGGACGCGATCCGGTTGGCGTAGCGACCGATCGTGCCACCCAGGTAGTCGCTGGACGCCAGGTAGTCCTCGACGGAGCCCTGACCGAGCACCACCTCGCGCCGCTTCCCGTCGCCGCAGGTCACCTCGAGGCCCTGCACGGTGGCGCCGAGGTCGAGCAGACTGAGCACCGGACCGGGTGCGCGGCCGAGGGTCAGGCGGCGTACCGGGCGGCCGTCGGGCAGGGCGCCGAAGTGGTGGTCACTCACGATGTGAACGTTAACAGCGGGACCCGGTTCACACCGGCCGCGACGCGGTCGAGGCACGGACGACCAGCTCGGGCACCACGAGGTCCAGCGAGGGCTCCTGCTCGCCCTTCAACGCGCGCAAGGTGAGCTCGACCGCCCGGGTGCCGAGCTCGGTGAAGTCCTGCCGGACGGTGGTCAGGCCCGGCCAGTAGTACGCCGCCTCGGGGACGTCGTCGAAGCCCACCACGCTGACCTCCTCCGGGACCCTTCGCCCCCGCTCGTGCATCGCCTTGAGCACGCCGAGCGCCATCGCGTCGTTCGCGACGAAGACAGCGCTGGTGTCGGGGTCGTCGGCGATCAGGAGCCCTGCCTCGTAACCGCTCTGGGCGGACCAGTCGCCGGTGAGCTCGGGGCCGGGGAGCAGTCCGCGGGCGGTGTGGGCGGTGCGCCATCCCTCCCGGCGCTGGGCGGCCTCCACCCAGTCCGGCGGGCCGGTGACGTGGGCGACGTGATGGTGGCCCAGACCGAGGAGGTGCTCGGTCGCGGCCTGCGCACCGGCCCGTTGGTCGATGCCGGCAGCCATCGGCTGGCCGGCCGAGACACCTTGGGTGAGCACCACCGGGATCGACAGGTCGAGCGCACGCGTGGCGGCGAGCGCCTCGCTGTGGGCGACCGCCACGACGAGCGCCTCGACCGCCTGGTCCAGCAGCCGGTCGACCGCCTCGCGCAGGCACTCCGCGGACGACTCGGCGAGCCCGACCAGCGACACGTCGTAGCCGGCCGCGTGCCCGACGTCCTGGACCGCTGCGCTGATCATGCTGGGTCCGTAGAGGACCAGGTGGGCCGAGACCATCCCGATCCGGCCGGAGCGGTTGGTCGCCAGCATTCGCGCGGCCATGTTCCGGCGATAGCCGAGGTGTTCGATCGCGGCCAGGACCTTGGCCCGGGTGTCCGGGCGCACCAGCGGCGAGTCGTTGAGCACGCGGGAGACGGTCTGGTGCGAGACCCCCGCGTGCTTGGCGACGTCGGCCATGCTCGGCGAGCGCCCCTGCCGGCGATCCCGCGACTCGGTCATGCCGCTCATCGTAGGGACCGGGGCGATCGGTGTTGGCCGCTTCGCCCTCACCCGGCCGGGAGCGGCACGGGGCGCACGTGCGGGTACCCGACCGGCAGCACGAACGCTCCGCGCCGGAGCTGGCAGAAGACCTGCCAGCTCCAGTAGCCGCGGTACGTCGCCGGTGAGTCCTGCATCGTCCTCGCGTACGCCGTGACCGCGCCGACGTACTTGTCGGAGTTGTTGTAGTGCCACAGCGCGGTCGCCATGTCGCGTGGGGCGCCGTGGTCGGCCAGCAGCCGAGCGGCGGCCATGATCGCGTCGCGCGGGTCGTTGATGTCCCCGCCGGCGCCGTAGCGGTCCCACGTGGCCGGCATGAACTGCATGGGTCCCAGCGCTCCGGCCGTGCTCGGTCCGCGGATCCGCCCCATGCGGGTCTCGACCAGGTGGATCGCGGCCAGGTAGGTCCAGGGCACCCCGGTGCGCCGCTGCGCCTCGCGGTAGTAGCCGAGCAGCACGTCGGCCGGTGGTGGCTCCAGGATCCGCCAGGGCGGGAACTGCCGCCGCGGTTCGGTGATCACGGTGAGCAACCTCGCCGCCTCCAGCTGGGCACGCGTCTGGCGCGCGGCCATCGGCCGCAACCCGGCGAGGACCGTCCGGCGCAGCTGGGCGGACCCTCGGGCGAGCGTGCGGATCGCGAGCTGCTGGGTCTCCCCCGCTCGCCGTACGGCGTCCAGGCCGGCCTTCGGGTCGGTCACCGTCGCCACCGCCCGGTCGAGCTGGTCCGCCAGGGTCGCTGGGTCGGCGGGCGTCGCTGGATCGGCGGGGTCCGGCGAGGCCGAGGCGGTCGGCACCGGGCTGGTGGTCGTCGCGGAGGGGCGAGCCGTCGGCGCCGCCGCCCGCTCGGTCGTTCCGTTCGCGCACGAGGTCAGGAGCGTGGCCGACACCACGAGCGCCAGTGCCCACGAGGTCCGCATGGGTCTGTCCTACACCCTGGCTCCGATGGTCGAGGTGCGAGCGCGCGAGCCTCGCAACCACTCAGCCGGCGAGCTGCCGCCCGAGGAAGGCGAGCTGAGCCGGCAGCATCCGGCGCATGTAGCCGTAGGTGTGCCCGCCGGCCTCGAAGCCTCCGGACGGCCTGGGCGTCAACCGGTCGACGAACTCGCGGACCCGGAAGTAGAACGGGTCACCCTTGCCACAGTCGATGCGCAGCGGTACGCCGCCGAAGCGCGGCGCCAGCCGGACGAGGTCCTCCTCGTCGAACTGCCGGCGGTCGTCGAACGAGCCGGGCGAGGTGTCGCCGTACGACGCGAACAGTGCGGGGCTGCACGCGGCGACCGCGGCGATCCCGGGACGCCGCACGGCCAGCCGGAGCGCGCCGTACCCGCCCATCGACCAGCCGTAGAGACCGAGCCCGGACCGGAGCGCGAACCGCTCGCGGAGCATCGGGACCAGCTCGTCCATGACCATCGCCGACGCGTCGGTCCCGTCGGTTCGCGGGTGCCAGTAGCTCGCGGGGCCGCCGTCGACCGAGGCGATCACGAACGGCGGCACACCGGCGGCCACGGCCTGCGCGAGGAACCGGTCGACGCCCATCGTGTCGAAGGCGGTGGTGTGATCGGCGCCGGCACCGTGCAGGCACACGACCAGCGGCAGGCCGGCCGGCTCGTGGCTCGGCGGCACGCTGAGCGACCACCCGGTCGTGGTTCCGCCGCGGGCCTGGGACGCGAAGGCGCCGTCGTGCCGGGCGCCCGGCGTCACGTGCGGGATGGGTGCGTCCTCGCCGTCCAGGCCGAGCAGCCGGTAGGCGGGCACCCGGCCCGGCAGGACCCCTTTGTTCACCAGCACGCCGCCGGTGCCGAGCGCGACGACCCCTCCTGCCGCACCGGCGAGCAGGGTGCGCCGCGACAGGCTCATCGGCGGATCAGACCGCGTTCTTGCGCAGCACGTCGCCGAGACCCGGGCTGACCGCCTCCGCCCAGCCGACCATCGAGGCGACCAGCGGGGTCACCCGGCGCGACCGGCTGATCACGGCGTCGCAGACGACGCTGGCCGCCTGGTCGACGGTGAGGGCGGGCAGCCGGCGGTAGAGCCGGGTCGGCTCGATCATCGGCGTGCGCACGAGCGGCATGTGCACGTTGGTGAACACCACGCCGTCGTCGAGGACCTCGCCCTGCACCGAGTCGGACCACGCCTCGAGCGCGGCCTTCGACGCGGCGTACCCGGAGAAGCGTGCGGGCCGCAGCAGCGCCGCCCAGCTGGAGATGTTGACGACCTGGCCGGACTCGCGCTCGACCATGGTCGGGAGCAGGCCGAGGGTGAGTCGCACGGCCGCGAAGTAGTTCAGCTGCATCGGGCGCTCGAAGTCCTGGAACCGGTCGACGGAGTAGCGCACCTTGCGGCGGATCGACATGCCCGCGTTGTTCACCAGCACGTCGACGTGACCGTGGACGTCGAGCACCTTGGTGACGAGCGCGTCGATCTGCTCGAGGTCGGTCAGGTCGCACGGGAACGCGTACGCCGTCCCGCCGCTCGCCGCGATCTCGTCGGCCAGCTCGACCAGCAGCTCCTCGCTGCGGGCCACGAGCAGCACCGTCGCCCCCGCCTGCCCGAACCGCAGCGCCGCAGCCCGGCCGATGCCGGACGAGGCGCCGGTGACGAGCACGACCTTGCCGGCGACGGCCTCACGCAGCGCCGTCGTGCCGTCCCGGTCGGCGAGGCGCCCGGCCCGTGCGACCAGGTTGCGCGAGCTGATCGGCGTCGCGCCGAACGTGTTCACCCCGTGCACGACGGCCCTTGTGATGCCGCGTCGACTCAGATCCATGCGGCAAGGGTGCCACGCCCAGCGCTACGGAGCGTCGTACACGTCCGGGACGCCGTCGCGGTTGCGGTCGACCGCCTCGAGCCGCTCGAGCTCGCGGTAGACCCGGTTGCGCGACCTCAGCACCACGCCGGCCAGGACCGCCGCGAGGAGGGAGCCGGCGAGCACGCCGACCTTGACGTGGTCGTCGCGGGCACTGCCCGCGCCGAAGGCCAGCTCGCCGATCAGCAGCGACACGGTGAACCCGATGCCGCCCAGCAGCGCGACGCCCGCGACGTCGCGCCAGTCGAGGTTCTCGTCCAGGGTCGCGCGGGTGAACCTCGCCACCAGGTACGTCGTGCCGAACACGCCCAGGAACTTGCCCACCACCAGGGCAGCGATGACGCCGAGGACGACCCGGTCGGTGAGGGCATCGGCCAGTCCCGAGAAGCCGCCGACGGTGACGCCGGCTGCGAAGAACGCGAACACCGGCACGGCGACCCCTGCCGACAGCGGGCGCATCCGGTGCTCGAAGTGCTCGGCCAGGCCCGGGCCGGCTTCCGGGCCGCCGGCCGCCTGGCTCCGCACCACCGGGACCGTGAAGCCGAGGAGGACCCCGGCGACCGTGGCGTGCACGCCGGAGTCGTGCATCAGCCCCCAGGCGAGGAGGGCGAGCGGGAGCAGGATCCACCAGGACCGGACCCGTCGCTGGACCGCCACGGCGAACAGGCCGATGACGGCGACCGCGCCGAGGAGGGGCAGCACTCTCACCTCACTGGTGTAGAAGACCGCGATGATCGTGACGGCGAAGAGGTCGTCGACGACGGCCAGCGTGAGCAGGAACGTGCGCAACGCGGTCGGCAGGTGCGTGCTGATCACGGCCAGCATCGCGAGCGCGAACGCGATGTCGGTCGCCGTGGGGATCGCCCAGCCCTGGAGTGCTCCGTCGCCGGTGGTGGCGTTCACCGCCAGGTAGATCAGTGCGGGGACGGCCATCCCGCCCACGGCTGCCAGGATCGGCAGCGCGGCACGGCCCGGCCGCCTCAGGTCGCCGGCGACGAACTCCCGCTTGAGCTCGAGGCCGACGACGAAGAAGAAGATCGCCAGCAACCCGTCGGCCGCCCAGGTGCCGAGGGTCAGGTCCAGGTGCAACGCACCGGGTCCGACACGCAGGTCCCGCAGGTCCTCGTAGGAGCCGGACGCCGGGCTGTTCGCCCAGACGAGGGCGATCACGGTCGCAGCCAGCAGCAGGGCGCCGCCGACCGTCTCCTGGCGGAGCAGGTCGGCGATCCGGGAGTCCTCGGACCACGATCCCCGGGTGAAGAGGACGCGACGAGGGGAGGTGTTGTGCTCGGTCACATGAATCAGCTCCGGTCGGTCGGGGCATCGACTGCCGACCAGACTTCCCGGCGCACCTGGGCTCCACGGTATCAGCGCGGACGAGGCCACTCGCACCTCTCGCGGGACGGGTCGGCGTTCGTCATAGCCTGTCGGGACACCACGACTCGGAGGAATCGATGCTGGCACGCGACCTGGCTCGGCCGTTCCCGTCCGTCACGCTGGACTCCGACGCGCTCGAGGCGGCGCGGACCCTCGCCCGCGAGCGGCTTCCCGGCCTCATCGTCCTGGGCAAGGACGGCCTCCCGCACACGGTGCTGCCCGGCTCACAGGTGCTGCGCTTCGTCGTACCGACCTATGTGCAGGACGATCCGGCGCTGGCGCGCGCGTACGACGAGAAGTCCGCGGACGCACTGTGCGCCAAGCTCGAGGGCTGCACCGTGCGCGACGTGCTTCCCAAGAAGCCCGATCGCCTGGAGATCCCGCTGGTGGAGCCCGATGCGACGGCCGTGGAGATCGCGGCCCAGATGGCCAGCATGCGCAGCCCGATCGTCGCCGTCGTCGAGGGCGACGACCTGCTCGGAGCGATCACGATCAGCGTGCTGCTCGACCATCTGCTCGACGCCGAGGCGGGCCGTTGACCACACCGCTGGTGATCGCGGCGTTCACGGCTGCGTACGTGCTGATCGCCACGGAGCGGATCCACCGCGTCGCCGCGGCGCTCTGGGGTGCGGCTGCCATGGTCGTCCTGGGTGTGGTCGACGCGCGCACCGCGTTCTTCAGCGAGCGGACCGGGGTCGACTGGAACGTCATCGGGCTGCTGCTCGGCATGATGATCATCGTCAGCGTCGTCAAGCAGACCGGGGTCTTCGAGTACCTCGCGATCTGGTCGGCCAAGCGGGCCCGGGGCCGCCCGTTCCGGGTGATGGTCATGCTCATCGTGATCACGGCGGTCGCCTCGGCGCTGCTGGACAACGTGACCACGGTGCTGCTGATCGCCCCGGTGACGTTCCTCGTCTGCGACCGGCTCGACGTACCACCGGTGCCGTTCCTGCTCGCCGAGGCGATGGCCTCCAACATCGGCGGCACGGCGACGCTGATCGGCGACCCGCCGAACATCATCATCGCCAGCAAGGGCGGGCTGAGCTTCAACGACTTCCTGCTCAACCTCGCCCCGCTCGTCGTGCTGCTGGTCGCGGTGTTCGTGCTGCTCTGCTGGCTGATGTTCGGCCGCGACCTGAGTCACGACCCGGCCAGGGTCGAGGCGATCATGGACCTCGACGAGCGCGAGGTGATCCACAACCCCCGACTGCTCGTGCAGAGCGGCATCGTCGTCGCACTCGTACTCGTCGGCTTCGTCGGTCACGCCGTCTTCCACCTGGACCCCTCGATGGTCGCCCTGCTCGGGGCCGGCGCCCTGGTCGCCGTCTCCCGCCTGGAGCCGACGCAGTACCTCGAGGACGTCGAGTGGCCCACCCTGGTCTTCTTCATGGGGCTGTTCGTCATGGTCGGCGCCCTCGTCGAAGTGGGCGTGATCGGCCACGTCGCCGACTGGCTCGTGGCCACGGTGGGGACGAACTATCTCGGCGCCGGCAGCGTGCTGATCTGGGGCTCGGCAGCACTCTCCGGCGTGGTCGACAACATCCCGTACGTCGCCACGATGGCGCCGGTGGTGCAGGACCTCGTGCATGCCGGATCCGGCTCACCCGAGGCGAAGTCGCTCTGGTGGGCCCTGGCACTCGGCGCCGACCTGGGCGGCAACGCCACCGCCGTCGGTGCGAGCGCGAACGTCGTGATCATCGGCATCGCCGCCCGCAACGGTCACCCGATCTCGTTCTGGAGGTTCACCCGGTACGGCGTCGTGGTGGCAGCCGTCACGATCGCGATCTCCTGGCTGTACTTCTGGCTGCGCTACTTCGTGATCGCCTGAGCAACGGACCGTTCCGTCAGGGCTGGAATCGGTAGCCCATGCCCGGTTCGGTCCGGATGTAGCGCGGTCTCGCGGGGTTCGGCTCGAGCTTGCGGCGCAGCTGGGCGATGTAGAGCCGGAGGTTTCCCTGGGCGGTCTCGTAGCCGGGTCCCCACGCCTCGTCGAGCAGCTGGCGCTGGGTGAGCAGCTTGCCGGAATGACGCACGAGAACGTCGAGGAGCTTCCACTCGGTCGGGGTCAGGCGAACCTCCTCGTCGCCGACGGTCACCCTCGTGGCGGCGAGGTCCACGCGGACCTCTCCGAACTCGATGCTGGGCGCCTCCTCGGCCGCGGCGGAGCGACGCAGCATCGCTCGCAACCGCGCCATCAGCTCGTCCATTCCGAACGGCTTCGTGACGTAGTCGTCGGCACCGGCATCGAGCGCGTCCACTTTGTCGATGCTGTCGTTGCGACCCGACAGGACGAGGATCGGCACGGTCGTCCAGCCTCGGAGTCCGCCGATCACGTCGACGCCGTCGATGTCGGGCAGTCCGAGGTCGAGGATGACGGCGTCCGGCGGACGGGCCGCCGCGACGTGGAGCGCTTCCTCGCCGTCGCTCGCAGTGGCGACGTCGTAGCCTCGCGCACGCAGGTTGATGCTGAGTGCGCGGACGATCTGCGGCTCGTCGTCGACGACCAGCACACGACTCACGCCGGCACCTCTGCACCCGAGAGGTCGGCCGCGACCGTCGGCAGCGTGATGGTCACGGTCAGGCCGCCGCCTTCGGTGTCGCCCAGTCGCAGACCTCCGGCCATCGCCTCGACCAGTCCGCGCGAGACCGCCAGACCGAGACCGAGCCCCTGCGGGCTGGTGTCGCCGAGTCGCTGGAACGGCACGAACACCCGGTCGCGGTCCGCGAGCGCGATGCCGGGACCGGTGTCCACGACCCGCAGCTCGACCTCGCCGGTGACGCTCCGTGCGCTGAGCAGGGGTGGTGTGGGCGAGTGCCGTTGTGCGTTCGTCACGAGGTTGACGAGCACCCGCTCGAGGAGGCCTGGATCGACCATCACCTCGGGGATGTCCTCGGCGATGTCGATGACGACGTCGAGGGCGTTGACGCCGAGATCGTCCAGTGCAGCGGCGACGACGTCGCCGAGAGGAACGGGTCGGGTACGGACCGGGAGTGCGCCCGCCTGCAGCCGGCTGAGGTCGAGCAGGTTGTCGATCAGTGCCGCGAGCCGGTCGAGCGCGTCGTCGGCCGTTTCGAGCAGGTCGCGGCGGTCGGCGTCGCTCAGCGTCACGTCCTGGCTGCGCAGGCCGGAGACCACCGCTTTGGCGGTCGCGAGCGGCGTACGGAGGTCATGGCCGACGGCGGCCAGCAGGGCCGTGCGCAGCCTGTTCGCGGCCTCCAGCTCGGCGGCCTCTCGAGCGGCCGACGCCCGGCGCGCCGCCAGGTCGACGACCCAGCTCACCAT
The DNA here is from genome assembly GCA_036261595.1 of Marmoricola sp. Classification (GTDB taxonomy): domain Bacteria; phylum Actinomycetota; class Actinomycetes; order Propionibacteriales; family Nocardioidaceae; genus Marmoricola. The sequence goes on from DATAKN010000045.1 coordinate 27,319, forward strand.
CACCGCGACGATGGCGAACACGACCACCGAGACGACGTCCGTGGCGTCTCGGATCCACAGCGTGTGGAACGGTCGGGTGAAGAAGAAGTTCAGCGCCATGGAACCGAGCACGCAGGCGACCAGAGCCGGCCCCAGGCCGCCGAGGATCGCTGTCGAGACCACCAGGAGCAGGAACAGCAGCGCGTCGCTGGCGAGGTCGAGGCGTCCACGCAGCGGCACGAGCGCGCCCACCAGGACTGCGGTTCCGGCCACGGCCGCGAGATAGCCGTAGGTACGCCGTCTGACGCTGACGCCGCCGACCATGATCCCTCCAGCCAGACGCACGCCCTGCGCGCGCTCTGCACCCATTGTGCTCCGCGCGAGGACGACCGGGTGGAGGGCCGCTGCGGTCATGCCGACGCCCTCGAACGGGAGCCGAGGACCGCTCCGGCCAGGAAGGTCGCCAGCCGGACGAGGTCCCAGGGCCCCGTCGTCAGCAACCCGAGGGTGTTGACCAGGAACCCTGTCGCGAACGCCCAGCCGGCAGCACCGAGCACCAGCGCGTGCGGGCCGTCGAGCGTGGACGCAAGCAGGAGCGTGCCAATCAACAGCACGGCCACGCCGACCGGTCCGGGCACGTGCAGCGCGTCCGCGAAGCAGGTCAGGCACACCTGGAGTCCCGTCGCGATGCCAAGACGCACACCGACCTCGTCGGTCATCACGGGCTGAGCCACATGAGGAGTCAATCGCGGCCAGTACGCCGACCGACCCCGTCCTGTCAGGATCATGACGCGGCGCAACCGGTTCCTTGCACCGGCCTGACACGAGCCCGGCGGGCGCGTTAGCGGTCTGTTAGGCGACGTGAAGCCGGTACCGACGGCGGGTTGGATCAGAGGGTGACGCTCGACGTGCAGCCCGGTACCACCGATCGCTTCCGCCAGTGGCTCTTCCACCGGCCGGAGGACCCGGCGAACCACCCCGGACCCCATGCAGCCGAGCCCTCCTCCGAGCGCACCCACCCTTGGTGGAAGGTGATGTGCCTGACCGGCGTGGACTACTTCTCCACCCTGGGCTACCAGCCGGGCATCGCCTTCCTCGCGGCCGGACTGCTCAGCCCCCTGGCGACGATCATCCTCGTGCTCCTCACGCTCTTCGGAGCCCTGCCGATCTACCGCCGAGTCGCCGCCGAGAGCCCGCACGGTCAGGGCTCGATCGCGATGCTCGAGCGTCTGCTGCCGTTCTGGCGCGGGAAGCTCCTCGTCCTCGTGCTGCTCGGCTTCGCACTGACCGACTTCATCATCACGATCACGCTCTCGGCAGCCGACGCGAGTGCCCATGTGGTCGAGAACCCTCACGTCCCGCAGTTCCTCCACGGCCAACAGCTCTGGATCACGATCGGCCTGGTGGCCTTGCTCGGCGCGGTCTTCCTCAAGGGGTTCACCGAGGCGATCGGCATGGCCGTCGCGCTCGTCGTCGCCTATCTGGGGCTGAACGCCGTGGTCATCGCCGTCGCCGCCGCCCACGTGGCACAGGATGCCCACCGGGTGACCAACTGGACGACGGCGCTCACCGCCGAGCACGGGAACGTCGTCGTGATGGTCGCGGTGTCGCTCACGCTGTTCCCGAAGCTCGCGCTCGGCATGTCCGGCTTCGAGACCGGCGTCGCCGTGATGAGCCACGTGGATGGCGCCGAGGGCGACCACCGAGAGCATCCGGCGGGACGCATCCGCAACACCAAACGGCTGCTCACCGTGGCTGCGGGCACGATGAGCATCTACCTGATCACCTCCAGCCTGGTGACGACTCTGCTGATCCCGGCGAAGGAGTTCGAGCCCGGCGGATCCGCCAACGGGCGCGCCCTCGCCTACCTCGCACATCTCTACCTCGGCGACGTCTTCGGCACGGCGTACGACGCCTCGACGATCCTGATCCTGTGGTTCGCCGGCGCCTCGGCCATGGCGGGCATGCTCAACCTGATCCCCCGCTACCTGCCGCGCTACGGGATGTCGCCGGAGTGGGCAGGCGCGGTGCGACCGCTCGTCCTGGTGCTGACGGCGACCGCATTCCTGATCACGTGGGTGTTCGACGCCGACGTCACCGCCCAGGGCGGTGCCTACGCCACCGGCGTCCTGGTCCTGATGACGTCCGCCGCGTTCGCCGTGACCCTCGCCGCCCGCCGTGCCGGCGAGCGGCGGCTCACGATCGTCTACGCGGTGATCGGGGTGGTTCTCGCCTACACGACGCTGGACAACGTGCGCGAACGTCCCGACGGTGTGAAGATCGGCGCCTGCTTCATCGCCGCGATCATCCTGGTGTCACTGCTCTCACGGATCGCCCGCGCGCTCGAGCTGCGCGCCACCGACATCGTGTACGACGCCCACGCGGAGTCGTTCCTGCGCGACTGTGCCCGCCGCTCGATCCGCCTCGTGGCCAACGAGCCGGACACCCGCGATCCGCAGGAGTACCGCCACAAGATCCGACAGGTCGTCGACGACCACGATCTCCCCAACGCCGGCGACATCATCTTCGTCGAGGTGACCGTCGGCGACTACTCCGACTTCGAGAGCCGCATCGACGTGCACGGAGAGGTCCTCCACGACGAGTTCCGCGTGCTTGCGGTCACCGGTCCGTCGGTGCCCAACGCCCTCGCCTCACTCCTGCTCGACATCCGCGACCACACCGGTGTCCGTCCACACATCTACTTCGAGTGGACCGAAGGGAACCCGCTGACGAACCTGCTCCAGTTCCTGCTCTTCGGCGTGGGCGAGGTCGCCCCGCTCACCCGCGAGGTGCTGCGCAGGGCCGAGCCGGTCCGCGAGCGGAGGCCCCACATCCACGCGGGGTGAACCGGCACAGGCGGCTGCGCCCTACGACGCCGCGTTGGCGCAGTAGGCGACCGCGGTGATCGTGATCGTCGCGCCGCTCCCGGCGTCCGAGCGGACCAGGTACCGCGCCTCCCACTCGTTGTACACGACGCCGCCGGAGACCAGCGGCCCGCTCGAGGTCAGGTAGCCCTCGTCGGAGGTCGTGTAGGCCCCGCCGCCGATCAGGACCTTCCCTGCCGGGCAGCTGGCCCCGGCCCACTCCTGCGACGTCCCGCCATGTGCGTCGGTGAAGGTCTTCGAGCCGGTCACGACCTGGTAGCCGGTGTAGCCGGCCGGGCCCTGGGCGCCAGTGGCTCCCTGCGGACCGGTCGCGCCCGTGGGTCCGGTGGCTCCCTGCGGACCGGTCGCGCCGGTCGCTCCGGTGTTGCCCTTGGGTCCCTGGGGACCCACCAGCGACGTACCGGTCGCGGGCCACGCGCCCGAGGCCTTCGGTCCGTACATCTCCTCCGCGGCCGTGTCGACGTAGAAGTCGCCGTCCTTCCCGAGGGTGTCAGCCGGTGCGCCAGTGCCGTTCAGGACCGTCACGCCGTCCGCCCCGGCGGCACCCCGCGGCCCCTGGACCCCGGTCTCGCCCTGCGGCCCGGTCGCGCCGGTTCGACCCTTCTGGTTGAAGGCGAAGTGCTTCTCGTTCGAGGCGCAGTGGCGACCCTTGGGGATGGTCCGGGTGGCCAGGGTCTCGGTGTTCATGCACTGGTGGATGGTGCCGTTGTCCCGCACCGGGCTGTCGTTGCCCGATGCCAGGGCGACGCCCGTGCCGGTGAGCACGGATCCGGCCACGACGCCTCCCAGCGTCAGGACGATCGTGCGGGTCTTCGGGCGCGAGAACAGGAACGTGGGCATGGCGAAGTGGTCCCTCCCAGGAAGAGCCGGAGCGAGCGCTCCGAGTCGAGCGGAGTCAACCAGCGAGCTGGGACAGCCCGGATCAGCCGTTCGGGCGAGAAAGGTCCCTGGCCAAGGTCCCGAAACGACCGCTGGGAAGTCTCGGCAATCTCAACGGCCCACCGTCACCAGCAACACGACGTCCACGAGGGCGACGCCGATGGCGGCGTGGAACGGCAGCTTTCCCTGCCCCTTCACAGCGACCACGGCCAGGACGGCGGCGGCGAGCAGCGCGGTCCACGCCCACGACGACGCCGGGCCGGGCGGCCCGAGCACGGCGACCGCCGACCCGGCGAGCAGTAGTCCGGCAGCCAGCAGGCGTGCGGCCGTGGGGCCGAGCCGGTGCGGCAGGCCCCGTACGCCGGTCGCCAGGTCGTCGGCGAGATCCGGCAACGCATTCAGCAGGTGCGCCGCGACACCGATCACAGCCGCTGTCAGGACCATCCAGACCGGCGGCCAGTGCGGTGTCCCACCGGCCAGGCTGACCGCGGCCGGGAGCGCGCCGAACGCCACGGCGTACGGAAGCCAGGACCAGGCGGTGGCCTTGAGCCACAGGTTGTAGGCGTGCCCGGACGCCACGCCGAGGCCGAGGTGCACGACGCCACTGCGCCACCCGACGAGGGGCGAGAGCACCGCGCACGCAAGCCCGGCGACGGCCAGGCAGCCGAGCACCAGCCGGCGGCTGACCTCACCACTGGCCAGTGGCTTGTCGCGCCTGCCCACCGCCCGGTCACGGGCAGCGTCGAGCAGGTCGTTGGCCCACCCGATGGTGAGCTGGCCGCTCAACACCGCTGCGGTGAGGATGCCCACGGTGACCGGCCGCAGATCCTGGCGCACCGCCAGCAGCGCCGTACCGGCCGTCACGGCGAGCCCGGGCCCGATGTGCGCGGCCCGCAGCAAGGGCAGACGTCCGGCAGACTGCGGCGCGGCGGGCATGATCGAGGGTATCCACGGGTCGCGCGGGAACTCCGTAGTCGCATGGGACCTCCACGCGCCAAGATGGCCCAGGACGAGAACGGGGGTGGGAGAGGATTGTTCGACACCATCGACGCGCTGGACGCGCCGCTCGTCGAGGCCTATCTCCGACGACTCGGGGTCGCGGCCGAACCACCGTCGGCCGAGGCGTTGCGTTCAATCGTGCGACGCCACGCCGAGCGCGTGCCGTACGAAACGCTCTGGATCCCGGCGGGCGAGCGGTGGTCGACCGACCCGACGCAGGCCGCCGTCCGGATTGCGCTCGCCGGCCGTGGCGGCTACTGCTACCACCTGAACGGCGCCCTCGGCCTGCTGCTGTCATCGCTCGGGTACGACGTGCACGGGCACGTCGGCGGCGTCCAGGCCGGTCCCCCGAACCCTGACGCGATGGGCAACCACCTCGCGCTCACCGTGACCGGGCTGCCCTCCGAGGACAACCCCTCCGGCACCTGGTACGTCGACACCGGGCTCGGCGACGCCCTGCACGAACCGCTCCCGCTCGTCGAAGGGACCTACGTCCAGGGGCCGTTCCGGCTCACGCTCGAGCAGCCCGACGACCTCAGCTGGACGTTCACCCACGACCCCGCAGGCGGCTTCCGCACCATGACCTGGACGACCGGCCCGGCGCGGGCGTCGGACTTCACCGCCCGGCACGAGTGGTTGTCCACCGCGCCTGAGTCGGGCTTCGTGCGAGTGCCCATCGCCGAGCGACGTGATGCCACCGGCGTGGACGTCGTCCGGGGCCTCGTGCTGTCCCGGATCGGGACGAACGCCTTCACCGGCGAGCCGATCACCAGGCCCGGCGAGTGGTTCGACGCGCTCGCCGACGTCATCGGGCTCCGCTTCGAGACAGCCACCTCCGAGTGGCGCAACCGGCTCTGGGAAGCCGTCCTGAGCGCGCATCGAGCCTGGGAGGAGTCCCAGGCCGCGGCGGTTGATCCATGAGCACGGCGCGCGAACCGGTGCCCTTCGAGGTCTATCGACCGGGCGTCCACCTGCACGGCACCAAGGCACAGCTCGAGGACTGACCCGGGCGTCCGTCAGTCGACGAGGATCACGTGCAGCGTGCGGGGCCCGTGCACGCCTTCGACCCGGCTGAGCTCGATGTCGCTGGTCGCACTGGGGCCGCTGACCCAGGTCTGCGGGAGCCGCGGGTCCAGCAGCCGCACCGCCGCCGGTACGTCGGGCACCACGTCGCCGGAGCGGACGACGCAGACGTGCAGGTCCGGCACGAGCGTCAGGGCACGCCGCCCCTGACCGGCGCCGTGGGTCAGCACGATCGTCCCGGTCTCCGCGATCCCGACCGTCGCTCCGGTGACGACGGCATCGAAGCGATCCAGCTCGGCCGCCGAGAAGCCGCTGTCGACGCTGGCCCCCGCCACCGGCCACGGCAGGCCCCCGGGGACGACGGTGCGCAGACCCATGACGACCGCGGCGATCCGGTCGGCCACGTCCCCGGCCGCACACCGCTCGACGACCGCCCGGTAGTCGGCGACGCGCTCGGCGAACAGTCCGCTCACGTCCGCCGGGCCGGGTCGACTGCGGTGGCCCGTCGGCACCGTGACGGGCGAGCGGTCGGTGCCCTCGAGCGCGCGGCGTACCGAGCCGAGGATGTCGTCGCGCACGCTCATCGCCGACCCCCGTCGGTACGCCGCCACCAGGCCCGGAACGACTCGGCCGGCGGCGCCGGCAGGTCGCGGGCACCGCTCCAGGCACCGAGTCCCGGGATCCGGCCGAGGGCGCGCCGCCCGCCCGGGAGGGTACGCCGGCCCACCCGATCGGCGACCCGGCCGAAGACCCCGCTGATCCGCTCCACCGCATCCAGCCGAGCACCCGACCCGAACGACCAGGCAGCCCCCTTCATCGCCACCGCCTCGGCCTTCGGTGCCCCGCCCCGATGGGCGTCGACGACCTGGGCGCGCAGGTCCACGAGCACCGAGGGGATGTCGATCCGCACCGGGCAGACCTCGAAGCAGGCGCCGCACAACGACGACGCGTACGGCAGGGAGTCGACCTGCTCGTCGGTGCCGACGCCGCGCATCAGAGGGTTGAGGATCGCGCCGATCGGGCCCGGGTAGACCGAGCCGTAGGCGTGACCGCCGGTGCGCTCGTAGACCGGGCAGACGTTGAGGCAGGCCGAGCAGCGGATGCAGCGCAGCGCCTGCCGCCCGACCTCGTCGGCGAGCGCACGGGTGCGGCCGTTGTCGAGCAGCACGACGTGCACCTCCTGCGGGCCGTCGCCGGCCGTGACCCCGGTCCAGGTCGAGGTGTAAGGGTTCATCCGTTCCCCCGTGCTCGACCGCGGCAGCAGTTGCAGGAACACGTCGAGGTCCTGCCAGGTGGGTACCACCTTCTCGATGCCGACCACCGAGACCAGCACCTCGGGCAGGGTCAGACACATCCGGCCATTGCCCTCGGACTCCACCACCACCAGCGTGCCGGTCTCCGCCACCGCGAAGTTCGCTCCCGACACCGCCATCCGGGCGTGCAGGAACTTCTCCCGCAGGTGCAGCCGCGCCGCCTCCGCCAGCCGGGCCGGCTCGTCGACCAGGTCGTCGGGAGCAGGGCGACCCACGCGCCCCATCTGCTCGGCGAACAGCGACCTGATCTCCGCGCGGTTGCGGTGGATCGCCGGCACCAGGATGTGGGAGGGCAGGTCGTCGCCCAGCTGCACGATCAGCTCGGCGAGATCGGTCTCCCAGGCGAGGACGCCCTCCGCAGCGAGCGCCTCGTTGAGCCCGATCTCCTGGGTGGCCATCGACTTGACCTTGACCACCTCGTCGACCTGGTGGTCGTGGGCGATCGACGCGACCACGGCGCACGCCTCGGCCGCGTCGCACGCCCAGTGGACGGCGACACCCCGTGCGGTCAGCGCGCTCTCGAGCGCGAGGAGGTGCTCGTCGAGGTGGCGCAGCGTGTTGTCCTTGATCGCCGCACCGGCGAGCCGCAGCTGCTCCCAGTCGTCGACCTCACCGACGGCCGCGGCGCGCTTGGCCCGGATGGTCGCGGTGGCGTGCGCCAGGTTGGCGCGGAGCTGGGTGTCAGCCAGCGCCACCCGCGCCGCCTCCGGGAAGGCCGGCATGCCGACGAACGTCCCGGTCATGCCGTCCCCTCCTGTGCACCCTTCTGGACACCTTCCTGGGCGGCCAGCACCTCGGCCAGGTGCAGCACCCGTACGCCGGCCCGCTGCCGCGACAGCATCCCGCCGATGTGCATCAGGCAGGAGTTGTCGCCGGCGACGAGCACCTCCGCCCCGCTCTCGCGCACGTGCCGCGCCTTGTCCGCGCCCATGGCGACAGAGGTGTCGGCGTTCTTCACCGCGAACGTGCCTCCGAAGCCGCAGCACTCCTCCGCTGCCGGCAGATCGACCAGCCGCAGGCCGCGCACGTGCTCGAGCAGCCGCCGTGGACGATCACCGACCCCGAGCATCCGCAGCGAGTGGCAGGTGGGGTGGTAGGTCACCGTGTGCGGGAACGACGCACCCACGTCGACGACCCCGAGCACGTCGACGAGGAACTCGCTCAGCTCGTACGTCGGCGGCGCGGAGTCCACGGCCTCGACGAGTCGCTCGTCCCCGGACCGGCGGGCGACCAGAGAGTGCTGGTGCCGGGCCGATCCGGCGCACGAGCCCGAGGGAGTCACGATCGCGTCGTACCCGGCGAACGCGGAGACGTAGTTGCGCACCACCGGCGCCGCCTCGTCGAGGTAGCCGGTGTTCACCATCGGCTGCCCGCAGCAGGCCTGCTGTGGGGGGAAGTCCACCTCGACCCCGAGCCGGCGCAACAGGGCCACCACCGCCTTCCCGGTGTCCGGGAACATCGCGTCGTTGACGCAGGTGACGCTCAGCGCGACCAGCATCTGGTGATCCTCTCGCGTCCGGGTCCGGCTTTCGAGGGCCGCACCTCATCCCGTCACGCGGCCCACCCGGGCTGACCCTTCTGGGCGATCCGGACCGACGAACGGAGGACACGATCCGAAATTGCGAGAAAACGTCGGTGCCGAGGCGCACGCTGGAGAGGTGCCGGTGACACCGGCCACACCCGAGGGGGGAGCGATGATCGACTGGGAATCAGAGACCTGGGGCGGTGGCGTGACCTATGCCGCCGACGGCTCCTGGCTCGGCGACAAGCAGGCAACGCCGCGCCGTCAGCCGCCGTCCCGCGACGACGACTGACGGACGCGCTCCGCAGCAGCGGTCAGCGAGCCACGACGTCGCGCTCGGCGTACCGGTCGACCCGCGCGTGGTAGTGCTGGCCGACCTTCCCGCCGGCCACCGCGGCCAGCAGGGTCCCGGCCAGGACCACGATCGCGGTGAGCAGGCCACCGGTGGTCAGCTGGTCGTGCGGAATCGGGATGCGCGGCAGCTGCACGCGGTCCAGCACGTTGTACTTCGCGCCGAAGGCCCAGCCGGCGGCCACGGCCACCACGGTGGCGATCAGGCCGATCACCCAGACCCAGACGCCCTGTCGGGCTCCGTCGAAGCGAGACATCCGGCCGGCGACGTACCCGCCGGCGTAGTAGCCGATCAGCAGCACCGCGATCAGCACGATCGCTGACACCAGTCCGACCGTGCCGGCCGCTCGCTCGGCGTCGTTCTGGGTGACGTTCTGCGCGTGGCCGACGGCTGCGGCGACCGCTCCGACGATGCCGGTCAGCAGGGCGGTGACCGCCACGGCGACGAGCCAGCCGAAGAAACCCGCGCCCGCGTTGGTGCCGCCGAACTTCTCGTAGGCTCCGTCCCTCGCCACGACCTCGGTCTCGTCGTGACGCCGGACGTCGTGCTCATGTGTGTGCGTCATGTCGATCTCCTCCGGGCGCGGCCCGTGCGCGACCCTGCCACGTGCCGTACCCGCTCTTCTCCCGGAGATTCGCTTCAGGTACGCGCGCGCCGCGCCAGCAGTCGCGCCCGGTACGCCGAGACGCGGCTCCACACCACCTGCTGGACGGTCAGCGTGAACCATCCGGCGAGCACCATCCCCGACACGTTCACCAACAGCTGCAGCGAGCTGCCCCGGATCTCCGAGCCCACCCCGAAGGCCAGCGCGAGCGCGATGTTGCCCGCCGCGGGCACGGTGGTCACGGAGATGAAGACGCCCGACAGCCCGCCCACCCGGGCGGAGGTCAGCGACAGCACGCCTGCTGCGGCGGCGATGATCGCGACGATGAACGACCACTTGTCCGGGGTGTAGATGAACCCGGTCGCCGGCCGGTCCGCGGTGACCGCCGAGACGTGCACCCACCCGAGGGCGCGGCCCACCAGGGCAGCGAGGGTGGTGACTGCGATCGCGATGACGAAGCCGAGGACGAGCGTGCGCCCGGCGAGCCGGAACAGCGTTCCGCGGCGCCGCACCAGGGCCACGCCGAGAGCCGCGATCGGACCGAACTCCGGGCCCAGCACCATCGCGCCGATGACCAGGATCTGGGAGTCCAGGACGATCGCGATCCCCGCGATCATGGTCGCCAGCGTCATGAACGAGGCGTAGGTCCAGTTCAGCTCCGACTCCTCGTAGGCCCGGTGCGCCACGTCGGCCCAGACCACGGAGTCCGCCCCGCTGCCGGGGGTGAGCCGCGCGGCGTCGTACCCGCTCCGCGACATCCACGCACCGACGCGCTCGACGCTCACCGACCCGCACTCCTGGACCCGCAGCTCACGCAGCCGGTCCACGACGTCGTTCGTCGCCTCGCGGGCGACGTCGGCCTCGATCACGTCGCCGAGTGGCTTCAGGCTGGCGCCGCGCAGGTGGATGAGGCTGCTGACCGCTGGGTCGTCCTGGAGCGCCTGCAGCGCGGCCTCGGCGAGCTCGGTCGGCAGGGAGATCCGCAGGTGCATCACCCGCACAGCATGCCTGCGCGTGGGGTCGCCCGCCGGCCATTCGGGCTCGCCAAGTGCTCAGGGCCCGGCGCCTTCCGCCGATCGGAGACGACAACGAAGGCGTCTCCTCATGTACTGCGTTCCCGGGAGCAGCCTCTTGGGTGCATCGGGTGGCCGAGAGATGGCCGAGAGACGGGACGTGGTGACGATGATCGACTGGGACTCCGAGACCTGGGGCGGCACCGTGCACCTGGCGGCGGACGGATCGTGGGTCGAGGACACCCACCGTCGTGACGCCGACAGCGAGGACTGATCCGCGATGCGCGGGTCCGGCTCGCCGAGAGGCTACTGCGTCCGGCCGAGGCCTCGCACACGAGCCGGGGAACCCTCGAAGAGGCGGTGCAGCAGCGCGTCACCGCGGGTCAGCACGCTCGCCCCGGGAGCGGTGAGACCACTCAGGAGCGCCTGCCCCACGACCACGGCCAGGAGGGGCGACGACGCTGCCAGGGCTTGTTCCCGGGTGACCATGGTTCTCCTCGTTGACTCGCCGATGGGACGTGGTGCGAACCGAAAGCCTGGCCCGCGCCGGGGACGGGTACCCGGCGCCTGGAGTTTCGATGCGCCGGAAGAACCTCGAGCCGTAACCACGACACATACCACGCGTTGTATGAACAACCCCGCAAATGGGTACCGAACGGACGTAGTCCTCACGCAGCGGCCTCACCGCCTCCCGGGTGCATCGAGTGTCTGAGGGAAAGGACGTGGTGGCGATGATCGACTGGGAATCGGAGACCTGGGGCGGCACGGTGCACCTGGCCGCCGACGGCTCCTGGGTCGCCGACAAGCACCGCAGCGACACCGACG
>DATAKN010000056.1:0-1653 GCA_036261595.1 Marmoricola sp.
CGGCTGCGCTCGACGAGCGCGAAGTAGTCCGACGCGCGCAGCACCATCTCGGTGATCGCGAACTCCGCGCCGGCGTCGTACTTCGCGCGCATCACGCGCAGGTCCTGGTCGAGGTCGGCGGCGTCACGGTGCCCCTCGGGAAACACCGCCACGCCCACGGCGAACTGGCGACGGCGGCGCACCAGAGCGACCAGATCGGCGGCGTAGTCGACCCCTCCGGGCGTGGAGACCCACGGGGTGCCCGGACCCTCGACGGGGTCGCCACGCAGGGCCAGGACGTTCCTGACCCCGGCCGCGGCGAGCGAGTCGAGGATGTGGTCGATCTCCTCGACGGTGTGGCCGACGCAGGTGAGGTGCGCCATCGGGGTCATCGTGGTCTCCCGGGCGATCCGACCGGTGATCTCGATGGTCCGGTCACGGGTGGAGCCGCCGGCGCCGTACGTGACCGAGACGAACGTGGGGTGCAGTGCCTCGAGCTCGCTGATCGAGCGCCACAGGACCTCCTCCCCGGCGGCGTCCTTCGGTGGGAAGAACTCGAAGGAGAAGGAGCGATCGCCCTGCGCGAGCAGAGCAGCGATGCTCGTGGTCGATCCCGTACCCATGCCGCTGAGAATATGGGGGCTACGCTCGCCCGGTGACCGAGTCTCAGGATGGCAGCACGGCACCCGCCGCGGGCGCGGCCAAGGGCCCGACCTGGGACCCCGCCGAGTTCCGTGCCGGCATCGAGCAGACGCTGCTCGCCTTCGTCGACCAGCAGTCGTCGTGGCTGGACGGACTGGGTGAGGACGCTGCGCGCCTGGTCCAGCACGCCCGTACGAGCGTGAGCGGAGGCAAGCGCTTCCGCGCGTCGTTCTGCTGGTGGGGACACCTCGCCGTCGCCGAACCGGAGGACCGGGCCGGGCTGCTCAGGGCCTGCGCGTCGCTGGAGCTGCTGCACGCGAGCGCCCTGGTGCACGACGACGTGATGGACGCCTCCGACGTACGTCGTGGCCGGCCGGCCACCCATCGCGCCTTCGAGGCGCTCCACCGGGAGCGGCACTGGTCGGCCAGCGCCGAGCAGTACGGCGCGGCCGCGGCGATCCTGCTCGGCGATCTCCTGCTGTCGTGGTCCGACGAGCTGCTCCGGACCAGCGGGCTGCCCGCACCTCGCGTGCTCGATGCCCTCGGGTACTTCGACCTGACCCGCAGCGAGGTCGTCACCGGGCAGTTCCTGGACGTCTCAGCCCAGGCTCGGGGCACCAGCGACGTGGACACGGCGATGAACGTCGTGCGCTACAAGTCGGCGAAGTACTCCATCGAGCGGCCGCTGCACATCGGTGCGGCACTGGCCGGCGCCGGAGAGGAGACGATCGCGCAGCTGAGCCGCTTCGGCCTCCCGCTGGGGGAGGCCTTCCAGCTGCGTGACGATCTCCTCGGGGTGTTCGGCGACCCGGAGGTGACCGGCAAGCCGGCCGGCGACGACCTGAGCGAGGGCAAGCGCACCGTGCTGATCGCACTCGCGCTCGACGCGCTGCCGCCGGCCGACCGGGAGCACCTCGACGCCAGCCTCGGCAAGCCGCTGACCGATGCCGAGGTGGCCGATCTGCGCGGACTCATCGACGCCAGCGGCGCGCACGACCAGGTCGAGCAGGTGATCTCAGCGCTCACCGATCG
>DATAKN010000061.1:0-16401 GCA_036261595.1 Marmoricola sp.
CGGGTCGGCGACGGCGAATGAGTTGCGGACGTTCCTGGAGCAGAACCAGGTGGATCTGGGTGGGTTGATCAACAACCTGGTGACCACTGGTGAGGTCGTGGTCAAGCATCTGCCGGGGGTGCGCCAGATCCTGGTGCTCTACCCCTACGAGGTCGCCAACGGCTACACCGTCGTCGCCAAGAACAACGAGGGGTACGACGCTCGCTTCGGGTTCATCTTCAACCCGAACCCGCCTGTGTGCCACGCCGGCTACGACCCCAAGCAGTGGCGGTCACCGACCGACGGGTCGAACAAGCCGATGGACGTGAACGCGCACTGCGCGGAGCCGGCGAGTCAGAGCAACGCCCGTGGTGCCCAGAACGCTCCCCGCGTCGGCGCGGACTACCGAGCGCCGGTGGCCAGCTACGACCTGGGCTCCTCGACGCTCAGCTGGGAGGACCAGCGTGCGCAGGTCGCCTACGACGGTGGCGCGGCGGCCCTGTACGGCAACGACTCCTGGAAGTCGCTGCTGCTGCACCCGGTGCTCTGAACGGACCGGCGGCCGGGACGACGCCGTGCGCGACGCCTCGCGGTCGGCCCACGGCCGGTCGAGGCGGCCGCGCACACAGGTGACGGCTGGTTCCCGAGTGCGTACGGTGGGCGCACCTCGGCACCGAGGCGTCACACATCGGAGCGTGCCCGTGGACACCGGCCAGCAGATCGCGTACGACGGCCTACTGCGTGCTGCCCGGCTCGCAGCCGGCATCGCGGGTGCGCGGGGAGTCCACGCCGAGCGGATCGCCGACGAGGCGATGGCGCTCCTGCTCATGCAGGACAGCGTGGTCAACAACCCCAAGGCGTGGGTGCGCAGTGCGGCGACCCGGCTCGCTGCTCAGACGCATCCCCGCGCGCGGATCCAGACCGCCGACGTGCTCAGTGGACTCAGCTCGACCGAGCGCACCCTCGTGACCGCGCAGCGCGCCGGGTGGACCGTCGCGGAGGTCGCTCTGCTCCTCGGCCTGGCCGAGGGCGACACGCGCACGCTGCTCGAGGAGGCCAACCGGAAGGTGCGCCGGTCCAGTCGGCGACTGGCCGCGGAGCCCGCAGGCCGCTGAGCGAGGCCCCCAGTCCGGCCGAAAATGTCCGTAATGTCCGTTTCTCTGGGATGATGGTTGCTCAGCCGTGAAGCAGCCGCGGCCGTGATTGCCGACCGTCGCCCGCGGTCGCGCACCGTCTCCGAGAAGGATCTGATGCGTCTCTCCTCGCGTCTCGCCGCCGTACCCGCCCTGACCCTGGCGTTCGCCGGCCTCTCCATGACCACCGCGCACGCCAGCACCGACCCGCTCTCCACCGACGCGGTCAACGCGCTCACAGTCGCCAGCTGCCAGCTGGACCCGACCGTGCCGCTCACGCTCGACGAGATGGCGCCGGTGGTCGTGGCTGAGACCGACGTCACCGTCGTCCCCGGTGAGGTCACCGCACACCTCGTGCGCGCCGACGTGACGACGAGCGCTGGCGACGTGCAGGAGTGCACCTTCGGTGTGCTGCACCGCGACGTCCTCCTCAGGCAGGTGCAGTACGAAGGCACCGCGACCCTGGCGCTGGGCGACGGTGCCGGCGGCACCGTCGCCTCGGCCGTCACCGACCTCGACCTGGGCAACATGGGCAGGGGCCGGGTGGACCCGACCACCGAGGTCCCCCTCGAGGGCTTCCTCGTCCCGACCGCGAGCGTCGTCGAGGACCCGACGTACACCTTCTCGGTCGACCGCAAGGCGCTCGAGACCGTCCAGATCGCGGCCGGCCGTCCGGTCACCCAGGCCGCCGACCATCTCCTCGCGGCGCAGGTCAAGGCCGCGGCGACGCAGGAGCGCAAGCAGGTCAAGGCGGCCAAGAAGACCAAGCACTCGGCCAAGGCGGTCGCTGCGGCCCAGCGTCGCTACGCCGCTCGCGTCGCCACGGCCCAGGCGGCGTACCACCGCGCCACCGCACCGACGTCGGTGGTCCGTCCGGTGAGCCACCAGGTCACCGTCACCGGCACCGTCAGCATCGGCTGACGGGGGGCGCCCAGCTCCGGGTGGGTGGACGCAGCCCTGTGCGGCCACCCGCCCGGCACCATCTCGGGACCTTCGACAGGGAATTTCCCGTTCCGCCGCGAACCCGACGGGGCGCGGGTTAGGTTCACGCGGACTCTTTGGGGGAGCCTTGTCTGGATTGATCCGCCGCAGCGATGCGGCACGCCTTGTCGTTCTCGCCGTGGCCGCCGTGCTCACGCTCGCCTGGGTGCAGCTCACCGCATCCTCGCCCGAGCCGCCCACTGCCGACCGCGCCACCGGCCACCGGAGGGCCGTCGTCCCGCCACTGGACCATCTCGACCTCGCCGGACCGGCCGTGTCGGAGGTGACCACGCCGCTCCCGGCTCCTGATCCGGTGTCGGCGGCGCCCGCGCAGCCGACGATCGCGAAGGCGCATCGGCACAAGGCCGGTCAGGGGCACCGTCATGCCGGCCGCCGCGCGCAGGCCCGACGCGCTCATGCGCGTCACCGGCCCGACCCGTGGCGCAGCAAGGGTGGTCGGGACATCGGCTGGCCGCAGTGTCCCCGCGACGCCGGCTTCCGCGGCCACAACGGTCTCGGCCAGCCCATGCCGGACAACGGCGTCGAGTTCGTCGTCGTCGGGTTGACCAACGGGCGTGCCTTCACGCCGAATCCGTGCCTGGGCCTGCACCTGGACTGGGTGCGCTCGCACCACGTGCAGGCGGCGGCGTACGCCTTCGCGGCGTACCCGAGCCGGGGCCAGATGCGTCGCTACCGCCACCACGGCCCGTACGACGGTCGAAGCCGACTCGGCGCGCTGGCCAATGTGGGACACGCGACGGCCGACTACAACATCCGCCTGATGCGCCTGCACGGCTTCGTCACGCCGCACGTCTGGCTCGACCTGGAGCCGTCATCGACCAACCCCTGGTCGGGGCATCGCGCCTGGAACCGCGCGGTGGTGCGGGGCTGGGTCCGCGGCTACCGCGACGCCGGCTACACGGTGGGCTTCTACTCGACCAGCCACCTCTTCGAGCACATCGTGGGCCGGCTCCGGCTACGCCTGCCGGAATGGCGCACCGCCGGACCCGTGTCGCCGCGAGCGGCACTGAGGATGTGCGGCCGCGGGGGATCGATCCAGGGTGGCCCGGCGGTCATCGCCCAGTGGTGGACGACGCACCGCGACTTCGACCGGATCTGCCCGTCGCCCGACCCGGTGGCGACGATGGCGCGCTACTTCCACCAGTGGTGACCGCTCCCGGTCGCTGACCGGGTCGGGCCGCAGCGCGGCTCGGCTCAGGAGCGCAGGGCGCCCATCCACTCCTCGATCGCTCCCGGCTCCCGGGGGAGTGCTGCCGAGAGGTTGCGGGCACCGTCGGCGGTGACGACCACGTCGTCCTCGATCCGGATGCCGATCCCGCGCAGTTCCTCGGGCACCAGCAGGTCGTCGACCTGGAAGTACAGACCGGGCTCGACGGTCAGGACCATGCCCTCCGTCAGGTCGCCCTCCGGGTAGACCTCCTGCGCCGCGGCGGCGCAGTCGTGCACGTCCATGCCGAGCATGTGGCTGGTGCCATGCAGCGTCCAGCGGGAGTAGACCTTGCTGTCCGGCGCCAGCGCCTCGTCCACCGAGCAGGGCAGGAGCCCGAGGTCGCCCAGCTTGTGCGCCAACACGTTCATCGCCGCGTGGTGCGGGTCGCGGAACTTCGCCCCCGGCCGCACGGCGTCGATGCCGGCCTGCTGGGCCTCCAGGACTGCGGCGTACAGGTCGCGCTGCAGCGCGGTGAACCGGCCGTCGACCGGGATCGTGCGGGTGACATCAGCGGTGTAGAGGGAGGACGCCTCGACGCCCATGTCGAGCAGCACCAGCTGCCCCGGCGTGATCGGCCCGGTGTTCTCGATCCAGTGCAGCGTGGTCGCGTGCGGGCCGCCGGCCACGATCGAGTCGTAGCCGATGTCGTTGCCCATCGCACGAGCCCGGCGGAAGAACGTGCCCTCGATCCAGCGCTCGCCGTGCTCGAGGACGGCGTCCCACTCGCGGACGCTGTCCTCGAAGCCGAGAGTGGTGATGTCGCACGCGCGCTCCAGCTCACCGAGCTCCCAGGAGTCCTTGACCAGGCGCAGCTCGGAGAGCACGCGGGCGAGCTCGTGGTCGCGGCCCTCGTCGGGGGCGACCGCGCCGTCGACGGACGCGTCGACCCCGCGCAGCACGCGGGTCTTCGCCGAGGTGGCCAGCACGTCGGGCAGGTCCTTGATGTGCCGCGTCGGCAGGCCGAGCGAGGCGGAGATCTCCCCCAACGAGGGGCGTCTGCCCACCCAGAGCTCGCCGTACTGGCGGTCGCGGAAGAACTCGTCGGTGTCGCGGCCGCTGCGCGGTCGTGCGTAGAGCGTGGCCTCGCCGTCCTCGATCACGAGCACCGCGTCGCTGGTCTGGTTGCCGCACAGGTGCGTGTGGGCGGTCTCGGGCCGGAAGCGGTAGTCGGTGTCGTTGGCGCGCACCTTGTAGGTGCCGGCCGGGATCACCAGCCGCTCGCCCGGGAACGCCTCGGCCAGACGCGCTCGGCGTGCCGCCGCCCACTCGGCGACGGGGTGCCGGGGTACGTCGAGGTCGCGGTCGGCCCAGCCGGTGCGCATGAACGCGGCGTACTTCTCGGGCACCGCCGGGTCGTGGCTCTCGGTGTGCAGTGCGCCTGCCGGCTCGGGCGAGGTCTCGGGGGATTCGCTCACCGCGTCACTGTACGACGAGCGGGCCGTGCGGATCGCCTTGATAAGTCCTCGTCCCCCGTTGTCCTCGGTGCTGCCGGAGCGGTGAAGCCCAGCCACTAGGCTTCGAGCATGCGCAGCCGGGACAACGCCGTCTTCACCGCTCTGGTGGGCACTGTGCTGTTCATCGGCGCGGGCGTGATGGCCCTGGTGCTGCTGGCTGCGGGAGCTCCGCACGCGATCGCGCTGGGCGTGGTCCTCGCCGCGATCCCGGTCGGACCGCTGGTCGGTTCCTACCTCTGGCTGGACCGCTACGAGCCCGAGCCCCGGTCGCTGCTTCTGCTCGGACTCGGCTGGGGTGCCTTCGTCGCCACCAGCGCGGCGCTGTTCCTGCAGGCTTTCGACGCGTTCGCGCTCGGCTCTGGCGAGGCCACGCAGTCCGTGCTGGTCGCGCCGCTCACCGAGGAGGCGGCGAAGGGCCTGTTCATCGTGCTGTTGCTGCTCTACCGCAGGGCCGAGCTCGACGGTGTCCTCGACGGCATCGTGTACGCCGGCATGGTCGGCATCGGCTTCGCCTTCATGGAGAACATCCTGTACCTCAGCCAGGCCTACATCGGCAACGACAGCCATGCCGGGGGGATCGAGGAGACGGTGTTCACCTTCGTGGTTCGCGGGGTGTTCAGCCCGTTCGCGCACCCGTTCTTCACGGCGTTCACGGGCATCGGCATCGGCATCGCGGTGTCCACGCGCAGCCGAGCCCTCCAGCTCGTCGCTCCGCTCGTGGGTTACGTGCTCGCGGTCGGCGCCCATGCACTGTGGAACGCGTCGTTGCTGATCAACGGCGGCGCCGGTGCGGTCGGGACCTACCTGGTCCTGATGGTGCCGGCCTTCCTGGTCCTGGTCGGCCTGGCGATCTGGGCCCGGCGTCGCGAAGGTGTGCTGCTGGCGGCCTCGCTGACCGACTGTGCTCGTCGCGGGTTCCTGCACGCCAACGAGGTGCCGTGGCTGACCCGGATCCCTGCGCGCCGAGCGTGCCGCCGGTACGCCGCCGAGGTCGGCGGCGACGCGGCCGTGACGGCGATGAAGCTGTACCAGACGGAGGCCATCGAGCTCGGCTTCCTGCACCACCGGTTCCTCCGCGGCACCGCGCCGCCGAACTACCGCGAGCTCGGGGAGGCTCACGTGCAGCGGATGTTCCTGCTGCGGCCGCACCTGGTGTGGCCGCCCACCGGCGTTCCCGTGGGGGTGGCCCGATGACTGACACCTCTCCGAGCGGGCAGCGCTCCGCGCAGATGGTCACCACGCTCGTGCGCCTGCGCGAGGCGCTGGAGGTGGCCCGCCTGCCGCTGGACCTCCCCGACGTCGAAGCCGCCCGCAAGGCCCGGGCCGAGATGCTCGACCAGCTCGAGGACTACGTCCTGCCGCGACTGATCCAGATCGACGCGCCGTTGTTGACCGTCGTCGGCGGCTCCACCGGCGCCGGCAAGTCGACCCTGGTCAACTCGCTGGTCGGCGAGCGGGTCACCGAGACCGGCGTACTCCGTCCGACGACGCGGTCGCCGGTGCTCGTGCACAACCCCGGGGACGCCGACTGGTTCGACAAGGCGCGCATCCTCCCTGACCTGGAGCGCACGACGCGCGCCTCTGCCGACCCGGGAGCGCTGCAGCTGGTGTCCTCGGAGGCGATCCCGGCTGGTCTGGCCGTGCTGGACGCACCCGACATCGACTCCGTGGAGGAGCAGAACCGCACGCTCGCTGCGCAGCTGCTCGGCGCCGCCGACCTGTGGCTCTTCGTCACCTCCGCCGCCCGGTACGCCGACCAGGTGCCCTGGGAGTTCCTCAAGGCGGCCGCGGACCGGAGCGCAGCCGTCGCGATCGTGCTGGACCGCACGCAGCCGTCGGCGATCACCGAGGTGAGCGCGCACCTGGCCCGGATGTTGACCGCTCGCGGACTGCGCGACTCGCCGTTGTTCATCGTCCCGGAGGGTGAGGTCGACGAGCAGGGCCTGCTGCCTTCGAGCACGGTGCGCGAGATCCGCGCGTGGCTGGGCTCCCTGGCAGCGGACGCCGACGCTCGCACCGGTGTGGTGCGCCGGACCCTCGAGGGTGCGATCAGGACGATCTCGAAGCGCACCTACGCCGTGGCCGACGCCAGCCGCGACCAGCACGAGATGCAGGAACGTCTGCGGGCCGACGTCGAGCGGGCCTACGCGCACGCGCTCGCCGAGGTGGACCGAGCCTCGGCCGACGGGACCCTGCTCCGTGGGGAGGTGCTGGCCCGGTGGCAGGAGTTCGTCGGCACCGGTGAGCTGCTCAAGACTCTCGAGTCCAAGGTCAGCTGGCTCCGCGACCGCGTCACGAAGGCCGTCAAGGGCCAGCCCCAGCAGGCCAGCCGCGTGACCGTCGCCGTCGAGTCGGGTCTTCAGACGCTGGTGCTCGAGCATGCCGAGGCAGCCGCGGAACGCGCCGAGGCGGCTTGGCGCGCGGTCACCGCTGGCCGAGTGCTCCTCGAAGCGTCCGACCAGGATCTGTCCCGGGCTTCGCGGGACTTCCGCCTCCGGGCCGAGCAGATGGTGCGCGACTGGCAGCGGCACGTGCTCGACCTGGTCCGTACCGAGGGTGCCGACAAGCGCGCAACGGCACGGTTCCTCGCCTACGGCGTCAACGGCCTGTCCGTCGCCTTGATGGTGGTCGTCTTCGCTTCGACCGGAGGTGTGACCGGCGCCGAGGTCGGGATCGCCGGCGGGTCCGCGGTCCTGGGCCAGAAGCTGCTCGAGGCGGTCTTCGGAGACCAGGCGGTCAGGCGTCTGGCCGCCAACGCACGCAAGGACCTCAACCGCCGGATGCAGGCGCTCCTCGACACCGAGAAGCGCAGGTTCACCGATCTCCTCGACGCCCTCGGGATCCTCGAGGAGTCCGAGGACGCCCTGCGCGCCGGCGCGAGGAAGGTCGACGACCTGCGGTTCGCCTCCGCCTCGAGCTGAGCCTGGACTGCGTGCCGGATCACAGTGCGGCGGACCCCAGGTTCGTCCTCGGCGGCGGCTGAGTCTCGATAGGCTTGCCTCTGCCGTTCCGGCCTGCTCGACCGACCTGTTGCCACTTCCATGAGGGAGCTCATGACGTCCTTGCCGCTGACCGGGCGACGCACGCCGGCGCCCCCGCGACACCGAGGGCGCGCATGACCTCTCTGCTCGAGGGTGCGAAGAAGCTCGTCACCCGAGGCTCCGACATCGGGGCGCGCGTCAAGGGTCTCGACGACGCCGTGGAAGCCGCGCGCGGCCGGCTCGACGACGCCCTGCTGGACCATGCCGCCGACGTGGTGACCCGCTCGGCCGAACGACTGCGACTCTCGGCCGACCACACCGTGGTCGCGCTCGGTGGCGCCACCGGTTCGGGCAAGTCCTCGACGTTCAACGCGCTGGTCGGGCTGGAGCTGGCCTCCGTCGGCGTACGTCGTCCGACGACGTCGTGGGCCACCGCATGCACGTGGGGTGCGAACGGCGCCGCCGAGCTGCTGGAGTGGCTCGGCATCCCGCCCCGCCACCAGGTCGTGCGTGACTCCATGCTCGACACTGGTCGGGAGGCCAAGGATCTGCAGGGTCTCGTGCTCCTGGACCTGCCCGACCACGACTCGACCGAGGTGTCCCACCACCTCGAGGTGGACCGGCTGGTCCGCCTGGCCGACCTCCTGGTCTGGGTCCTCGACCCGCAGAAGTACGCCGACGCAGCGATCCACGACCGCTTCCTGAAGCCGATGGCGGCCCACAAGGACGTCATGATGGTCGTGCTCAACCACATCGACGAGGTCCCCGCAGCGCGCCGAGAGAGCATGATCGAGGACCTGCGTCGACTGCTCGACGCTGACGGGCTCCACGGCATCACGCTCGTCGCGGTGTCGGCCAAGGACGGCACCGGTGTCGACGAGCTCCGCTCGGCCATCGTGGCTCGGGTGAACGACAAGGCGCTCGCCCGGGCGCGGATCGCCACCGACATCGGGCAGACGGCCGTCCAGGTCGCCGCGGTGAGCGGCGACGCCCGGCCACCGAAGCTGTCCGACGGCGACCAGACCGAGCTGCGCGACGCGATCGCCGACGCTGCCGGCGTGCCGATCGTCGTCGATGCCGTGCACAAGGCCGCGATGCTCCGCGCTCGGCGGGCCACCGGCTGGCCGGTGACCTCCTGGGTCTCGAAGCTGCGTCCCGACCCGCTCAAGCGACTGCACCTGGACCTCGGGTCGACCACGGGTCGCGAGCTCGTCGCGGCCGCTCGCTCCTCCCTCCCGGACGCGAACCAGATCCAGGAGGCCCGGATGGAGTCGGCTCTCCGGGACCTTTCCGACAAGGTGTCGGAGGGGCTGAGCCGACCGTGGGCAGCGGCGTTGCGCCGGGCGTCGACCTCTCGGCTCGACGAGCTCGAGGACCGGCTCGACCGAGCCGTCGGTGCCGTCGACCTCGGAGTCGCCAAGCCGCCGTTCTGGACCCGCCTGGTCAGGGCCGTCCAGTGGCTGCTGCTGCTGGCGGCCGTCGTGGGCGCCGTCTGGCTCGGTGCCCTGGCGGTGATGTCGTACCTGAAGCTGTCGGAGCCGGCGACGCCGGATGTCGCGAGCCTGCCGATCCCCACGCTGTTGCTGCTCGGAGGAGTGGTCATCGGGCTCGCGTTGGCAGGGTTGTGCCGAGTCCTGGTCGCCGGCAGTGCGCGTCGACGGGCCCAGCGCGCCGAGCGGCGGCTGCGGGCCGCGGTCGACGAGGTGGCCGACGAACTGGTCGTCGCGCCGCTGCAGGCCGAGCTCGACGCGTACCGGACCACCACCGAGGGCCTGAAGGTCGCCGCCGGCTGAACCGTCATCGCTGCGCCGGTCGCGTGCCTCGATCGGGGATCCCGGCGGCGTCCACAGGCAGTCCAGCAAAGCGGATGTCCACGGGCGGCCGTACGCCGGCTGACCGCGGGGCTGCCGCGCACCATCCTCTCTCCCAACCGAGATCCACAGGAGGAGAGATGAACGAGTCCTACGTGACCTTGCAGGGCTGGGTCGGCAACGACGTCGACGTCCGCGACGTCGGTGACACCAAGTGCGCGTCGTTCCGACTGGGCTGCACGCCGCGGTGGCGCAAGGGTGACACCTGGGTCGACGGCCAGACCTCGTGGTTCACCGTGAACTGCTGGCGCATGCTCGGCCGCAACGTCGCCGACTCGATCCGCCGGGGAGACGCCGTGGTCGTGCACGGGCGGGTGCGCGTCGACGTGTGGGAGCGCGAGGGGCACCCACCGTCGGTCACCTGGATCGTCGATGCGAGCTTCGTCGGTCACGACCTCAACCGCGGCACGACGGCGTTCGTCAAGACTCCCCGAAGCACCCCGGTCGACCCGATCCAGGACGAGTCGGTCAAGGAGATGGTGCACGCCTACGCACCGGACGGCCCGCGGCTGAACTCCGACGGCGAGCAGGTCGAGCCGGCGGCCTGACCCGATTCGTTCGTGCCGGTCCTGGCCCGTAGGCTTGCCGGACCATGGCTGAATACGTCTACACGCTGCGCAACGTCCGCAAGGCCCACGGCGACAAGGTGGTCCTCGACAACGTCACCTTGTCCTTCCTGCACGGGGCCAAGATCGGTGTGGTCGGCCCCAACGGCACCGGCAAGTCGACGTTGCTGAAGATCATGGCCGGCCTCGAGCACGCCAACAACGGCGATGCGATCCTCGACCCCGAGGCGACCGTCGGGATGCTCCAGCAGGAGCCCCCGCTCACCGAGGGCAAGACCGTCCTCGAGAACGTCGAGGAGGCCGTCGGCGAGATCAAGGGCAAGCTGGACCGGTACAACCAGATCTCCGAGCAGCTCGCCGATCCCGACGCCGACTACGACACGCTGCTGGCCGAGATGGGCGACCTCCAGACCGACCTCGACCACGCGAACGCCTGGGACCTCGACAGCAGGCTCGACCAGGCGATGGACGCGCTGCGCTGCCCGCCGCCGGACGCCCTCGTGGACAACCTGTCCGGTGGCGAGCGGCGCCGCGTCGCGCTGTGCAAGCTGCTGCTGCAGCAGCCCGACCTGCTGCTGCTGGACGAGCCCACCAACCACCTGGACGCCGAGTCCGTGCAGTGGCTGGAGGGACACCTCGCCAGCTACCCGGGCGCCGTGCTCGCGGTCACCCACGACCGGTACTTCCTGGACAACGTCGCGCAGTGGATCCTCGAGCTGGACCGGGGCAAGACCCATCCCTACGAGGGCAACTACTCGACGTACCTGGAGACCAAGAAGGAACGTCTCAAGATCGAGGGCCAGAAGGACGCCAAGCGCGCCAAGATGCTCGAGCGTGAGCTCGAGTGGGTGCGCTCGAACGCGAAGGCCCGGCAGACCAAGAGCCGGTCCCGCCTGGCGCGCTACGAGGAGATGGCCGCCGAGGCCGACCGGATGCGCAAGATCGACACCTCGGAGATCAACATCCCGGCCGGTCCCCGGCTGGGCGACATCGTGCTCGAGGCGCACGACCTGGCGAAGGGGTTCGAAGGGCGCACCCTGATCCACGATCTGTCCTTCACGCTTCCACGCGCCGGCATCGTCGGTGTGATCGGCCCCAACGGCGTCGGCAAGACCACGCTGTTCCGGATGATCACCGACCAGGAGAAGCCGGACGCCGGCGAGCTCAAGGTCGGCGCGACGGTGAAGATCTCCTACGTCGACCAGAGCCGCGGTGGCATCGACCCGAACAAGAACGTCTGGGAGGTCGTCTCCGACGGTCTGGACTTCATCAAGGTCGCCAACTTCGAGATGAACTCCCGGGCGTACGTGGCGTCGTTCGGGTTCAAGGGCCCCGACCAGCAGAAGAAGGCCGGCGTGCTCTCCGGTGGTGAGCGCAACCGGCTGAACCTCGCGCTCACGCTGAAGATGGGCGGCAACCTGCTACTGCTCGACGAGCCGACCAACGACCTGGACGTGGAGACGCTGTCCTCGCTCGAGGACGCTCTGCTCGAGTTCCCCGGCTGTGCCGTGGTCACCTCTCACGACCGCTGGTTCCTCGACCGGGTCGCCACCCACATCCTGGCCTGGGAGGGCGACGACGAGGACGAGGCGAAGTGGTTCTGGTTCGAGGGCAACTTCGCGTCGTACGAGGAGAACAAGATCGAGCGGCTCGGCGCGGAGGCGGCGCGTCCGCACCGGGTCACGCACCGCCGGCTCACGCGCGACTGAGGCGGTCCGGACCTATCCCGCGTCGCGGCGGATGTCCGCGAAGCTGGGGTTCACCGCCAGCAGGTGGTCGGCCACGGAGTTCATCAGCCGGCCCATGGCCGCGAACTCCTCGTCGGAGGCGAGGTCGACGAAGTGCTCGCGGACGCCGGTGACGTGAGTCGGCGCTGCTTCGACGAGCAGGGCCCAACCCTTCTCGGTCATTCTCGCCTCGACGCCGCGGCGGTCGCCTTCGGCGGCGCAGCGTTCGATCAGGCCGGCCTTCTCCATCCGGCTCACCGTGTGCGTCACCCGGCTGCGGGAATGCTGCATGGAGTCGGCGATCTGGGCCATGCGCAACGTGCGCCCGGGGCTCTCCGAGAGGCGGACGAGGATCTCGTACTCGCCGAGGGACACACCGTGCGCCTGCCGCAATTCGCGGTCGAGGGTGTCCATGAGCAGCGTCGTACCGATGATGAAGGCACGCCAGGCCCGCTGCTGATCGCCGCTCAGCCAAGGGGTCTGGGATCCGCTCATGCGCCGGAGTCTATGGGCGCCCCGGCCGAGAGCGCGGGGGAGGCCCGGTCGCGGCGTGTCCGGGAATGGATTCAGGACAGCAGTAGTTGAAATTTGTACGACCTACCTGTTAGGCTCTGTGCAAGTTGAAAGTTCAACTATCTGAGACGAGGATTCCCATGACCACCACTGCACCCGACACCCAGATCATCGCCGGCACCTGGACGATCGACCCGAGCCACTCCGAGGTCGGCTTCACCGTCCGGCACCTCATGACCAAGGTCCGCGGCCAGTTCGAGAAGTTCGAGGGCACTGTCGTCACCGGCGAGTCGCTCGCGGACACCAAGGCTGAGGCGACCATCGACCTGAACTCGGTCAACACCCGCGAGCCCCAGCGTGACGGGCACCTGCGCTCGGCCGACTTCTTCGACGTGGAGAACAACGGCCCGATGCGGTTCGTGTCCCAGTCCTTCGACGGCACCACGGCCAAGGGTGAGCTCACCATCAAGGGCGTCACGAACGTGGTCGAGCTCGACGTCGAGTTCCTCGGCATCGACAAGGACGCCTACGGCAACACCCGGATCGGCTTCGAGGCCACCACCACCATCAACCGCAAGGACTTCGGCGTCGACTTCGACATCCCCCTCGACGGCGGCAAGCTCCTGGTCGGTCACAAGGTCGACATCCAGCTCTCCATCCAGGCGGTCCTGAACCAGGAGGCCTGACGACGCACTGCCCTGAACGCATCGAGGCGTCGCAGATGAAAACATCTGCGACGCCTCGGCGTTGTGTTTGGGGGGTCAGGACATCCGCTCGACGATCATCGCCATGCCCTGGCCGCCGCCGACGCACATCGTGATCAGGCCGGTGGACTTGTCGTGCCACTGCAGAGAGTTGAGCATGGTGTTCTGCAGGCGGGCCCCGGTCATGCCGAACGGGTGGCCCACTGCGATCGCGCCGCCGTTGACGTTGAGCCGGTCCAGGTCGATGCCCAGGTCCTGGTACGACGGCACGACCTGCGCCGCGAACGCCTCGTTGATCTCGACCAGGTCGATGTCGCCGATCGACATGTTGGCGTGCTTGAGCGCCTGCTTGGTCGCCTCGACCGGGCCGAGGCCCATGATCTCCGGCGAGAGCGCGCTGACGCCGGTGGAGACGATCCGGGCCAGCGGCGTGAGGCCCAGCTCGGCCGCCTTGGTGTCGGACATGATCACCACGGCCGCTGCGCCGTCGTTGAGCGGACAGCAGTTGCCCGCGGTGACCACGCCGTCGGGGCGGAACACCGGCTGCAGCTGCGAGACCGCCTCGTAGGTGACGCCGGCGCGCGGGCCGTCGTCGCTCTTGACCACGGTGCCGTCGGCCAGCGTGATGGGCGTGATCTCCCGCTCCCAGAAGCCGTCGTTGATCGCCTTCTCGGCGAGGTTCTGGCTGCGCACGCCGAACTCGTCGAGCTCCTTGCGGTCCAGGCCGCGGAGCCGGGCGACGTTCTCTGCGGTCTGGCCCATCGCGATGTAGATGTCGGGAAGGTTGCCGTCCTCGCGCGGGTCGTGCCAGTCCTGGCCGCCCTTGGCCATCTCCTCAGTGCGCTGCTCGGCCTCGGCGAACTTCGGGTTCCGGGTGTTCGGAATGTGGTCGGAGGTGCCGAACTGGTAGCGCGACACCATCTCGACGCCGGCGGAGATGTAGACGTCGCCCTCGCCGGCCTTGATCGCGTGGAAGGCCATCCGTGAGGTCTGCACCGACGAGGCGCAGTAGCGGGTCAGCGTCGTACCGGGGATCTCGTAGCCCATCAGCGTGGTCACGACGCGGGCCATGTTGTTGCCGGCCTCCCCGCCCGGGAGGCCGCAGCCGAGCATCAGGTCGTTGACGTCGTTGGGGTCCAGCTCGGGGATCTTGTCCAGGGCGGCCTTGATGATCAGGGCCGAGAGGTCGTCGGCGCGGAACTCCTTGAGTGACCCCTTGTTCGCCCGGCCGATGGGGGAGCGGGCTGCGGACACGATGACTGCTTCGGGCATGTGGGGGCCTCCTGGTTGGGGTTCCTCTGCAGGCTAGGGCACGCCCCGGGGGCCGAGCAGGCGGGTGTCCCGGAGCGATCGCGCTCAGGGTACGGCGTCGGCGACCAGGGCACGCATCAGCATCTCGAGGCTCGTGCGCAGGAAGGCTCGCTGGGTGGCCTGGTCCTCCCGCATCGCCCGCAGCAGCACACCTTCCATCGCGGCCACGAGGGTGGCGGCCCGCTCGCCGGCGTCATCGAAGCCCTTCTGGCGCAGCACGTCCCCGACGAGCGTCGTCAGCTGGGCGCTCCAGGCGGTCGTGACGGCCCGGAGCTCCTGGTGCCGACCGCCTTCCAGGCTCAGCTCGAAGAGGGTGCGCACCAGCGCGGGCCGGTCGAGGAGGTCGACGAACATCGCCACGGTCTGGTCCACGGCGTACGCGGTGTCGGCTTCCTCTTTTGCGAGCCCGGTGTTGTGAGCACTGATCCGCTCGGTGAGCGCGCGGGTGCTCTCGGCGATCTCCGAGGCGACGTAGTCCGCGAGAGCGGTGAGCAGGGCAAGGCGGGTGCGCAGGTACGCCGAGCAGGAGCCCTCCGCGAGGCCGGCCGTGCGGTCCACCGCACGGTGGGTCAGCCCGCGCATCCCGTGCGTGGCGACGACCGCGACACCCGCGTCGAGCAGCACGCGCATCCGGGGCGAGTACTCCATGCGCCTCAGCCTCCTCCCTGTGAGCCACGCCACCGGGACGCGACGGTCCATCAGCCTTTCTACAAGTGTAGTATCTACAAATGTAGAACGTACCTAGGAGGACACCATGAGCTTCACTCTCGACTTCACCGCTCTGCTTCTCGTCTTCGCCGTCGCGGTCGGGCTCACCGTCATCACGCTGGCTGCCGGCGTGGGCACCCTCGCGGTCGAGAACCGTCCGGTGCGGCTTGCTCGTCGCGAGTCGATCCCCACCTACTACGGCCACCTGCTCCTCGGTCACTGACCCGTGCCGCGCCGGCGACGGCGCCGTTTGAGATCATCGCCCGCGTGCGCCACACCTACGAGTGCCCCGTCCGGTGGGCCGACATGGACATGCTCCAGCACGTCAACAACGTGACCTACGTCGACTACCTCCAGGAAGCACGGATCGACATGTTCATGGCCCACCCGGAGTTCGCGGGCGGGGAGGACCTGGCCGAGGGCGTCGTGGTCGTGCGTCACGAGCTGGAGTTCGTGGCGCCGCTGGTCTTCCGCAGCCGGCCGGTGCTCGTCGACGCCTGGATCAGCGAGATCCGCGCCGGGTCGTTCACGATGTCCTACGAGGTGTACGACGCCGACCCGTCGGCGACGGAATCGCGCCGGGTCTACCTGCGCGCCTCGTCCCTCCTCGCGCCCTTCGTCTTCGCCGACGAGCGACCGCGACGGATCTCCGACCTCGAGCGCGAGGTGCTCACGCGCTACGTCGAGCCTGGCGTGGAGCGCTCATCGTTGACCGCCTCGGGATCCTCCCGCCACGTGTACCCGCTCAAGGTGCGGTGGTCCGACGTGGACGCCTACCGGCACGTCAACAACGTGAAGTACATCGAGTACTTCCAGGAGGCCCGGATCCGCTACATGATGCGGATGCACCAGGAGGGTGACACCTTCGGATCGATCGTGGTCGCCCGGACCGACGTGGACTACCGTCGGCCGATCCTGTTCCGGATGGAGCCCTACGAGGTGCACTCCTGGATCAGCCACGTGGGCCGCTCGTCGTTCGTCATCGCTGCAGAGATCCGCGAACCCTCGTCCGGCCGGGGTCCGGGCGAGGTGCTGGCGAGCAGCCGGGTCGTGGCTGTCGGGTTCGACCGCGAGACCCAGAGGGCCGCCGCGCTGCTGCCTGACCACCGCGCGCGTCTGCTCGAGGAGCTCGACGCCGGCTAGTCAGGACTCCGGCATGGCGTTGACCATGAACTGCGCGGCGTGCGTGGCGTAGTCCCAGAACTGCGCGTCCTGCTCGGGGGTGAGGTCCACGCTGTCCAG
>DATAKN010000064.1:0-24452 GCA_036261595.1 Marmoricola sp.
GCCGTACGCCCACGTGTCCACGGTCGTGCCGCCCAGGTCGACGGTGACCGGCCGCGGGTCCAGCCGGGCAGTGACCACCTTCTGTCCCGCCGTACGGCGTGCAGCCTCCGCGTCCCGGACGGCTCGACCGGCCGGGGAGACCGCAGAGGCAGCACCCGCGTCGTTGCAGCCGGCGAGGAGCCCCAGGCCGGCCGCCCCGGTCAGCCCGGCAGCACCACGCAGCAGGGCTCGCCGGCTGAGCGGCGAGCCCTGGCCAAGGCGGTCGTCCGCACAGTCCTCCCCGCTCACTGGGCGGGCCCCCGGAGGACTGCCTGACGGCGGCGGTACTCGTCCTCGCCGATCTCACCGCGGGCGTAGCGCTGCTCGAGGATCCGCTTCGGCTCCTCGTTCTGCCCCGCCCCGTCGCGGCGGTCCGAGCGCGTGATGGCCACGACCGCGTAGACGACCAGGGCCCAGAAGGCCACCATCGCGAGCGCCATGACGAGCCAACCGCCCCAGCCCATGCCGCCGTAGTACCAGTGCATCATCGCTCTCACCCTCGACTCGTGATCCCCGTACGTCCAGGTTGCGTCGTCGCTGCGGTGTTCCCGTCGAGGTCGTGTGAAGGTTCGTTGAAGATCGGCCCGCATCTGCCATGAGCGCCCGGCGGCGGGCCGTCGGCTGCGACCATGGCGGTATGTCGTCCACCGAGGCCCGTCCGGCGACGGGTCGCCGCGCGCTCGTCGTGGAGGACGAGACGGACCTGGCGGCGCTGGTGGGCAGCTACCTGACGCGGGACGGCTTCGAGGTGCGGCTGAGCCACGACGGCGCGGAGGCGGTCGCACGGGCGCGTGAGGTCGACCCCGACGTCGTGGTGCTGGACCTCGGCCTGCCCAGCCTCGACGGCATCGAGGTCTGCCGGCGGTTGCGAACCTTCTCGGACGCGTACGTCGTCATGCTCACCGCCCGCAGCGACGAGGTCGACACCCTGATCGGGCTGTCGGTGGGCGCGGACGACTACATGGTCAAGCCGTTCAGCCCTCGCGAGCTGTCCGCCCGGGTGCAGGCGATGCTGCGGCGGCCGCGCGGTGGCATCCATGCCCTGGCCTCGCAAGAGGACGGGTGGACCTTCGGGCCGCTGCTCATCCAGCCGCAGGCGCGCGAGGTGTCGCTCGCCGGGGAGCCGGTCCACCTGACCCGCACCGAGTTCGACATCCTCGCCACGTTGGCCGCACGGCCGCGGGTCGTGTTCACCCGACGCCGGCTCATCGACGCGGTCTGGGGGGAGAACTGGGTCGGCGACGAGCACCTGGTGGACGTGCACATCGGCCACCTGCGCCGCAAGCTCGGGGACGACGCCACCGCCGGCCAGTTCGTCCACACCGTGCGCGGGGTCGGCTACCGCAGGGGGTCGGGATGAGCTCCCTCCGGGAGCCGGCGGCGCGACGCCGCAGCTTCGCGGGCAGGCTGATGGCCGCCCAGGCGCTCGTGCTGCTCGCCGGCGCCGCGACCACGTGGCTGGTCGCCACGGTCGTCGCCCCGGGGATCTTCCACGAGCACCTGCAGCGCGCAGGGGTCACGCACACCGCAGAGGAGACGCAGCACGTCGAGAGGGCGTTCTCCTCGGCCCTGCTCATCTCGCTCGCCGTCGCGCTGCTCATCGCGGTGGCTGCCGCGCTGGCGGTGTCGTGGTACTTCAGCCGTCGGGTCCGGTCCTCGATCGCACCGGTGATCACCGCGGCCTCCGAGGTCGCGTCCGGCACGTACGGCGTCCAGGTGCCCGATCCGGGGCTCGGCGGCGAGTTCCACACGCTGACGGAGACGTTCAACGCGCTGGCCGCGCGGCTCGACGCAGTGGAGACCACGCGCCGCCGGATGCTGGCCGACCTGGCGCACGAGATGCGCAACCCGCTGGCCACCATCGACGCGCACCTCGAGGCGGTCGAGGACGGCGTACGCGACCTCGACGCGACCACGCTGCAGACCCTGAGGGACAGCACCTCCCGCCTGCGCCGTCTGGCAGAGGACGTCTCGGCGGTGTCCCGCGCCGAGGAGGGCCGCCTGCCCATCCACCGACAGCCGGTGGAGGCCGACGCGCTGGCCACCCGGGCCGGCTCGACGGCACGGGACGCCTACGCAGCCCAGGGGGTCGGCCTGGAGGTGAACGCGGGGGCGCACACGATCATCGAGGTGGACCCCGAACGCATCGGCCAGGTCCTGACCAACCTCCTCGACAACGCCCTGAGGCACACGACGCCCGGGGGGACCGTCACGCTGACCTGCGCACGGCTCGACGGGCAGGTGGAGTACGCAGTGGAGGACGACGGCGACGGCATCCCCGCCGAGGACCTTCCCCACGTCTTCGACCGCTTCTACCGCGTCGACACGGCCCGCGACCGCCGGCACGGCGGCAGCGGCATCGGCCTCACCATCGCCCGTGCCCTCGTTCGCGCCCACGGCGGGCAGATCAGCGCACACAGCGACGGCTCCGGACATGGCGCCCGCTTCGCGGTCCGGCTGCCCGCCGCCGGGTGACGCGGTTCTTCATCGAACCTTGACCCGCGCTCGACGCGCCCTCCGTGAAGGAGGAGCAGCGTGGAGACCGCAACGGTCGGCCCGTGCACCGAGGAGGCGCCGTGAACTCGAGCCCCGCCCGCATCACCCTCGTGGAGTCGGAGGGATGCCACTTCTGCGAGGAAGCGCACAGGTTGCTTGCGGAGCTCGGAGCCCGCGGCGACATCGAGCTGCACGCGGTCGACGCGCGCAGCCCCGAGGGGCTGCGCCTCGTGGGGCGGTACCGCCCGCCGATGTTCCCGCTGGTGCTCTGGGAGGACCGGCACTTCAGCCACGGCCGCCTGCCGGTCCGCAAGCTGGCCAAGCGGCTCGCCGCGCACCGCGACTCGGCGACGGTGGCCTGAGATGAGCGCCCTCCTGACGACCGGCTCGGTGCTCGCCGCCTTCTTCGCCGGCGGGGTCGCGCTGTTCGCGCCGTGCTGCATCGTCTTTCTCGCGCCGTCCTACCTGGCGGTCGCCGTCAAGAACCGGCGATGGCGGCTGCTGCCGCTCACCTTCGCCTTCGCCGCGGGGCTGGCGCTGGTGCTCGTGCCGATCACGCTCGGCATGAGCCTGGTCGCCTCAGCCTGAATCCACCGTTCTGTTGGACGGGCGGCGGCGCGTCTGATGCAAGAGGGTGCTCCTGACCTGCACGATCACGGTTACCACGCCGATGATCAGACGGAGTCGAAGGAGCACCCTCTTGGTGTCGAAGTCTTGCACGCTCGATCGTGTCGTTGTGCACGCCGACGATGAGAACGCCGTGTCGGATGCCGGGCTGTTGGTCGCGGCCACGCTGGGACAGCGGCTGGGACTGCCTGAGCTGCTGCGTGAACGGGTCACGGTGCCGGGCAGCGTGGGTGCCAATCCCGACGGCAAGTGCTTGACGGTGATCCATTCTCTGCTTGCCGGGGGCGACTGCATCGATGACGTGGATGCGCTGCGGGCTGGGTCGACCGGGGCGGTCCTGGGTCACCGGGTCGCGGCACCCTCGACGGTCGGCACGTTCCTACGTGCCTTCGGGTTCAACCATGCCCGCCAACTCGATGCCGTGACCCGGGAGCTATTGGCGCGGTCGGTCACCGCCGGGGCGCATCCGGGCATCGCTGAGTCGGTCACCGTCGACATCGACTCCACGCTGTGCGAGACCTACGGGCTGGGCAAGGACGGTGCCCGCGAGGTGATGCGGACCGGCCGACGCGGCTACCACCCGCTGCTCGCGGTGATCGCCGGCACCGGCGACATCGCCCATGCCCGGCTACGACGTGGCCGCTCGAATGACGCCACCGCGGCGCCGGTGTTCATCAAGGAGACCATCTCCCGGCTCCGCGGTGCCGGCGCTGGCGGTGAGGTCGTGCTCCGCGCCGATTCCGGGTTCTACATGCACGGCGTGGTGGCGGCCTGCCGAGCCGCTGACGTGCGGTTCTCGGTGACCGCTCGCATGATCGGGCGGCTGCGGGGCGTGATCGAAGCGATCCCCGAGCAGGCCTGGACCCCGATCGACTACTTCTTGCCCGGCGCCGGGGTCGCAGAGATTGCGTGGACCCCGTTCACCCAGGACGGTCGAGGACACGACCGCACCGACGCGCAGCCGGTGCGGCTGATCGTGCGACGCACACCACCCACCGACGCGTTGGCCAGGAACCGCGGTCAGGACCCGCTGTTCCCGATCTTCGACTACCACCCGATCATCACCGATCGCTCAGGCCAAATGCTCGAACTCGAGGCTGACCACCGCCGTCACGCCGAGGTCGAGCTGACCATCCGCGACCTCAAGCACAACATGGGCATGGCGCACTTCCCGACGAAGAGCTTCGGCGGCAACGCCGCCTGGCTGATCCTGAACACGATCGCCCACAACCTCACCCGGTGGACCGCACGACTCGGCCTGGACCTGGGACACGTGATGACCAAGAAGATTCGCCGCCGGATCTACAACGTCACCGGCCGACTGGTGCGCACCGCCAGGCGTGTCGTGCTGCGCCTGCCCCGCCGATGGCCGTGGGCCAGCCAAATCGCCACCGCGCTCGACCGACTCCGAGCACTACCTGCCACCGGCTGACGCTGACGACACGCACCTACGACCCGAGGAAACGGAGAAGCCGGACAGCCCGGCAGGTCACCCCTGCCCACCGCCGACTCCAGCTAGCGAAACCGTCCAATCCACCATCACCGCCACACAAACCCCTCGATCGGTGGATTCAGGCTGAGCCGAGGCTCAGGTCGGTGCGGCCACCTCGGCCGGAGGCGGTGCGGACCGCGTCACGCCGACGCTGGCCACGACGACACAGCTGATCGCGAGCCACTCCAGGGCTCCGAGCACCTCGCCGAGCAGCACGAGCCCGGCGAGCGCGGCTGCCGCCGGCTCGAGGCTCATCAGGATGCCGAAAACCTTCGGCGGCATGGTCCGCAGCGCCGACATCTCGAGGCTGTAGGGCACCACCGAGGAGAGCAGGCCGACCACCAGACCGGTGCCGAGCACCACCGGGGAGACCAGGTCCGAACCGCCCGAGACGACCGCGGCCGGCGCCAGGGCGACCGCGCCCACCACGCTGGCCAGCGCCAGTCCCGAGAGCCCCGGCCACCGCCGCCCGGTGCCGGCGCTGAGCAGGATGTACGCCGCCCACGAGGCCGCGGCCAGCAGCGCGAACGCCACTCCGGCGACCGTGAGCCCGCCGTCGTCGAACCCGAGCATGGCCACGCCGAGTGCCGCGAGCAGCACCCAGAGCAGGTCTTGGGCCCTCCTGGAGAGGACCAGGGCCAAGGTGAGCGGGCCGAGCAGCTCGATGCTGACCGCCACCCCCAGCGGCAGCCGGGCGATCGCCTGGTAGATGGACCAGTTCATCGTCGCCAGCGCCGCACCGAACGCCAGCACCACCGTCCAGTCCTCGCGCGTGCGCCCGGTCACGCGGGGCCGAGCGACGGCGAGGAGCACCACCGTCGAGGTGGCGAGCCGCAGCCACACCATGACCGTCGGCGACACCTCGTCGAAGAGTGACTTGGAGAACGCGGCGCCGACCTGCACCGAGACGATGGCCGTGATCACGAGCCAGACGGGGCGGACGGTCTTCGGCACGCCCGAAGAATAGGCAGCGGCACCACGCGCAACCTGGCCGAACAGTGCCGATTCGCCGGTATTCGGACGCTTTCGTGGGTAGCGTTCTGAGCTGGCGCGGTCCCCCTCCCGCGCCAGGAAGAGGAATTCCATGCGACGTCGGACCTGCGCGACCACGACGTTCGTCCTGGCGGTGTCGCTGGGGTCGCTGGGAGCCTGCGGGTTCGGTGGCTCAGGCGAGCAGAGCTCGGCCGAGGTCCAGCCGGTGTCCCAGACCACGGTCGAAGCCGGGCCCGTGCAGGTCGTCATCCCGGCCGGCTCCGCGAGCGGCGGCAAGGTGACCGTGGAGGACGGGCCTGAGCCCACCATGGTCCCGGAGGGTGTCAAGGCGCTCGGCTCGTCGGCGGTCGTGTCGCTCACCGACGGCTCACTCGACGGGTCGATGACGGTGTCGTTCGCGCCGCCGTCGGACCTCGCGGGCGACGACGTCCCGATCGTGATGGCCAAGCAGAGCGGCGCGGACTGGCAGTGGCTGCCCACGTCGTGGGAGGGCGGCGACGCGCGGGTCAAGGCCGAGATGGCCGGCCCCGGCGAGGTCTTCCTCGCGAAGTTCGACCGCGGTCCCGCGGTGGCCGACGCCGTCGAGGAGTTCACGGCGAAGACCAACAACCCCTCCAAGGCTCCGGACCCCGACTGCGGGGACGAGCAGCGACCGCTCGACAACGGGCTCGAGGTGAGCAGCGAGGACGGGGACCTCGTCAAGTGGTGCGCCGGTGTCGACACGATCGAGTCGACTCCCGCGGTCACCGAGTACGACCTGGACCCCTACACCGACGGTGCGCAGGTGACCGTTCTCCGGGTCACCAACAACAGCCGGATGTTCGAGGAGATCGGCTACCCGAAGGCGTGGCCGGCCGTCGACGGGTCAGGTCACGCGCTGCCCGGCCAGGAGCTCCGCTCGAGGCTGGGGCTGGCGGGCACGATCCGCGACGGCCTGGCCTCGCGGGTCATGGCGCCGGGCGAGACGCTCAACCTCCTCCTCCCTGGATCCCTCGACGAGCTGTCCGGCACGGTGACCGCGGATCTCAGTGCCGCCGCCTGGACGTTGTCGGCTCTCGACTTCGCGAGCAGCACCTACACCGGACTGGTGATGGGCGTGGACCAGGAGCTCGGCGACCAGGTGCGAGCGGCTCGCGAGGCTCTGATGGGGACGGTCGGCGAGGGCTCGGGCCTGACCTTCGCCGCCCCGCGGGAGCCGCAGCAGTCCGGCGGTCTCGTCGAGCCGGAGGTCACCGACGGCACGGACGGCACGGACGGCACCGACAGCGCCGAGGCACCCGAGCCGGCGACGACCCTCAGCGACGAGGACCTGGCGGCGCTGCGCGACTGCCTGTCGCCGGCGGCCGACGCGATCATCATGGACCAGGACACCGCGAAGCGGCTGGTCGAGCAGGCGATGGCCTGCGCGGCGTCGTCGCTGCAGCCCGCGCTCAGCGACGAGTACGGCGCCGGGCCGGCCGAGATGGCCGACGGCGTGGCCAGCAGCGTGCTCACCGGGCTGCCTGCAGAGCTGGAGCAGGACGACGAGCCGTGGTCGCAGATCACCGACGCGCACACGGACCAGAGCGCGGGATTCCAGGTGTGGGTGGGTACACCCCCTGCATGACCCCAGACACCGAGACCGGCACGACAGACAGGGCCCAGGCGGACGAGGGCGACGACACCACACCGACGTACGTCTCCAAGGGGCAGGCGTTCGACCGGGACATGAACTACATCCCGGACCGGATCACCGCCGAGCCCGGCCGCTCACGCGACCCGCACGCCGGTCACGAGCTCGATGTCGGGACGTGGCCGGTGGAGCCGGGCCGCTACCGGCTGGTCGCAGCGAGGGCGTGCCCGTGGGCGAACCGCTCGATCATCGTGCGCAACCTCCTCGGCCTGCAGGACGTGATCTCGCTCGGGACGCCCGGCCCCACGCACGACAGCCGCAGCTGGACCTTCGACCTCGAGCCGGGCGGCCGGGACCCGGTGCTTGGCATCGAGCGGCTCCAGGAGGCCTACTTCAACCGGATCCCCGACTATCCCCGGGGCATCACCGTGCCCGCGATGGTCGAGGTCGAGACCCGCAAGGTGGTCACCAACGACTTCCCCTGGATCACGCACGACCTCTTCTTCGAGTGGCGTGAGCACCACCGGCCGGACGCCCCGGACCTGTGGCCGGCCGACGTGCGCGAGGAGATGGAGGAGGTCATGGAGCGCGTGTTCACCGAGGTGAACAACGGCGTCTACCGCTGCGGCTTCGCCGGCTCGCAGGAGGCGTACGACGAGGCCTACGACCGGCTCTGGATCGCGATGGACTGGCTCGAGGAGCGGTTGAGCACCCGGCGCTTCCTCATGGGTGACTCGATCACCGAGGCCGACATCCGGCTGTTCACCACGCTCGCCCGCTTCGACGCGGTCTACCACGGGCACTTCAAGTGCAACCGCAACAAGCTGGCCGAGATGCCGGCGCTGTGGGGCTACGCGCGCGACCTGTTCCAGACGCCCGGGATCGGCGAGACCATCGACTTCGACCAGATCAAGGCCCACTACTACGTCGTCCACACCGACGTGAACCCGTCCGGCATCATCCCGAAGGGCCCCGATCCCGACGTCTGGCTCACCCCCCACGACCGCGCCTGACCAACCCCCGGGGGGCGGCGTTCAGGTGCCGAGGCTCGTGGGCTGCGCGGGGATCACGGCCGCGCTCGCGTCGGCTGCATTGCCGTCCCGCTGTGCAGGCACCCGTGCGCTCCAGAACCGGTCCTCGGCCTGCTGGTCGAACGGGTGGTCCCGGAACTCGACGAGCTTGCCGCCGGCCAGCCGGAGCCGGTGCACGACCGTGCGCACGTAGGGTCCCTCGCCGTGGTACGCCGTGCCCTCCACGAGGATCTCGGCCCCGGTGTCGTCGGCGAAGGCGGAGGTGACCGAGAAGCCCCCGCGGCCGTGCGTGGCGTCCTTG
The DNA here is from genome assembly GCA_036261595.1 of Marmoricola sp. Taxonomy (GTDB): domain Bacteria; phylum Actinomycetota; class Actinomycetes; order Propionibacteriales; family Nocardioidaceae; genus Marmoricola. Next base: position 8,592 of record DATAKN010000064.1, read on the forward strand.
ACCGCCTGGAGGTACCAGCGGACCGCCTCGATGCCGCGGTGCTCCCCCGACAGCGGGTGGGCGCCGGAGATGTGGAACACCACGTCGTCGTCGAACCGGTCCCACATCGAGGAGGGGTCCTCGGCGAACGCCTGGTACGCGTAGCGCATCGTCTCCGTCAGACGGGACATCAGAACTCCTCTCCCCCGGGCGGGTGTGGAGTCTTGTCTATCCCACCTGGGGATCCGGACGTCCGGGACGAAAGGCCGCCATTTCCTCGGGAACCGTCCCCCCGGTCTCGCCCACCGGCGTCCGGAGGACCTGGTGCCCCGGACGCTGGAAGAACAGCACCGCGACGAAGCCGACCAGGAAGGCAGCCGGCACGATGAGCATCGCCTGGGCCATCGCGTCGCTGAACGGCGCAAGGACGGCCGCGGGCAGCGCGCCTCCGGTGGTCTCGCCGGCAGGCTGGAACGCCAGCCCCTGCGCAGCGAGCCGCGAGTCCATGAGTACCGCGACCACGGCCGCGCCCAGCACGGAGCCGACCTGGCGGGTGGCGTTGTAGATGCCGGCACCGGCACCCGCCTGGTGCATGGGCAGGTTGCGGGTGGCGGTCGCGCTGTTGGGGGACCACACGAAGGCGTTGCCGACGCCGAAGAACGCCATCGCCACGAGGATCGTCCACAGGGACGAGCCGGGGTCCATCAACGAGATCAGCCACAGCATGGACAGGGCGAGGACCGCGAACCCCGCGCCGGTCAGGTAGCGGGGGTGCACGACGTCGGTGAGCCGGCCCACGACGGGCGCCAGCACCAGCGTCATCAGCGCCATCGGTGTGAGCAGGAGCGCCGCCTGCGTCGGCGACATGTCCCGCACCAGCTGGGCGTAGAGCATCAGCGGGAACGCCATCGCGGTGGCCGCGAAGCCCATCGCGGTGATGGCGACATTCGCGATGGAGAAGTTGCGGTCACCGAACAGGCCCAGCGGCACCAGCGGCTCACGTGTGTTGCGGCGCTGCCAGATGAGGAAGGCCCCGAGCACGGCGATCCCGCCGATGATGAGGCTCCACACGGTGATCGGCCCGGCGATCGTGCCCCAGTCGTACTGGTGGCCCTCCTGGATGCCGAAGACGAGCAGGAACATCCCGACGCCGCTCAGGGCCACGCCCAGCCAGTCGAAGCGGTGCGGGTGGGTCTCCAGCAGGGGCACCAGGCGCCACGCGAGGTAGAGCCCGACCGCGCCCACCGGCACGTTGACGAAGAAGATCCACTCCCAGCCGAGCGCATCGACGAGCACTCCGCCGAGGATCGGGCCGACGAGCATGGCGACGCCCGCGGTCGCCCCCCACAAGGCCATCGCCTTGCCACGCGACTCAGTCGGGAAGATGCGCGTGATCGTGGCCATCGTCTGCGGCGTCATGAGCGCTCCGCCGACGCCCTGGAAGACCCGCGCCACGATGAGCCACTCCACGGACGCGGTGAGCCCGCACCACAGCGAGGACAGCGTGAAGACGACCAGGCCGACCATGTAGAGGTACTTCTGGCCGTAGCGGTCCCCGAGCCGGCCGGTGATGAGGACGGGGACGGCATAGGCGAGCAGGTAGGCGCTGGTGACCCAGATGACCGAGTTCACCTCTGCATCGAGGTCCTCGATGATCGCCGGCGTCGCGACCGACACGATCGTGGTGTCGACCAGGATCATGAAGAAGCCGAGGCAGAGCGCGAAGAGCGCCGGCCAGGGACGGTAGGCATTGCCGCGGGTGTCGGTCACCGCGGGAATCGCTTGGGACATGCAAGGAGCGTAGGGCCCCGGGCCAACGGTGCGGGTCGGCCCGGGGCGCGACAGTGTGACCTAGTTGCCTCCGCCGGTCGAGATGACGTTGCCGCCCCCCGTGGAGATCACGTTCCCGCCGGCCTGGCCGATGAGGTTGAGGCCGCCGGTGGAGATGACGTTGCCGCCGCCGGTGGAGATGACGTTGCCGCCTCCGGTGGAGATGACCCCCAGGCCCTTGTCCGAGATGAGGCCTGAGGGGGCCGAGGCTCCGTTGTCCGACAGGATCTGCGCCGTGTTGCCCAGCTTCGACTGGTCGCCCGACGTGAGCTCCTCCTCAACCCTGCCCGGCGCACTCGCCCCCTGGTCGAGCACCTTCTTCAGTCCGGTCACGATCGTGTTCAGGGCGTCGGCGATGGCCGCGAACGGGTTCGGCCAGGCGCGGGACGCGATCACCCGGCGACCGTGCACCTGGGAGTCGAAGCCGCCGCCGATGGCGAGCAGTCCCTCCGCAGCGCCAACGGTGAAGTTGGTGTTGTCCGCGACGACCACCCCGTTGTGCTCGCCCACCGCATAGCCGTTGCCTGCGGGCACAGCGGCGCTGATCTGGGTGATGCTCGGAGGCTGGACGGGGGCGCCCAGCAGCCCGGTGCCCAGGTTCGCGGGGACGACCTCGAGGCTCCTGGCACGGGTCAGGTCGCCGTCGGTGCCGACGTACTTCGTGCCGTCCCAGGTCAACGTCCGTCCCGACATGGTCACGAACGAGGCGCCTTGGCGGTCGACGACATCGATGGACCGGAACCCTGACATCTGGAGACCGTTCTGCGTGTAGGTCGCCTGGATCAGGAAGTTGTCGTGCGGCACGCCCTTGGGCAGGGTCAGCCGCGAGGTGAACGTCCACTCGCCGTGCTCGTTGGTCGTCCGCGAGACCCATGTGCCGTTCTCGTCGTAGAACTCCACCTTGGCGCCGGCCACGAGTCTGCCGGTGAGCCGCTCGACCACCTGGACCGTGACGCGGGTCAGCTGGTTCGCGCTGGCGGTGAGCTTGCCGTCGGTGCCGAGACCCAGGATGTCGTTCCCGGCGACCTCAGGGTCCTCACGCACGACGAGGAGGAAGTCCTGCCTTGCCGGCCGCCAGATCTTGAGACGCACCCCGTCCACGCGTCCCGCGGTCGGGTCCTTGTACCGGAAGAAGTCGGCGACCCCGACGACTGCGTCCTGGGTGATGCCAGGGACCTTCTTGGCGTTGGCATAGTCGACCTCGTACGCGCAGCCGTAGCTCTTGAGGATCTCCCCGGCCCGCTGGGGAGTGAGGTAGCCGGACTCGAAAGCCCGTTCGTTGAGCTTCCGGATGATCTGCTCCTCCTTGGCGTCCGTGGCCACGAACTCGCACTTCGACTTCACCTCCGGCCGGTCCTTCGCGCTCTTCTCCAGAGCGGCCAGCGTCGCGTCGAGGATCTTCTGGTCCTCGAGCGGCGCGAAGTAACCCACCTTGAGAACCACTGGGTCCTCGGACGTGGTCGTCACCTTCGTGCCTGGAGTGATGTTCTGGTCCAGGACCTCACCACCATGACCCTGGGACCGCAGGTACTTCATGATGGTGCCGTCCATCACCCCGGAGGGCCTGGGCACGGTCACGAGGTTGATGTCGGCGCCCGCTGCCTGCAGCTTCTCGACCCATCGGCGCACGCTGTCGAGCCGGCCCTCCCAGTCAGGCTTCTTCTCGGCGGACCAGAACCGGAGGTTCTCGGCGTTGCGCGGGCAGTCCTCGACGGAGGTTCCCTTCGTTCCCTTGCAGTAGGGCTTGAGCCTCAGCATCGTGAACGTGTACGGCTCCTCGGAGGCAGCCATGCCCGGGTTGGTCTCGTCGTCCGGGGGCGGCGGCTCCTCCCCGCCGGGCGGCGGGGTGAGCGCGAGCTGGATCGAGCCCCACGGCTCCCCGGTGCCGTCGGCGTTGAGGCCGCCCTCGGTGTCGACCGCGATGCGGTAGATCGTGTCCTTGGTGGCGGTGAACGTCACGCCGGCGAACCGGCTGTCGCACGAACCGTCGTTGCCGTCGAGCGTCGCAGCCTCCTCGTGCAGGGTCGCCATGCTGTCGCCGGTGTAGACCGCCAGGCGGGTGTTGAAGGCGCTGCCGCAGGTGGAGATCGTCGCCTCGCCGGTCGACGTGGCGGCCCAGCTCCACCACACCGAGTGGATGGCGCCCAACGGTTCGCCGTCGAACGTGGCGCCGGCGTGGTTCGGCTCGCCAGGTTGCGCGGAGGCGCCGACGTTCGAGCCGGTGACCGTGCCACCGGCGGACAGCAGGACCGTGTTGTTGGCGAGGTCGTCGTTCGGGGGCGGGTCGGCTGCGACTGCCGGAGGTGGTCCGAGCAGGAGGCCGGCGCCGAGCATCCCGGCAGCGGAGAGGGACAGGACGGTACGGCGCATGGCCACCCCCGTGGTTCGACCTTGGCGTCCGGCGCGACGTGCCGGACGCGGAACTTGAGTCGCGAGGCTACAAAGTGCCGGTCTTCTCGGACAGTGACCAAGGACCTGTTCCGGACGGCGCTGGTCGGCATTCGTGAGGGTTGGCGGCCATACGGGTGGTCCCGCGACCCGGGACTTTAGGCCGTAAATGAAGGGACCTATTTCGCGCACTTGGGCAGATATGCCTGGGAATGGTGACCGAATGGTCACGACTTCATATTCGGGACTGCCCAAAGAGCGTCCGATCAGCCACAGTTGTCTGCGGAAAGCCGCATCGGGAGTGGCCTGTCGCGCACCAGGAGTCGAAATGAAGAGAAGCTTGACCGTCGCGGTCATGGCAGCGGCAACGCTGCTGGCCGGCGGCGCAACCGCAACCGCGTCGGAGTCTCCGTCCCCGACCACGTCCTCGTCGTCCGGCAGCGCGTCGGACGTGACCACGCTCGAGCGGGTGGCTGCCTACACCCAGCCGAGCATCGTCTACATCGAGACGACGTGGAGCGGCTACGTCTACGACACGTTCAACAAGATGTACATCAACAACGGCAACCCGATCTCGGTGACGGTGAGCTGCACCGGGTACGTCGTCCGGCCGGACGGCTACATCGCGACCGCCGGCCACTGCGTGAACACCCCGGAGTTCGGTCAGTACTTCCTCCTCGAGCAGGCCGCTCAGAAGGCGATCGACCAGGGCTACTACCAGGCCACCGACCTGACCGTCGAGGACATCCTCGGCTTCAACGACTACGTGGTGCAGAACCAGAGCGGACGCCGCGCCAAGCCGCAGATCAAGGTCGCCGTGTGGTGGCCGCAGAGCGCCGGTGGCGTCGCCACCGCCAAGGGTCTGCCCGCCCGGATCGTGAAGTGGCAGAAGTTCCAGCAGGGCGACAGCGCTCTGATCAAGATCGAGGAGGACGGCATGAACGCCCTCCCGCTCTCCGACGAGTCCATCGACGTCGGCACCGACGTCATCACGATCGGCTACCCGGCGTCGATCGACACCACCGTCGACGCAGACCTGACGCCGTCGTACAAGGACGGCTCGATCAGCTCGCTGAAGACGGTCGGCGGCGGGCTGACCCAGGTCTACGAGATCTCCGCGCAGACGTCCAAGGGCATGAGCGGTGGCCCGACGGTGAACGACACGGGCGAGGTCGTCGGTGTGATCAGCTTCGCGCCGCCCTCGGAGTCGCAGTCGTTCAACTTCATCCAGCCGGTCTCGGCCACGAAGGAGCTGCTGGGCGACGCCGGGCAGCCGAACGAGCTCAGCGAGGACACCCAGAACTACCGTGCGGGCCTCGACGCCTACTTCGCCGGTGACAAGGCCGAAGCCGTCTCCAAGCTGAGCGAGGTCGTGGACAACCAGCCGACGAACGCGCTGGCCAAGGAGTACCTCGACAAGGCGCAGGAGCTCCCCGAGCCGGCCAAGGACACCACGTCCAGCGACAACGGTGGCAGCAACACCGGGCTGATCATCGGCATCATCGTCGGCGTGCTGGTCCTGGCCGCGATCGCGGTCCTCGTCCTTCTCATGCTGTCGCGCAGCAAGAAGAAGAAGGGCCCGTCCGCTGGTCTGCAGTCCGGTCCGGTGTACGGCGGTCTGCCGCCGAGCGGTGGCCCCACCTACGTCCAGCCGGGCGTGACCGGGCCGACCGGTCCCAGCACCGCCGTCATCACGCCGCCGCCTGCGCAGCAGCAGGGCATCCCGGCCGCGCCGCCGCAGGCCGCACCGGCTCCGCCGGCTCCGACCCCGCTGCCGCCGGCCGCCGCCACCGAGGCGCCGGCGCCTGTGGAGGCGGAGGCCCACGAAGAGGTGTTCTGCTCCAGCTGCGGGACCAAGGCCGAGGAGCCCGACCAGAAGTTCTGCAAGCACTGCGGCCACCCGCTCTGAGCGGACGACGCCCACGGGGGAAGTGAGGAAGGCCGATGGCCGGGACCGCGAGGTCCCGGCCATCGGCCTTTTCGTGAGTCCTCAGGGACGGGTCAGCTGCGGATCTCCCGGGCGGACCCGTTGGAGCTGATGGTGATCTTCCGCGGCTTTGCCTGCTCGGCGACCGGGATGCGGATGGTCAGCACACCGGCGTCGTACGACGCGGTCAGGTGGTCGCTGTCGAGCGTGTCGCCGAGGAACAGCTGGCGGCTGAAGACGCCGTACGCGCGCTCGGCCACCACGCGCTCCACGTCGTTCTGGTACGCCGGCCGCCGCTCGGCGTGCACCGTCAGCACGTTCTGCTCCACGGTGAGGTCGATCGACTCCGGGTCCACGCCGGGGATCTCCAGCTGCACCACGAAGGACCCGTCCTCGCGGTAGGCATCCATCGGCAGCGCCGAGGGCCGGGTGGCGGTCCCGAACATGGCACCGGTCAGCCGGTCGAGGTCTCGGAAGGGGTCGGTCCTCATCAACATGTCTGCCTCCTTCGATGGCTCGCAGGCTGAGGTGAGCCTGCGGCAAGATCTATGGTGTCCGATAGAGATTTTATGCAGGGAACTGGTGCGGTCAAGTATCCTTGGCGTCACAGATCTCCCCGCTGAGAGGAGCCCGCCGTGCTGCCCGACCCGTCAAACGTGCTCGGACCGGACCGCAGAGGCCTCTACGGCATCTCCGTGACCGCGGAGCTGACCGGCGTCCCGCCGCAGAACCTCCGCGCCTACGAGGCCAAGGGACTGATCGAGCCCGCGAGGACCTCCGGGGGCACCCGGCGCTACAGCGACCACGACGTCGCCCGCATCGAACGGATCGCCGTGCTCCTCCAGGCGGGGCTCAACCTCAAGGGGATCGGCTACGTGCTCGACCTCGAGGAGGAGACCCAGCGGCTGCGGGCCGAGGTCGACCGGCTCAGAGGCGGCCGGACCGGGCTATGAGCCGTCGCGGAGCCGACGGGCGGCGAGGACGGCCACGTCGTCGTCTCGCGAGGGGTCCCTCATGAGCTCGGCGAGCCGTGCGAGGTCCTCGGCGGTGGGCTCGGGCCGCAGGGAGCGGTAGCTCTCGAGCAGCCGCGCCTCGCTCTCCTGCGGGTCCTCGCCGCGACGCTCGAGCAGGCCGTCGGTGTACATCATCACCATGTCGCCCGGGAGGAACGGGACGCTCACCGCCTGCCGGTCGGTCGCCCCGGCCCCGAGGATCGTGCCGCCGACGGTCCTCAGGAACTCGGCCGAGCCGTCCGCGCGGACGAGGACCGGGAAGGGATGTCCGGCACAGCTCATCACCAGCTGGTCCAGATCGGGGTCGGCGAGGACGTAGATGAGGGTGACCAGCTGCTCGGACGGGAAGCGCTCGTAGAGCAGGTCGAGCCTGCTCATCACCGTCGCGGGGTCGGGGTCGACGGCCACCAGCGCCCGGAGCGCTGCGCGGATCTGCGACATCGCCGCCGCGGCGGTGACGCCGCGGCCCATCACGTCGCCGATGGCCATGGCCACCCGCCCGTCCTTCAGGGGGATGACGTCGTAGAAGTCACCACCGACGCTGGCCCGGCCGGCTGAGGTGTACGTCGCGCCCAGCTGCCACCCCGGCAGCTCGGGCAGTGCCGGCGGGCGCACGGCGTCCTGCAACCGCTGCGCCACCTCGCGGAGCTCGCTGTGCAGCAGCGCGTTGTCGATGGCGATGCCGGCGCGCCGGCCGAGGTCCTCGGCGAAGGGGATGTCGTCGGCGGAGAAGCGCCGGCCGGTCTCCCCGTTGACCCAGGTGATCGTGCCGAGCACCCGCCCCTCGACCGCGAGAGGCACGGTGAGTCCGCTGTAGAGCGCGAGCTCGCGGAGCATCGCGAGGTGCTCCTCGCTCTGGGCGCCCTGGACCAGCATCTCGTCGGTGACCTCAGGCACGAGGATGCTCTCCCCGGTCCGCAGCACCTGGTAGCCACCGGTGTCGGCGTCCGGGTCCGGTGGGTAGCGCTGCTGGAAGTCCAGCGCGAGCTGAACCTTCGCAGGGTCCCGGTGCGCGACTGCAAGGGTGCGCAGGATCCCGTCCTGCGCGAGCGAGATCGCGCACCAGTCCGCCAGGTCGGGCACCGCCATCTCGGCGACGTTGCGCAGGGTCGACTCGTAGTCGAGGCTGCTGGCGAGCTCGGCACTGGCGCGAGCGATGAACGTCAGCTTCGCGTGCTGCTGGTCGGCCGACTCCTGGGCGCGGATCCGCTCGAGTGCCTGAGCGCACGAGTCCGCCATGATCTGGAAGAACTCCAGCTCCGCGTGGTCGGCCTGCACGATGGCCGGGAAGGACAGCGTGGCCACGCCCACCGGGCGGTCGGTGATGGTCAGCGGCAGGCAGAGCATCGACCGCTCGCCCTCGGCCACCATCTCGAGGTCCGGGAACCGGCTCGAGATCGCGGCTCGCCCCGAGAGCAGCAGCGGTCGGCCGTCCAGGACGGCCACGCCGGCCGGCGTGGTGTCGTCCACGGGGAAGGAGGCGTAGCGCGTGCTGGCTCCGGACGGACCGCCGCGGATCGCGAGCAGCCCGAGCGTCGCCTCGTCGAGCATCACCGACAGGGACGCGGTCGTCGCCCCGGCCGCGTCGGCCAGGTGGGACACGACGATGTTCGTGAGGCTCGCCATGTCGCTGGCGGACTGCAGCTCCGCCCCGACGCGGGCCAGCCGGTTCAGGCGGTCGGAGACGACGGCCGAGCGTGAGCGGTCGCCGGGCACGGCTTCGATGGTCACCATCGCGCCGAGCACCCCACCGTCGGCCGTGACCGGAGCCACCTGCAACCGAGCCTGCGGTGCCGTGATGAGGGGCAGCTCCCCGGCCCAGGTGCGGCCGGCCATCGCGTGCCAGTAGACGTCGCCGAATCCGCCGCGGGACGCCTCCGGTACGGCGATCTCGGCGAACGGGCTTCCGCGGAGCCCCTCGAGGTCCAGCCCCAGCAGCTGGGCCGCGGGCAGGTTGGCGTCGATGACCACGCCGTCGCTGTCGAGCGCCAGGACCGGGTGGGGGAGGGCGGCGAGCCACGGGCCGCTGAGCGGCTGCTGGAACGCGCTGGCCGGGTGCAGCATCTCGGTCACTCCGCACCCCTCTCGAGTGAGCCCCGTCAACCCCACTCGTCGCGATCCTATTCGAGGAACCGAGGCGCGGGGGCACATTCGGGCCACTCCCGAGCGCGATCCGTGCACCCTACCTTCTCAGACGCGGTCAAACCTCGTCCGGACCGGTCCAGCCTCGTTCAGGAGCGGCTCCGGCGCAACAGCCGGCCCAGGCGGCCGAGCCCGGAACGCTCGTCGTCCGGGGCAAGCTGGTTGCGCCGCGCCTCGGCCGAACGGGTCCGGCGCTCGCGCCACCGCTCGACCTCCGTGTCGACGTCGCGCTGGCGGGTCACGACCGGAGGGCCCTCCGGCGGCCGGTAGAGCGCCCACCGGACCCGGGCGTTGAACTCCTCCACCGCGGAGCGGACCAGCTCCTCGGTGGCCAGCGTGTCCAGCCTGCCGTCGAGCTCCGCGTCCTCCTTGCGCACCAGGAGCGACGGGGGGAGCACCCCGGTGATCTGCTCGCGCTCGATGAGCTGCTTGACCCACCAGTCGGGATCGTGCTCGGTGGTCAGGTTGGTCAGCGGCTTCCCGTAGCCGGGCAGCTCGTCGAACTCCCCCCGGGCCACTGCCTGCCTGATCTGCAGGTCCACCCAGCTCGCCTGCTGGTGGATGCGCGCGGCTACCGAGTCCGCCCCCGTCCTCGGGTCGCGCGGACGCTCCTCCGGCGTCTGGTCCGGGGCCATGGTCTCACCGGTCGACGGTCGACATGTCGCCGTACCTGTCGCCGACGACCGCGTCGCGCGGCACCGCCGACGCCAACCGCTCGAGGTCGGACGCGTCGAGCTGCACCTCGAGCGCCGCGACGTTCTCCTCGAGGTAGCGGACCCGCTTGGTGCCCGGGATGGGCGCCACGTCCTCGCCCTGGGCGAGGACCCATGCCAGAGCCAGCTGGCCCGGGGTGCACCCCTTCTCGTCGGCGACCTCGCGGACCCGGTCGACGAGTGCGAGGTTCGCCTCGAGCGCCTCGCCCTGGAAGCGGGGGAAGTACCCCGAGCGACGGGAGTCGCCCTCGGTCTCGGCGCCGGCGGAGGCGGTGATCGCGCCGGTCAGCAGCCCGCGGCCGAGCGGGGAGTAGGGCACCAGCCCGATGCCGAGCTCTCGGATCGTCGGCAGGATCTCGTCCTCGAGGTCGCGGGTGAACAGCGAGTACTCCGTCTGCAGCGCGGTGATCGGGTGCACCGCCTGCGCCCGCCGGATGGTCGCCGCGGACGCCTCGGAGAGCCCGAGGTGGCGGACCTTGCCGGCCTCCACGAGCTCGGACATGGCGCCGACGGTGTCCTCGATCGGCACGGTCGGGTCGACGCGGTGCTGGTAGTACAGGTCGATGTGGTCGACGCCGAGCCGGCGCAGCGACGCGTCGCAGGCCGAGCGGACGTACTCCGGCTTGCCGTTGATCCCGACGCGGGTGCCATCGGGCAGCCGCTCGTTGCCGAACTTCGTGGCGAGCTGGACCTGGTCGCGACGGTCGGCGATCGCCCGCCCGACCAGCTCCTCGTTGGTGAAGGGGCCGTACATGTCGGCGGTGTCGAGGAACGTCACGCCCAGGTCGAGCGCCCGGTGGATCGTCGCGACCGCCTCGCCCTCGTCAGCGGTCCCGTAGAACTCCGACATCCCCATGCAGCCGAGGCCGAGGGCGGAGACCTCGAGGGCGGACGTGGTGCCGAGGATGCGTCGTGACGTCATGCGCTCAGTCTGCCCCCGGGACCAAGACGCATGACGTCCCGAGCGGCCTCGAGCAGCTCAGCGCTCGGCGTCGGCCTTGATCTTCCGCAGCGTCTCCTGCATGCCCTGCTGCAGCTCGGCGGTGAAGGTGTCCACCCCGCCGAGCGCGCGCTTGGTCAGTCCCACGGAGAGGTCCGAGATCCCCTGCGGGGCCTCGCGGCGCGCGGTCACCCGGGTGCCGCCGGTCGCCGTCGGCTCGAGCTCGTAGCTCCAGATCGTGTAGTTCTCCTTGACCCGGAACGCGATCGCCTGCTCGGGTTCGAAGCGGACGACCTTCGCCTGGGTCGGCCACACGAGGAGCTTGCGCCGGTTGATGTTGAACATCGTCGACCCCTCGCCGACCGGTGCCTTCACGAACGTCTTCACGACCTGCGGGCTCCACCGGGCCATGTTCCGCAGGTCGGAGACCAGGGACCAGACCGTGGCGGGGGAGGCGTCGATCTCCACGGTGGCCTCGATCGGCGCGACGTCGAGCAGCGGCATGGCATCTCCTGGGGTGGCAGTACGGCGGACGGGTCACTCATCCAACCAAGGGCAACGCCTCTGGGTCACCGTGACGTTGGCGACACCTCAGGCCTCGCTGGCCGCCGCGCGCCGGTCCCGCTCCGCCTGCGCGTGGACGTCGGTGCGCTCGTCGTAACGCCAGAAGTCGCGGAGGAACGTGGCGGTCAGCGTGACCCCCACGACGCAGGCGAACCCGCCGCTCGCGATCGACCCGCGCACCGACCACGCGTCGGCGACGAACCCGGCCCGCACCTGGCCGCCGAGCGGGCCGAGGGAGTAGGAGAGCATCTCGATGCCGGCCAGCCGCCCGCGCATCGTCTCGGGGATGGTCTGGTTCCAGACCGTGCTGCGGAAGATGCCGGAGATCATGTCCGCGGCACCGGCGCAGGCGAGCAGCGCCATCGCGACCCAGACGGTGGGCGCCATACCGACCAGGCCGATGAACAGGCCGTAGCACGCCGCCGCGACCACGATCGCCCGGCCGTGGTGGTGCACGCGACCGGCCCAGCCGCTCGTGGCGGTGGCGACCATCGCGCCGACGGTCTCGGCGGTGTAGAGCAGGCCGAGGAGCTCGGGCCGGTCGAAGACGTCCGCGGCGAGTGCGGGGAAGAGCACCACCGGGATGGCCAGCACCATGGCGGCGATGTCGACCAGGTAGGTGCCGAGCAGGTCGCTGCGTCCCGCGGCGTAGCGGATGCCCTCGCCGATCGCGGCGAGGCTCGGCGGCGTGGTCTGCTCGCGGTGCGGGTAGGGCCGCATGACGGCGTACAGGCCCGTCGCCACGACCAGCCCGACCACGTCGAGGGCGAAGCACCACGCGACGCCGACGTTCGCCAGCACGAGGCCGCCGATCGTGGGGCCGAGGACGAGCCCGAGCTGCATGCCGAAGGAGGACAGGGCGTTGGCCGCGACGATCTCGTCGTGGCGGACCGTGCGGGGGAGGAGGGCCTCCCGGGACGGGCGCTGGACGCTGGAGAACGCGGCCAGCAGGAAGGCGAGCACGTAGAGCGGCCAGACCGCGGGCTCCTCACGCAGCGCGTTGACGGCGAGCAGCGCGGTCAGCAACGCCTGCGCGAGACCGGTGCTCACCAGCAGCTTGCGCCGGTCGACGTGGTCGGCGAGCGCGCCGCCGTACAGCCCGCCCACGAGGAGCGGGAGCAGCTCGACGAGCCCGATCAGCCCGACCGCCATGTTGGACCCGGTGAGCGTGTAGAGCTGGTACGGGATGGCGACGTAGCTGATCATGCCGCCCAGGTAGAACACCGTGCCCGCGGCGAAGAGGAGCCGGAAGTCGCGCGAGGTGCGCAGCGGGGTGAGGTCCATCCGGAGACCCCTGATGCGGTCGGCCCAGCTCACGCCGTGGAGTATGGGCCAACCGCGACCAATCCGGCTCCTGGTTTTCCACGAACCCGTCCCTGACGGGTGACGCGCCGCACCTGGTCGGCTCGGATCGTTGAGGGAGAGGGAGGGTCCGACAACCGTGCCTGCGATTCTCGACGCCTTGATGCGTCGCCGCCGTGCCTGGGCGGTCTCGTTGGTCAGCCTGTTCATCGGCATGCTGGCCATCGGTGTCCTCGGCGAGGCCGAGCGCGACCCGTCCCCCACCGACCAGCTGCCGGACGGCTACCAGAGCACCGAGGCGGTGGAGCTGCAGCAGCAGTTCGAGAGCGACGAGGAGTCGACGGCCATCGTGCTGTTCGCCTCCGACGAGAAGATCGCTCCGGACGAGCTGAAGCAGCTGCAGCAGGTCTTCGCCGACGCCGCGCCGGAGGGGGCTGCGCCGGAGGACGCTGCCCCGGCGGGTCCGCCCGGTCTCGTGCCCAGCGAGGACGGCACGGCGGCGCTGGGTGTCGTGTCCGTGCCCGGTGCCGGTGCGAGCCAGATCGCCGACGAGGTGACGGCCCTCCGCGACCGTCTGCAGGAGGGGCTTCCGGAGGGTGTGACCGCTCAGGTGACCGGTCCCGCGGCGGTCCAGGCGGACCTCGCCGCGGTCTTCGAGGGAGCGAACTTCCGCCTGCTCGCGGTGACCGCCTCGGTGGTGGCCGTGCTCCTCATCATCACCTACCGCAGCCCGTTGCTGTGGCTGGTGCCGCTGGCCGTGGTCGGCATCGCGGACCGGGCGGCCGCGGCGCTGGCCACCCACACGTTGGCGTTCTTCGACGTCGCCTGGGACGAGTCGACGGTCGGGATCCTGTCGGTGCTGGTGTTCGGTGCGGGCACCGACTACGCGCTGCTCCTCATCTCCCGCTACCGCGACGAGCTCCGCGTGCAGGACGACAGGTACGTCGCGATGCGGCACGCCACACGGCGCACCGCCGAGGCGGTGCTGGCCAGCGCCACCACCGTGGTGCTGGGGCTCCTCACGCTGCTGCTGTCGGTGGTGCCCACCACCCGGGGTCTCGGCCTCGCCTGCGCGGTCGGGATCGTCGTCGCAGCAGCAGCGGCCCTGCTGGCCCTGCCGTTCACCCTCGTGCTCTTCGGGCGGTGGATCTTCTGGCCGCGGACCCCGCGGGTCGGCCAGGCCACGCTGGTGGACACCCGCTCGCTGTGGCAGCGGGTCGGCGGCGTGGTGGCCCGGCGACCCGGGACGCTGATCGTGGTCTCGCTGCTGGTGCTCGTGGCACTCGCGTCCGGCGTGACCCAGATCAAGACGGGGCTGGCTCCGGCCGACCAGTTCCTGGACAAGCCGGAGGCGATCGCCGCCGGTGAGCGGCTGGCCCAGTCGTTCCCGGCCGGGACCGCCAACCCCACCGTCGTCATCACCGAGGACCAGCCGGGGCCCGTCGCGGCGGCCGTCCAGGACGTCCCCGGGGTGTCGAGCGTGCGCCCGGTCGCCGAGACCCCCGAGGGGGTGAGCCCCGCGCTGACCAGGATCGACGTCGTGCTCTCGGCCGCTCCCGGCTCCGCCGCTTCGACCGACGCGGTGCTGGCGGTCAGGGACGCGGTGGCGCCGTTCGAGGGGACCGTCGTGGGCGGCACGGAGGCGCAGACCATCGACGAGCGCGACGCTGCTGCGCGTGACCGCTCGCTGCTCATCCCGTTGATCCTCGGGCTGGTCAGCGTGGGGCTCGTGCTCCTTCTCAGGTCGATCGTGGCCCCGGTCATCCTCGTGGCGAGCGTCGTCGCGACGTACCTCGCGGCGCTGGGGGCGTCGTGGTGGCTGTTCACCGGCGTGCTCGGCTTCGAGCGGCTCGACGTCGGCGTCCCGCTGCTCGCGTTCCTGTTCCTCGTCGCCCTGGGTGTCGACTACAACATCTTCCTGGTGACCCGAGCCGCGGAGGAGTCCGCCGGGCACGGCGCCCGGGACGGCATGCTCCGGGGCCTCACCGCGACGGGCGGCGTGATCACCAGTGCCGGCATCCTGCTCGCCGCGGTCTTCGCGGTGCTGGGGGTGCTCCCCCTCGTGGTCCTCGCCCAGCTCGGTGTGGTCATCTGCATCGGGGTGCTGCTCGACACGCTCCTCGTCCGGACGATCCTGGTGCCCGCCGTCGCGGTCGAGCTGGGCGACCCCTTCTGGTGGCCCCGCAAGCTGTCCTGACCTGTCCTGAATGACCTGGTCAGGCGGGTCCCGGATGGTCAGGCCGGATGTCCCGAACGGCGCAAAGGGGCCATGTCCGGTCCGTCGTACCGCTGGGATGATCAGGGTGCGCGGCCGGGGTGGGTCACGCTGTCGGCGCTGGAGGCCGATCGGCACTGTCTGTTCGGCACGGGGTGGGGTGCGCATGCAAGCGATCGTGGAGATGGTCGTCCAGGGCGGGGTCGGGGCCCAGCGCGGGCGACCGCCCGCCGGTCCGCCGGCGCCGAGCGGCCGGCGGGTGGTGCGGGACGGCCAGGAGTGGCTGGTGCACACGCGCCACGTGCGCGCCGTCCCTGGCTCGGTGTGGAGCGCTCTCACCCGCCCCGACCGGCTGGACCAGTGGGTCGGCACCTGGCACCCGCGTGCGGACAGCACGGTGGAGTTCCTGCTCACCCACGAGGGTGACGACGTGCTGCCGATCGTGTACGGCATCGAGGCCGTCTCGCCGGGACGGAGCTTCTCGGTGTCGGTGCGCGCCCCGGACGGCGCCGGCCCGGCACACGTCGCGGTGGAGCTGACCCCTGCGGGGGTGGGTGCGGCTGCCGGGACTCTCGTCACGCTCGCCCATACCGTGGGCGACCGGGCGCTGGCGCCCTACCTCGCGACCGGCGCCGAGTTCTACCTCGACCGACTGGTCGCGGTGCTCGAGGGGCTGCGCACGCCGCACCCGGTCGACTTCGACGAGTACTTCGTCCGCCAGGCCCCGCACTACCGACGGCTTTTCCCCACTCAGCGGGACGGTCGCCTGGACGGTTGAGCAGACCCTGGTCGACACGCCGAACAGAGTTTGGGCGACGCGCCGGGGTGTACCCCTTCGGGTGGTTTTC
>DATAKN010000067.1:0-9774 GCA_036261595.1 Marmoricola sp.
ATGGACAAGCGCACGATCCTGCAGTGGGACAAGGACGCCTGCGAGTGGATGGGCCTGGTGAAGTTCGACCTGCTCGGGCTCGGCATGCTCGGCGCGCTCAACCACATGATCACCCTGGCGGGTGAGCATCTCGGCGAGCACTGGACGCTGCAGTCACTACCCAAGGAGGAGCCGGGCGTCTACGACATGCTCTGCCGGGCGGACTCCATCGGCGTGTTCCAGGTGGAGAGCCGGGCCCAGATCGGCACGCTGCCGCGGCTGCGGCCACGCCGGTTCTACGACCTGGCGATCGAGATCGCGCTGATCCGGCCGGGTCCGATCCAGGGCGGGGCCGTGCACCCCTACATCCGCCGGGCCACCGGCCGCGACCTGGTCAGCTACGTCCACCCCGACCTCGAGCCGGTGCTCGGCCGCACGCTCGGCGTACCCCTCTTCCAGGAGCAGCTGATGGAGATGGCGGTCGCGATCGGCGACTGCTCCCGCGACGACGCCGACCTGCTGCGCCGGGCGATGGGCTCCAAGCGCGGCATCGAGCGGATCGAGTCGATCAAGCAGACCCTGTACGCCGGCATGGAGCGCCGCGGGCTCGTCGGCGACGAGGCCGACCAGATCTACCAGCAGATCCTGTCGTTCGCGAACTTCGGCTTCGCCGAGAGCCATGCCCTGTCCTTCGCGCTGCTCGTCTACGCCAGCTCGTGGTTCAAGCTGCACTACCCCGCGGCGTTCCTGGCCGGGCTGCTGCGCTCCCAGCCGATGGGCTTCTACTCCCCGCAGTCCCTGGTGCAGGACGCCCGGCGACACGGCGTCGAGGTGCTGCGGCCGGACATCACGCGGTCCGGCGCGCAGGCGGGTCTGGAGCCTTGCGAATCGGTGGTTGAGGTGCGAGCGCCAGCGAGCCTCGAAACCACCGGTCTGGACTCCTGCCTCGTCCCGCACCACGACCCCACGCCGTACGACGAGCACGCCCCCGACCCGACCCTGACGCACCGCCGCGACGGCCGCTTCGCCGTACGACTCGGCCTGGACAGCGTCCGTGGCATCGGCACCGACCTCGCCGAGCGGATCGTCGCTGCCCGTGCGGAGCGGCCGTTCGCCGACATGCGTGACCTGTCGCGCCGCGCCGGCCTGGACTCCGGCCACCTCGAGGCACTCGCCACTGCCGGGGCCTTCGAGCCGTGGGGGCTCGGTCGCCGCGAGGCGCTGTGGAACGCCGGCTTCACCGAGCGCGACGACCAGCTCGAGGGCGCCGGCGCGGTCGTCGAGGCGCCGTCGTTGCCGGGGATGGACCCGGTGGGGCACACGCTCGCGGACCTCTGGGCGACCCGGATCTCCCCGGACGCCCACCCGTTCGGGCACCTGCGACCGATGCTGACCAGCGCCGGCATCCGCTCGGTCGGCGACCTCTTCACCGGCGAACCGGATCGGCGCGTCCACGTCGCCGGGCTCGTCACCCACCGGCAGCGTCCCGGCACGGCCGGTGGGGTCACGTTCCTCAACCTCGAGGACGAGACCGGCATGCTCAACGTGATCTGCACCCAGGGCGTCTGGCGTCGCTACCGCCAGGTCGCGCGCAACGCCGACGCGATGGTGATCCGCGGTGTCGTCGAGCGCCAGGACGGAGTCACCAACCTGGTGGCCGACAAGATCAGCCCGCTGTCCAGCATCAACCCCGACGCCGAGCGGGCGCTGAAGGACCGCCACCAGGCTCGCAACTTCCACTGAGCCTCGGACAGTCCCTCACGGAAGGCACCAGTCTGCGCGCTCCACCGGTGCTTGTCGTGTGGGACTATCCGTCCTGCGCAGGGGGCCGCTCGATCTCCACGGGCTCGCCCCAGTGGGAGTAGTCGATCCGGCTCGTCCCTGTGCCCGGTACGCCGTTCAGCGGGTCGCTGTGCCGCACCTCCAGCCGCACCGGCAGGCCGTTCGGCGCGATCCACAGCGTGGCGGGTACCGACCCCGGCAGGCCGGCGCGGCCGGGGATGCCGAGCGCGACCCCGTCCTGCGCGGCGGTGAACCAGCGGTCGGTGTCGATCGTCAACCGGAAGCGCACGGCGCCCGACGTGACGGAGCCGTCCGGGCCGTCGTACGTGCTGGTCGTGGCCGCGCCGAGCAGAGCGGTCAGGTCTCGCAGGACATCGGTCCGCAGCAGGGCGAGCAGCGCGCCGCCACCGCCTGCGGCCAGGTTCTCGGACGCCACTCGCTCGAACGGCTTCTGCTCGATGCTGACGTAGACCTCGCCACCGACCCGCCTGCACACGACCGACGGAGGGCTTCCGTGTCCCACGGTGAAGGTCGCCTCCAGATCACCGTCGCGCCGCGAGTAGTCCTCGACGACCTGGACCACCGGCGGCGGGTTCTGGTTGCCGATCGCCAGGTGCACCGTGGACCGAGCGCGCACGGCATCGAGGACCGCGCTTCGCAGCTGCTCGAGAGAGAGCTCCGTGGCCATGCTCTTCGCCGAGGGCGTGATGATGCTCCGCGCGCTCTCCGGCCCGCCGACCGGCGTACTCGTGCTCCCACACGCCGCGGTCAGGGCAACCGCGCCCAGGACGCCGCTCGCCCAGGCTCGCCGCCCGCCAGTGCTGGCCACCGTTCCCCCCCCCTGGTTGTGATCGGCGCCCAGTCTCGGTGCTCGGCGCCGGATCCGCAGGTGAATCCGATAGGCACCGAAGTCGTCAGACGTGCCATCTGCGGTTACGGCCACCCCATGTCCACCACCCGATCGACCCGCGAGGTGCTCGAGTCGCACCTCTCGTCGCGTCGCCGTCACGACCTGGAAACCGACCTGCAGACGAACTACGACTCGACGTCGTCGTGCTCTCCGCGGAGGGCGCGCACTGCGGGCACGCCGCTCTCCGGATGACCGCGAGCGTGCTGCGCAGCTACGTCCTCAGTGACGGCCGCATCCGGATGCAGAGCATCCACTACTCGGTCCGAGAGACGCACAGCGGGCGATAGTCCCTCACGTTCGGCACCTCCGTCGTGCCGAAATCGGTGCCGAACGTGAGGGACTATCCGGTCCCCTCGGCCAGCACCGCCCGAGCGGTGTCCTCGCCGGACCGGACAGCCCCCTCCATGTAGCCGTTCCAGACGGGGGAGCACTCGGCGCCGGCCCAGTGGATCCGGCCGACCGGTTCGCGCAGGGCCGGCCCGTACGCCGTCCAGACCCCCGGCGTGAAGTGGGCGCCGTAGCAGCCGCGGGTGTACTCCTCGGCCATCCAGTCGCGCTCGACGTACTCGCGCGGCTCGAGCGCCCGGGGGCCGAAGTAGCGGGCGAAGCAGCCGAGCACGGTGGTGCGGCGCTCCTCGACCGATCGGCGTGCCCAGGTCCGCGCGTCGCCGCCCTCGATGAAGCCCATCAGCACCCCCGGCGTCCCGCCGGGCGGCGAGTTGTCGAAGGTGACCTTGACCGGCCCCTGGTCCGAGGCCGCCTGCCCGTTGAGTCCGTCGGCGCGCCAGAACGGCTCGTCGTACGCGGCGTACACCTTGATCACCGACCCGGCCGGCAGCCGCTGGGTGAGCTGGTCGCGCCAGGACGGCAGCGCGGGGGCGTAGTGGAGCCGGCCGGCGAGGGTCGGCGGCAGCGTGACGATCACGTGGCTGCCGTGGATCTCCTCGCCGCCGCGCAGGATCACGTGGACGCCACGGTGGTCGTGCTCGATCCAGTTGGCCACCGAGCCGAGCCGCACTCGTTCGCCCAGTGACGCCGCCATCGCCTCGGCGATGCGCACCGAGCCGCCGACGATCCGGTCCTGCTGGGCACCGCGGTCGACGCTGAGCAGGGTTTCCAGGTCCGTGCCGGAGTGGCAGTAGAACAGTGCGTGCAGCAGCGACAGGTCCTTGGTCTCCGCGGCGAACACTGCCTCGCAGGCGATCCGGAAGTACGCCCGTCCGATCGGCGTACGCAGGTTGCGCCGCACCCAGGACTCGAAGGTCTGCCCGTCGAGCTCCTCGGCGTCCGGAGACTCCCATGGCTCGGTGAGGCTGACCCGGTTGGCCAGCCGTGTGAACCGGGCCAGCCCCTGGCCGAGGTCGACCAGCGCGAACGGCCCCAGTCGGGGGAGCGCACCGCGGTGCGAGGGCATCCGGCTCTGCTTGCCGAAGAGGTCGAGCAGCAGGGTGCCGTCGTCGTTGTGCGTCCGGAACCATTCCAGGCCGAGCTCCTCGACGAGCTCGTACATCCGGTTCTGCGTGGGCCCGATCCACTGACCGCCGAGCTCGATCGGCGTGCCGTCGCCGAGCCGGCCGCCCTCGGTGCGGCCGCCGACCCGGTCACGCGCCTCCAGGACGACGACGTCGTGTCCGGCGCCGACCAGCGCCCGCGCCGCTGCCAGACCGGCGAGCCCGGCACCGACCACGACCACCGGCGCACTCATGCGCCGACCCTCGCCGACGCGGCACCCCGGAGTCCGGCCGCGCGATCGGTCGCCCGCCACTGCCGCCGCAACCACACCGGGCGGCGGTCGGGCAGGTCGGCGGCGACGAGGTCGGCCAGCCAGCGCTCCTCCAGGGCGTCCGCAGCGGCGAACGCGTCGGCACCGTCCGGTGGCTCCGCGAGCCAGGCAGCCTCGACCCGGTCGCGCTCCGGCCCGAACCGGGCCAGCGAGGCCGGGTGGTCGCGCAGCACCCACCGGTGCAACCGCTCGTGCCGCCACCACCGGTACGCCGGGTCGAACCGGTTGTCGGGCATCGGCACCGGGTCGACCGCCAGCGGCGTCTCGACGCTGACCGGCTTGAAGACCGACGTGCACGGCGCCGAGGTCCCGGTCACCCAGTGCCGCGGTGCTTCTCGCAGGTCGGCCACCCAGGACGCGGTCGACTGGGTGCTGGTCACCAGCCCGCCGGCGTGAGCACACGGAGCAGACAGCGCGCCGTTGACCGGCGACCACTGCGGGCCGACGGCCGACCCGTGGTCGCGCAGGGCCGCGAACAGGTCGCCAGGCCGCTCGGCCTCCCCGGCGGCCGCCTCGGTCCGGGTGCGGCGTACGGCGCAGGCGGCGACGCGTCCGCGGACCGGGTCGGCGTACTGCTTCGCGAAGTGCGGGATGGTCAGGCCGTTGCTGATCGAGCGACCCGGTCCGGTCACGTGCTCGGTCTCCCACTGCCGGCCGGCGGTCTCGAGCACGATCGCCCGATGTCGGTCCACGACCAGGTAGGAGTTGTCGTAGCCGAACCGCGGGTGCTCGTGGCTGCACGAACCGCCCTGGCCGTACCGCTCGAGCAGGTCGACGATCGTGAGCACCGCCTCCTCGGCGCTGGTCGAACGCTCGAGAGCCAGGCGGAGCAGGTCCATGCCGAGCAGCGATCCACCGTGCTGACCTCGTGGGGCCCGGTCGCCGGTACGCCGCGTGAACACCGCCTCGTTGCCGATCACCACGCCGTGTTCGTTGGCGCCCATCTCGGCGCCCCACATCCACCACGGCTGGCTGAGCAGCACGGCGTGGGTGTGCGCCACCTGGTCGATCTCGGTCCAGGTGCAGCGCAGCCGCGACCCGGGAGCGTGGTCGGCCGCGGGGTACCAGCGCAGCACCTGCGCCTCGTTCGCGTCCCGGTCGCTGTTCTTGGCGAACAGCAGACCATCCTCGGTCAGGCTGACCATGGTGTCGCACATGGTCGCCACGCTAGTGCCGCGACCGGGCCGCGGACCCGGGTCGATGGTCCCCGGTACGCCGCGGTGACGCTCGCCCGCGTCGGGCGGGGCCTTCGCCCCTGTCGTGCCGACGGCCTGCGCGGAAGCGTGGAGGTGACCGATCAGCAGCGGGCGGACCGAGGAGCCGGCATGCGGAAGGTGCTCCGGATCGCGGTGGCACTGCTGTGCGCCGCCTTCCTCGCCGTGGCGCCCGGCCTGTCCGGCCCGTCCTGGTCGGCCGACTCGGACCGGGTCGAGATGACGCTGTTCTGGGGCGCCGGGTGCCCGCACTGCGCGGCCGAGAAGGAGTGGCTCGCGACGGCGGTCGAGGAGTACCCGCAGCTCACGGTCACGCAGTACGAGGTCTTCCACGATGCCGGGAACCGCGCCCTCCTGGACCGGACCGCCGAACGACTCGGCTTCGAGGTGACCGGCGTCCCGGTGAGCATCATCGGCGACCGGGTCTGGGTCGGCTGGTCGGAGGAGATCCGCGACGAGATCGTCGCCGCCATCACCAGGACCGACGAGCCGACCGAGCCGGCGAAGGGCAAGACCTCCGAGGTCGACGTCCCCCTCGTCGGCGACGTGACGGTCAGCAGTGACTCGCTGGTCGCGTCGACGCTGGTGATCGGGTTCGTCGACGGCGTGAACCCCTGCTCGCTGTGGGTGATCTCGGTCCTGCTCGCGATCGTCGTACGCACCGGCAGCCGTCGGCGCGTGCTGGCGATCGGCACCACGTTCCTGCTGGTCACCGCGGGCATGTACGCCCTCTACATGGCCGGCATCTACTCGGCGATGGGCGTCGTCGCACACCTCGGCCTCGTCCAACTCCTCGTCGCCCTCCTGGCGGGGGTGTTCGGCGTGGTCGCGGTGAAGGACTACTTCGCCTACAAGGTGGGGCTCTCGTTCACGATCCCCGAGTCGTCCAAGCCCAGCCTCTATCGACGGATGCGGGCTGCCGCCGGGCATCGGCAGCTGCTGCCGGCGCTCGCCGCCACGACCGGACTCGCCGTCGGGGTGTCACTGCTGGAGACGCCGTGCACCGCCGGGTTCCCCGTGCTCTGGACCGGACTGCTCGAGGCGAACGGCGTGGGCGCGGCCGGCGCGGCGTTCCTGTTCCTGCTCTACATGGTGCCGTTCCTGCTCGACGAGATGATCGTCTTCGTGGTCGCCGTGGTGACGCTCCGGGCGGCGAAGGTGCAGGAGCGGCACGGGCGCCTGCTCAAGCTGGTGGGCGGCACGATGATGCTGGCGCTGGCCGTCGCCGTGCTCGTCGACCCGGCGGCCATGAGTGACCCGCTGACCGCGCTCGGAGTGTTCGGGGCGGCGCTCGCTGTGGCCGGTCTCATCCACCTCGTCATGCGGGACCGCGTGCTCGCGATCCCGCGCCATCACTAGTCGTCCTGGCCGCCCTCGCCGGGATCGGTCTGCGTCCGCGGCGGCGGCTGCGGAGCCGGCACCGTGGTGTCGTCGTCGGGATTCTGCGTCGCGGTGAACACGGTGGCCTGGTGGCTGTTGTGCAGCGGGACCTGCGCCACGGTGACGGCACCGGCGCCCAGGGCGATCGTGGCCGCGGCCACCGCGGCGACCTTGCGCAGCCGACGCCGCGGCGGTCGGTACGGCGCCAGCCCGGCCGGGACCGTGCCGGCCGGCGGAGCGATCGGGTGGATGTCGTCGTGCATGGGCCCTCCCTCGAATCGATGCAGCGATGGTGGCTGCGCGTTCTTGGAGGTTGCTTGACGGCCCCAGGGGACGCGCTCAGTACACGAGCGGCGCCAGGTAGGTGCGTGCGTAGTGCCGGACCGCCTCGTCGTCGGTGAGGTCGAGGTGGCCGCGAGGATTCAGCAGGTAGGTGTAGGCCACGCGCAGCATCAGCTCGGCCACGACGCGCAGCTCCTCGTCGGGCATGGTGGCGCCACTGCGGCGCAGCGTCTTCGCCACCTGCTCGGCGCTGCCGAGCACGAGACTGCTGTGCGAGCCGGCCCCCGCGCCGGTGATGATCTCCGGCTCGGTCTCCACGAGCCGGGCGAGCAGCGGGATCTCCCGGGTCAGCGCGATGCCGCGGGTGAAGCACTCGACCACCGCCTCGCGTGGCGGCAGGCCGGAGGCGACCCGGTCCAGCTCGGCGAGGAAGTCGTCGAACTGCCGCATCAGCACCGCGTCGAGCAGTGCCTCCTTGTTCGGGTAGGCGCGGTAGAGCGTGCTCCGGCTGACTCCCGCGGCCCGGGCGACGTCCTCGACGTTCGCGCGCCGCGCGCCGTACTGCTCGAAGACGTGCTGGGCGGCGTCCAGGATCGCGACGGTCATGAGGACATTGTCACGGCGTCACACCCACGGGGGTCAGCGGCTCCAGCCGCACCGGCAGCCGGTCGCGCGGGAAGGGCAACGCGGCCAGGTCGAGCGGCCACTCGTAGCCCGCGGGCACCGACCAGCGGTAGCTGCGCAGCAGCTCGTGGAAGATCGATCGCACCTGCAGGCCGGCGAAGTGCATGCCGATGCACTTGTGCACCCCGCCGCCGAACGGCTCGAATGCCATCCGGTGGCCGCGGTCCTCGCGGCGCTCGGGCAGGAACCGGTCGGGGTCGAAGCGCGTGGGATCTGGCCAGTACGCCGGGTCGTGGTGGTTGTAGTACGGCGACACCGCGACGAACGCGCCTTCGGGGATCCGGTGCCCGTTGAGTGAGGTCTCGCGCACCGCCACCCGCGGCAGCGACGGCACCGGGCTGCACAGCCGCATCGACTCCTTCATCACCCGGTCGAGCAGCTCGAGGCCGAGCACGCCGTCGAAGTCCAGGCCCCCGTCGGGATCCGCGGCCAGCGACTCCTCGCGCGCCCGCTCCTGCCACTCGGGGTACCGCGCGAGGTGGTAGGCCATCGCGCTCATCGTGATCGTGCTGGTGTCGTGCGCAGCCATCAGCAGGAAGATCATGTGGTTGACGATGTCCTCGTCGCTGAACTCGTCACCGTCCTCGCGCTGTGCCTTTTCCTGGGCGATGCACAGCTGGGCGAACAGGTCGTCGCCGCCCCGCCGCCGCTTCTCCGGCAGGTGGGTGAAGAAGAAGTCCTCGAGCACCTTGCGGGCCGCGAGACCGCGCGCCCACGGAGTGCCGGGCACGTTGGCCCGCACGATCGAGGTGCCGGCACGCACGGCGTCGATGAAGGCCTTGTTGATCCGGTCCTGCTCGGCGCGGCTCAGGTCGACACCGACGAAGGTCTCCAGCGCCAGGTCGAGGGTGAGCTCCTTGAAGAGCTGGTGCATCCGCGGCTGCGACTCCGACGCCCAGGCCGCCACACCGCTGCGGATGTGCGGCACCATCACCGCGTGGTAGCGACGCAGCGCCTCGTTGGTGAAGGCGTGCTGCAGGATCCGCCGGTGGTGCAGGTGCTCGTCGAAGTCCAGCAGCATCAGCCCGCGCCGGAAGAACGGCCCGATGAAGTGCGACCAGGCCGGGCCGTTGGCGAACGTGCGGTCGCGGTTGATCAGCACCTGCTCGGCCGCGTCGAGCCCGTACGCGGCGTACAGGGTGGTGCCGAAGACGTTCATCCGGACGACCTCGCCGTACGTCGCCCGCAGGTGGTTGTTGTGCTCGATCGGCCGCTTGCGGAGCTTCAGCAGGTGGAGCACGGCGAGGCGGGGACCCCGGGCCGTGCGCAGCGGGGTCTCGGTGGTCGCGGTCACGGGCGGCTCCCCCGGAAGATGTCGTCGGCTGGGATGGTGGAACAAATCCGTTTCAATGTACCATCGCGCCATGTCGTCAGCCCAGACCTCCGTCCCGCTGGTCGAGCCCGCTTCGGTGGTTGAGCCTGTCGAAACCCCACCTCGCCTCGGCCCCGACTCCCTGACCTGGCGGTTCTTCGGCGACCACCGGATGGCGCTGCTCGGCCCGCGCGCGGCCGTCCTGCAGAACATGCTGCCCTCGCTCGGGCAGGGCGTCGAGGAGCACTCCGTGTGGTTCGCCGAGACCGCCGCCCGGCTGCAGCGGAGCATCCCGCCGATCTTCGACACCGTGTACGGCGCCGACGGTGAGGCGGCCGGCCACCGGGTCCGCGACTTCCACAAGCCGATCAAGGGCAAGCTGCCCGACGGCTCGCCGTACAGCGCGCTCAACCCGGACACCTACTACTGGGCGCACGCGTGCTTCGTC
>DATAKN010000071.1:0-7583 GCA_036261595.1 Marmoricola sp.
CGGGTGGGCCTCGAGGTCGACGCGGACTCGCCGACCGGCGCAGAGGGGCTCTACGTCTCGATGGGCTGGGGCACCAAGTACGTCACGGAGTCCTGGCACCGCGACGTCGACGTGGCCGACTGAGCCGGCGAGCCTGCGTCAGTCCGAGGAGGACGGCTGCTCGCCGGTGACGAGGAAGACCACCCGTCGGGCGATCGAGACGGCGTGGTCGGCGATGCGCTCGTAGTAGCGGCCGAGCAGCGCGATGTCGACGGCCGGCTCCACGCCGTGCTTCCAGTCCGAGCCGAGCAGCTCGCGGAACGACGAGCGCCGCAGCCGGTCCATCTCCTCGTCGACCTGCTCGAGCTCCTCGGCGGCGGTCACGTCGGAGTCGGCGATGATGTGCCCGACCTTGCCGATCATCACCTCGGCGACGGCGGCCATCCGCGCGATCGTGGGCACGACCTCGTCGGGCACGGCGATGTCGGGCACGCGGAGCCGCGCGATCTTCGCGATGTGCACCGACAGGTCGCCCATCCGCTCGAACTCGCCGACCATGCGCAGCGAGGCCACGAGCATGCGCAGGTCGCCGGCGACCGGGTTCTGCAAGGCCAGCAGGTCGAAGCTCTCCTCCTCGATCCGGACGCGCAGGGCGTCGATCGCGTCGTCCTCGGAGATCACCTGCTCGGCGAGCTGGGCGTTGCCGTCGAGCAGCGACTGGGTCGCTTTCGACACGGCCTCGCCGACGAGCCTGGTCATCGTGAGCAGGTCGTCGCGGATCGCGTCCAGCTGGTCGGTGTAGGCGTCGCGCATGTCCATCAGATTAGTTGCCGCAGGTGAACGGCGGGCGACGGTTCATGAACGGGCGGCGAACAGTCCTTGAAAGCCACTCCGGGAGGCCGAACAGCAGATGAAACCCTGCGTACGATCAAGGCCGTGAGCCCGACCACGCAAGCTCTGCTCTTCGCCCTGCTCGGGGCGGTCCTGGGTGCCGGTGTCGTGCTCGCGTGGCGGATCAGCGAGGCCCAGACCCGCCCGGCTCCGGGCCCGACCCAGACCTTACCGCCGGGCATCGCGGCCGTGCTCTCGGTGCTGCGCAGCAGCGCGCTCGTCGTGGACAGCGGCGAGCAGGTGCTCAAGGCCTCCGCCCCGGCGATCGCGATGGGTCTGGTCCGTGACCGCCGCATCGCCGTGCGCGAGCTCGCCGATCTCGTGAGGCAGGTACGCCGCGACGGCCAGATCCGCGAGACCGAGATCGTCATGCAGCGTGCCCCGGGCACGCCGCCGCGGCACGTCTCGGCCCGGGTGGCCCCGCTCAGCTCACAGCTCGTCCTCGCGCTGGTCGAGGACCGCACACGCGAGCGCCGGGTCGAGTCGATCCGGCGCGACTTCGTCGCCAACGTCAGCCACGAGCTCAAGACCCCCGTCGGCGCGATCCGGCTGCTCTCCGACGCGGTGCTCGAGGCCGCGGACGACCCCGAGGCGGTGCAGCGGTTCGCCAGCCGCATGCACACCGAGAGCGAACGCCTGGCGCGGCTGGTGCAGCAGATCATCGAGCTCTCCCGGCTGCAGGGCGACGACCCGCTCGACGAACCGCTGCCGGTCGACGTCGACGACATCCTCAAGCGCGCGATCGACGAGAACTCCACGGACGCGGCGGCCAACGGCATCGAGCTGGTGCGCAACGGCGAGGAGGGGCTGGAGCTGCTCGGCAACCGCGAGCAGGTCGCGGTCGCCGTCGGCAACCTGGTCGCCAACGCGGTCGCGTACTCGCCCTCGGGCTCCACGGTCGTCATCGCGGCGAAGGGCGGCGACACCACCGTGGACGTCACCGTGACCGACCAGGGCATCGGCATCCCCGCGCAGGAGATCGACCGCATCTTCGAGCGGTTCTACCGCGTCGACCCGGCCCGGCACCGGTCCACCGGAGGCACCGGGCTCGGGCTGTCCATCGTCAAGCACGTGGCGGCGTCGCACGGCGGCGACGTACGCGTGTGGTCCGTCGAGGGGCAAGGCTCGACGTTCACGCTCACCTTGCCGAGGAAGGTATCCAGCATGGAGGCACCCCAGTGAAGGTAGTGCGATGACCCGAGTGCTCGTCGTCGAGGACGAGGAGAGCTACAGCGACGCCCTGTCCTACATGCTGCGCAAGGAAGGCTTCGAGGTCGCGGTCGCCGCGACCGGGCCCGACGCGCTGACGGAGTTCGACCGGGCCGGCGCCGACATCGTGCTGCTCGACCTCATGCTCCCCGGCATGCCCGGCACCGAGGTGTGTCGGCAGATCCGGCAGACGTCCAACGTCCCGGTGATCATGGTGAGCGCGAAGGATGACGAGGTCGACAAGGTCGTGGGCCTCGAGCTCGGTGCCGACGACTACGTCACCAAGCCGTACTCCCCGCGCGAGCTGGTCGCCCGGATCCGCGCGGTGCTGCGGCGCGGCATGGAGCCTGACCTCGCCCCGGCGACGCTGGAGGCCGGCCCGGTGCGCATGGACGTCGAGCGCCACGTCGTGACGATCAACGGCGAGGACGTCCGGCTGCCGCTGAAGGAGTTCGAGCTGCTCGAGATGTTCCTGCGCAACCCGGGCCGGGTGCTCACCCGCGGTCAGCTGATCGACCGGGTCTGGGGCTCGGACTACGTCGGCGACACCAAGACCCTCGACGTCCACGTGAAGCGGCTGCGCGCGAAGATCGAGGCCAACCCCGCCGAACCCAAGCTGCTCACCACGGTGCGCGGACTCGGCTACAAGCTCGACCTCTGAGCTCGTCGAGTCGCCAGTTCTGCACCGTTGAGTCGCCAGTTCCGCACTGTCGAGTCGCCAGTTCTGTACTGTCGAGTCGCCAGTTCGTCAGCGCTCGCTGGCTGGGTCACGCGCCGACGTACGACGAAACTGACCACTCGCGTCGCACAACTGGCCACTTCAGGTTGACGAACTGGCGTTTCGACGGGTCCTGGGCCGGTGGGGATACTGGTGGGCGTGACGGTCCAGGAGGTCGCGCCGGCGGCGCTCGGGGAGGTGCTCGACGGCCGCCGGTGGCTGGTGCTCACCGGGGCCGGCGTGTCGACGGACTCCGGGATCCCGGACTACCGCGGCGCCGGAGCACCGGTGCGGAGCCCGATGACGCTGCAGCAGTTCCGCTCCGGTCACGCGGCCCGGCAGCGCTACTGGGCGCGCAGCTTCGTGGGCTGGGGCTCGATGGGTACGGCGCAGCCGAACGCCACGCACCGCATCCTCGCCCGCCTCGAGGCCGAGGGTCGGCTGAGTGGTCTGATCACCCAGAACGTCGACGGACTGCACACCGCCGCAGGCCATCGCGACCTCGTCGAGCTGCACGGGCGCATCGACCGGGTGGTGTGCCTGGACTGCCGGGCGACGGCCTCGCGCGCCGTCCTGCAGGACCGGCTGACCGCGCTCAACCGCTCCTTCGTCGCGACTGGCCTGCGCACCCTGCCCGACGGCGACGTCGACCTGGAGGCGACCGACGGCTTCGTGGTCGCCGCGTGCGACCAGTGCGGCGGAGTGCTCAAGCCCGACGTGGTGTTCTTCGGCGAGAACGTGCCGGCCGAACGGGTGGCCCGGTGCGCGGCGCTGGTGGAGTCCGCGGAGGCGCTGGTCGTCCTCGGGTCGTCCCTGCACGTCTTCAGCGGGCGCCGGTTCGTCAAGCAGGCGCACCTGCGCGGCGTACCGGTCGTGATCGTCAACCGGGGTACGACGCGGGGCGACCCGTTCGCCACGGTCAAGGTCGACGCGGGCTGTGCCGAGACGCTGACCGGGCTGGTCGGACCGGACGCCTGACCGGGGTTCGCTCAGACCGCTGCGGCGCGGGGACCCGGCATCGGCATGGCGCCCTCGAACCGTGCGTCGCGCTCGCCGCTGTGCGTGCCGTCGACGATGCCCAGGCGGGGTGCCCGCGCGCCGACCCGCACGACCGCGACCCGTTCGAGCCGGATGACGCAGTGGTCGTCGCCGCCGTTCTCGAGCACGATGCCGTGGCCGTCGCTGGCCACCACGAGACCTTCGAGCCAGTGGCCGTCCACGAGCACCTCGACGAGCAGACCGCGCTCGCGGGCTCGCTCGAGCGCCGTACCGATCGTGTACTGCATCGAGCTGTATGCGGCCATGCCGTCCTCCTTAGACGTCCGTCCCCCGTGACGGCTGAGTCCATTCTGCGGCGGCTTGTCCGGCTGTCGACCATAAAGCCGGATTAATGACCGAACGGCCGATGCGGTCACACCCGAACGGCCGACGCCTCCCGCGGCTTTCGGCGGGTGACCAGCACTCCGGCGATGCACAGCAGGCCACCGGCGAAGGCGAGGGCCGGCGGCACCTCGCCGAGCAGCAGCCACGCCAGGACGGCGGTGATGCCCGGCACCAGGAACGTCGTGATCGCCTGCTTGCCGGCGTCGGTGTGGCGCAGCGCGAAGGCCCACAGGGTGAACGCCAGCGCGGTCGGGAACAGCCCGAGGTAGACGATCCACGCGAGGTCCGAGCCACGCCCGTGGCGGACGATGTCGACGAGGTCTCCGGACCACGGCAGGCACACGGCCGCTCCGATCCAGCACGCGTAGCAGACGATCTCGACGGCGGTCAGCCGGCGCAGCAGCACCTTCTGGGTGACCACGCCGACGGCGTAGGTGACCGCGGCGAGCAGCGCCAGCAGGACGCCGCTGACGTCCGACCCACCGTCGGCGCGCATCGCCAGCCCGATCACGACCACGCCGGCGAAGGCGACTGCGATGCCGGCCAGCAGCCAGGAGGTCAGCCGTTCGCCCAGGAACAGAGCTGCCAGCAGGGCGACGACAATTGGGCCGACCTGCACGAGCATGGCGGCGGTCGCTGCGTCGATCCGGCGCTCGCTGTCGTTGAGCGCGATGTTGTAGATGCCGAACCACGAGACGCCGCAGACCACGAGCAGGAGCACGTCCGTGCGCGTCAGCCGAGCCGGCCGACCTCGCAGCACCAGCACCGAGAGGACCAGGCCGCCGATGACCAGCCGGCCCAACGACAGGGCGCCGGGGCTGACGTCGTGCCCGAGGTGGCGGATCGCCACGAACGCCGACGACCACAGCACGAGCGTGACCGCGACCGCCGCGAACGGGAGCCAGCCTGCGGGCCGCCTCGGCTCGGCGGGGGCGGTCCCGATCGGGGTGCTGCTCGTGGTGGTCACCGCAGGAACCTAGACGAGCCGGGCGGCCGGTGACACGCGGTTTTCGGCCGTCGTACCGCCACATCCGGACAGTTCTCGCCGGGGGGCGAGCACCCTCAGCGGTCGGCCTCCGGGACGTCGGCCTCCAGCCAGCCACGGAACGCCTCGAGGTTGGCGGTGGACTCGTTGTTGGCGCGCCGCCACTCCCACTCCTTGCGGATCGACGTGGCGAACCCCAGCTCGAGGATCTGGTTGAACGACTCGTCGGCGTAGGTCAGCACCGAGCCGAGCAGCCGGTCGAGCTCCTCGGGGGTCACGACGGTCAGCGGCAGGCGGGCATCGAGGAAGATGTCGCCGAGCGGGTCGAGCGCGAAGGCGACGCCGAACATGCGCAGGTTGCGCTCGAGCAGCCAGCGGTAGACGCCCTCGAAGTTCTCGTCGGGTCGCCGGCAGACGAACGCGTGCACGCTGAGCGCGTGCGGCCCGACCTCGAGCCGGACCGGCGTCTGCAGCTTGCGCTGCCCCGGCAGCACGACGTCGAAGACGCCGTCGCCGGTCTCCTCGGATTCCAGCTCGCTCTCGGCGAGGAACGTGCGGATGGTCTCGACGGCGTGGTCGCGGGTGGTCACGGCACGACCTCGGCGGCCATGAGCTCGACGGCGCGGGCGTAGACGTCCGCGGTGGCGTCCGCCGTACGGTCCCAGCTGAAGTCGGCGGCCTGGGCGAGGGCACCGGCCGAGAGCGTCGCGCGCAGGTCCGGGGCGTCGATGATCCGCTCGAACACGCGCGCGTAGTCCTCCGGGTCGTGGCCGTCCACGAGTACGCCGGAGCGGCCGTCGGCGACGGCGGTGGTCAGGCCGCCGACCGCGGCGGCGACGACGGGCGTGCCGACCGCCTGGGCCTCGACGGCGACGAGCCCAAAGCTCTCGTTGTACGACGGCACGCAGACCAGCGTCGCGGCGGCGTACCAGTCGGCGAGCTCGTGCCGGTGCACCGGCGGCACGAAGCGCACCACGTCGGCGATGCCGAGGCTCTCGGCCAGGTCGGCCATGGCGGTGGGATGCTCGAGGCCGGAGCCCGACGGACCGCCGACCACGGCGACCAGCAGCCGGGACCGACGGCTCGGGTCACGCCGGAGCAGCGCGTGGGCGGCACGGAGCAGCACGTCGGGCGCCTTGAGCGGCTGGATCCGGCCCACGAAGAGCAGCACGTCGGCGTCGAGCGGGAGCCCGAGCCGTCGGCGGGCGTCGGTCATGGACACCGGGCGGAAGGCGTCGAGGTCGACGCCCGGGTGCACCACCTCGACCCGGCCCGGGTCGGCGTCGTAGCTGTTGACCAGGTCCTTGGCCTCGTCGCACGTGTTGGCGATCAGCATGTCGGCGGCAGCGACCACCTGCTCCTCACCGATCACGCGGACCTGCGGCTCGGGGGTGTCTCCGTCGGCGAGCAGGTCGTTCTTGACCTTGGCCATCGTGTGCATCGAGTGCACCAGCGGCACACCCCAGCGGTCGCGGGCCAGGGCGCCGACCTGCCCGGAGAGCCAGTAGTGGCTGTGCACGGCGTCGTAGTGGCCGACGTCGAACTGCGCCTCGGTGCGGAGCACCTCGCGGGCGAACACGCACAGCTGTCCGGAGAGATCCTGCTTGGCCATGCCCTCGAAGGGACCGGCGACGATGTGCCGCACGTGGACGCCGGGGGCGACGGCCACGTCCGGAGGCTGCGACGACGTCGTCGCGCGGGTGTAGATGTCGACCTCGATGTCGCGCTGCGCCAGGCGGCGCGCGAGCTCGGTGACGTAGACGTTCATGCCGCCGGCGTCGCCGGTGCCGGGCTGGTCCAGCGGGGAGGTGTGCAGCGAGATCATCGCCAGCCGGCGCAAGGGTGGGGTGATGAGCGCACCCGGCCGGGCGGCGTACTCCAGTGAACTCACGCGCAGACCTCCGCCACCCTGAACCACGTCCGTCGCTGTCCCATTCCCGGGTGGCTGTACCCGGATCGGGACGGCGGACTCACCGGTGGTGCGTGGGGGCGTAGCCGCCTGCCCGGTCGCGGTCGGCTCGCCGGAACGCGACGAGGGCCACGACCAGCGCGACCAGGCCGCCGAGGAGGTGGGTGGTCGCCGGGCCCTTCCAGCCGTCGACCCGGTCGTCGATCGTCTGGGCGACGACCTGCCAGACCGAGGCGCCCAGGAGCGGGACGGCCACCGAGACGATGGCGCGCAGCCACACCGGGGCCTGCGCAACGAGCCCGTAGCCGATGATGGACAGCGCCGCGACGATCGCCGCGTAGCCGACGAAGGCGAGGGCGTCGTGCCAACCCGCCGACTCGCGGGCGAGGAACGACGACCCTCCTGCGATGGCCAGCAGCAGGCCACCGAGAGCACCAGCGGCGGCGGCCAGGAGTCGGGGGGTCATGGAAGGATGATGGCCGCACAACCGATCCAGCGCTACAGGAGGT
>DATAKN010000081.1:0-3448 GCA_036261595.1 Marmoricola sp.
ACGACCTCGGGACGGCGGATCAGGGCTCGGCCCACGGCGACCCGCTGTTGCTGGCCGCCGGACAGCTCCGAGGGCCGGTGCCGCAGCCGGCTCCGCAGGTCCAGCTTGTCCACGACGGTGTCGAACCACTCCCGGTCCGGCGCCGTGCCGGCGAGGTCGGCGGGGAGCGTGATGTTCTCCTCGGCCGTCAGGGTCGGGAGCAGGTTGAAGGCCTGGAACACGAAGCCGAGCCGGTCGCGGCGCAGCGTGGTCCGGTCGCGGTCGGAGAGCGTGGCCAGGTCCGTGTCACCGACGAACACCTGCCCGCTGGTCAGCGTGTCCAGGCCGGCGAGGCAGTGCATCAGCGTGGACTTGCCCGACCCGGAAGGCCCCATGATCGCGGTGAACTGGCCCCGCGGCAGCTCCAGGGACAGGTCGTCGAGCGCCGTGACCGCGGTGTCCCCGGTGCCGTAGACCTTGCCCGCGTGCTCCGCGCGAGCGGCCGGTACGCCGATCGCGGTCGTCGCGTCCTCAGGAGCGGGCACGGGCGAAGGATCGAGTCGCTGGGGGGTCATGACTCCAGCCTTCGAGGGCTCGCGGCAGGTGTGAAGAGGCCTACGGCCCGAATCGCCCGGGGCGAAGGCAGTGCCGCAGCTCACGCCGTAGGTTGGGGCCCATGAGCATCCATCTCCCGGACCGAGGACGGCTCTCGTGGGGCGTCGCCAGCGCCGCCTACCAGGTCGAGGGCGCCGTCGACGAGGACGGCCGCGGAACCTCGATCTGGGACACGTTCGCCGCGCGGCCGGGGGCCGTCGTCGACGGCACGGACGGCGCGGTCGCGTGCGACTCCTATCACCGGCTCGGTGAGGACGTCGAGCTCGTCGCCGGCCTGGGCGTGGACCACTACCGGTTCTCGATCGCGTGGCCGCGCGTGCAGCCGACCGGCTCCGGCCCGGCCGAGCCGCGCGGGCTGGCCTACTACGAGCGCCTCGTGGACACGCTGCTCGCCCGCGACATCAGCCCGATGGCCACGCTCTACCACTGGGACCTCCCCCAGCCGCTGGAGGACCGGGACGGCTGGCTGAACCGCGACACCGCCGAGCGGTTCGCCGAGTACGCCGCACTCGTCCACGAGCGCCTCGGCGACCGGGTCCGGCTCTGGGCCACGCACAACGAGCCGTGGTGCACGGCGTACGTCGGCTACGGGTCCGGGCGGCACGCCCCCGGTCGCCAGGAGGGCGGCCGCACCCACATCACCGCCCACCACCTGCTCCTCGGCCACGGACTCGCCGCAGCCCGGATGCACGAGGCCGGCGCCGACGCGGTCGGCATCGTCTTGAACCTCACGCCGGTGTGGGCCGATCGCCCCGAGGCGGCCGAGGTCGCCGACGGTGTCGACGCGATCCGCAACCGGGTCTGGCTCGGCCCGCTGGTGGACGGCGCGTACGACGAGGGCACGCTCCGGGTCGCGCCGGTGCTCGCCGACCCCTCGGTCGTCCGCGAGGGCGACCTCGACCTCGTCCGCGGCTCGGCCGACTGGCTCGGCGTGAACTACTACACCCCGGCCCGGGTGGACGTGCCGGGCGACGAGGGAACCGGTGGCGGGGGCGGCGACGCCGGCGTCGAGGAGTTCCCCGGCGTCGCGCCGTTCCGGTTCACGCCACGACCGCCGCTGACCGACATCGGCTGGGAGGTCGAGCCGCACGGACTCGAGGAGCTGTTGGTCAGCACCCACCGCAGGACGGGCCTCCCGCTCGTGGTCACCGAGAACGGTGCCGCGTTCCCCGACACCGCGCGCACCGAGGACGGCGAGGTCGACGACCAGGACCGGATCGGCTACCTCGACGACCACATCGCCGCGGTCGAGCGCGCTCGCGAGCAGGGCGCCGACGTACGCGGCTACGTGCTCTGGACGCTGATGGACAACTTCGAGTGGGCCGAGGGCTACACGAAGTACTTCGGGGTCGTGCACGTCGACCGGGACACGCTCGCGCGCACGCCCAAGGCGTCCTACCACTGGTACGCCGCCCGGGTGTCTGCCGCGCGCGGCTGACCGGCTGCGGCCTATCCCTTGACGCTGCCGGAGAGCAGGCCGCGCACGAAGTAGCGCTGCCCGGCCACGAAGACGATCAACGGCACGATCAGCGAGACGAACGCACCGGCCGCGAGCAGGTGCCAGTCCTGCCCACGGGTGCCGGAGAGCTCGGCCAAGCGGACCGTCAGCGGCGACACGTCGAGGCTGCCGCCACCGAACACCAGCGCCACGAGCAGGTCGTTCCAGACCCAGAGGAATTGGAAGATCCCGAACGCCGCAATCGAGGGCGTCATCAGCGGCAGCATGATCCGGGTGAAGATCCGCACGTGACCGGCACCGTCGACCCGCGCCGCCTCGATCAGCTCTCCCGGGATCTCCCGCATGAAGTTGTGCAGCAGGTAGATCGCCAAGGGCAGGCCGAAGATCGAGTGCGAGAGCCAGATCGTGTAGAAGCCGCCGCCGGGTGCGTCGTTGCCGGCGAGCTGGGGCAGCCCGAACGGCGGGTTCACGTACAGCGTCAGCAGCGGGATCATCGTCACCTGGATCGGCACGATCTGCATCGCGAAGACGGCGACGAACAGAGTGTCGCGGCCCGGGAACTTCATCCAGGCGAACGCGTACGCCGCCATCGTCGCCAGCGAGATCGGGATGATCACCGAGGGGATCGTGATCGCGATCGAGTTCACGAAGTACGTCGCCAGGTCGGTGTCGCTGCCGCGCAGCACCGCCTTGTAGTTGTCCAGCGTCACCGAGGGGTCGGTGAAGAAGTTCCACCAGCCGTTGCTCTGCACGTCGGACTGGGGCCGGAAGGACGAGATCAGCAGCCCTGCCGTCGGGATCGTCCAGATGATCGCGATCACGACCGCAGCCGCCGAGGCCCAACGATTGGTCAGCGCCTTGTGTGCCTTGGCCGCTGCCGGGACGCGCGCAGCGGGCGGCACCGTCATCTCAGGCGTGGTGGTGGTCATCGGGGTCCCCGGCGAAGCGCGAGCGCCAGCGAGCGGTTCGTTGGGGTGATCATCGTGCCTCCAGCTTGCGCATCTGACGGATGTTGTAGATGACGATCGGGGTCACCAGCAGGAACAGGAGCACCGCCAGCGCTGCACCGAGGCCGGTGTTGAACGACCGGAAGCTCTGCACGTAGAACTCGTACGCCAGCACGCTCGTGCCGAAGTTGCCGCCGGTGGCGGTCCGGACGATGTCGAAGACCTTGAGCGTGGTGATGCTGATCGTGGTGAGCACGACGATCAGCGAGGGCCGGATCATCGGCACGGTGATGAACCGGAACATCCGGAAGCCCGAGACTCCGTCGAGCCGCGCGGCTTCGACGACGTCGTCGGGGATCGACTTGATCGAGGCCGACAGCACGGTCATCGCGAAGCCGGCCTGCACCCAGATCATGATCACGATCAGGAAGAAGGTGTTCCACGGCTC
>DATAKN010000038.1:0-4987 GCA_036261595.1 Marmoricola sp.
AGCTTGTCGATCGGGCTGGCCAGGTTGTTCGGGTCGAGGCCCTTGTTCGCGCTCACCCAGCCACCGTCCGGCGTGTCCTTGGCCTTCTGGTTGGCCCAGACGTCGCTGGAGAGGTAGGTCTGGAACGCCTGCACCTCGGGACGCTTGTTGAACGCCGCCACGAACTCGCCACCACCGAGGACGGGCTTGCCGTAGTCCTGGTTGGTCACGGGCAGGTAGAAGGCGAAGGCGTCGCCGTTCTCGGAGACGTTGGTGCCCTTCGGCCAGTTGGCTGCGTAGAAGCTGGCCTGGCGGTGCAGAGCGCACTGGCCCTTGAGGATCGGCAGACCGCCGTCCTGGAACGTCGTGGTCGCGATCGACTTCACATCACCGTAGCCACCGTTGACGTACTTGGGGTTCTTGAGGATCTGACCGTCGCGGTCGAGAGCCTCGGCGACCTTCGGGTCGTTGAACGGCACCTCGTGCTTGACCCACTTGTCGTAGAAGTCCGGACCGGCGTCGCGGAGGATGGTGTCCTCGAGCCAGTCGGTCAGCGGCCAGCCGGTGGCGTCACCCGACGCGATGCCCGCACACCACGGCTTGATCCCGGTCGCCGCGATCTTGTCGGTCAGCTGCATCATCTCGTCCCACGTCTGCGGGACGGTCCAGCCGTTCTTGGCGAACATCTTCGGGGAGTACCAGACGAAGGACTTCACGTTCGCGCCGAGCGGAGCGGCGTAGAACTTGCCGTCGACGGTGCCGTAGGCCTTCCAGTCCTTTCCGAACCACTTGTCGACGTTGGCCGACACGTCCTTCGGGGCCTCGACCACCTTGCCGGTCTGCTTGACCAGCGTGGCCAGCAGACCCGGCTGCGGCACGTAGGCGATGTCGGGAGCGTTGCCGCTCTTGACGCGTACGACGAGCTGGGCCTCGAACTCCTTGGAGCCCTCGTACTGCACGGTCGCGCCGGTGCACGTCGTGAACAGCTTGTAGGAGTCCTTGTGGGCCTTGTCCTCCGGCGCCACGATCGAGGTGTAGATGTGCACCTTCTTGCCGGTCAGGTCGCCGTACTTGGTCAGCTGCGCGCACTCCGGCTTGCCTTCGCCGGGCGACTTCCCACCAGCTGAACTGTTGCCGTTACCCCCGCCACAGGCGGCGAGCACGAAGCCGGCCGTGGCCACGAGGGCCAACGCGCTCAGACTCCGCCGCTTGTTCATTCGCATCCGTCTAGCTCCCTTGTTCGTCCTGCCTTGCTGGAGTGTCCGGCTCGACCGCGCACGGGTGCATCGGGTCGCAGATGCCGATGCCGACGCAATTGATACAAGCGCTGCTCAGCGGCGGCTGTCCACGAAACATCGGCGAAACATGGTCACGAACAGATAACTCTGGCCGATGCGCGAAGCATTGCTGGTCGGAAAAGGTATTCCCGCACTAATGTCCACAGCACTTAGTCCCTTTACAACGGATCGTCCGGCACGTTCCTGCCGGTGAAGGAGATCTCATGACCACCGTGAAGTTCGACGGCGCCACGCGTCTGTTTCCCGGATCCGAGCGCCCGGCCGTGGACAAGCTCGACCTGGAGATCGCCGACGGCGAGTTCCTCGTCCTGGTCGGCCCGTCCGGATGCGGCAAGTCCACGTCGCTGCGCATGCTCGCCGGCCTCGAGGACGTCGACGAGGGTTCCATCTGGATCGGTGACCGCAACGTCACCGACGTGCCGCCGAAGGACCGAGACGTCGCGATGGTCTTCCAGAACTACGCGCTCTACCCGCACATGTCGGTCGCCGACAACATGGGGTTCGCACTGAAGATCGCCGGCGTGCACAAGGACGAGATCCGTACCCGCGTCCACGACGCCGCCAAGATCCTCGACCTCGAAGAGTTCCTCGACCGCAAGCCGAAGGCTCTGTCCGGCGGCCAGCGCCAGCGCGTTGCCATGGGCCGGGCCATCGTGCGCTCACCGCAGGTCTTCCTCATGGACGAGCCGCTCTCGAACCTGGACGCGAAGCTGCGCGTGCAGACCCGCAGCCAGATCGCCGCGCTCCAGCGCCGGCTCGGTGTGACGACCGTCTACGTGACCCACGACCAGGTCGAGGCGATGACCATGGGTGACCGCGTGGCGGTGCTCAAGGACGGCATCCTCCAGCAGGTCGACACCCCGTCGTTCATCTACGACAACCCGGCCAACGTGTTCGTCGCCGGCTTCATCGGCTCGCCCGCGATGAACCTGCTCGAGGTCGGCGTGCAGGGCGACGCGATGGCGTTCGGCAACGCGCACGTGCCACTGCGGCGCGAGGCGGCCGGCGAAGCACATCGCGCCGGCGACGCCGTCACGATCGGCGTACGGCCCGAGGACATGGAGCTCGTCGGTCAGGGTCAGGGCCTGCGCACGGAGATCAACCTCGTCGAATCCCTGGGCGCGGACGCCTACGTGTACGGCGTCGCGCGGATCGGGGACACCGATCACCACGTGATCGCACGGGTGGACGGTCGCACGCCGCCGCAGAAGGGTGAGTTCGTGGACTTCGCGCCCAAGCCCGAGCACGTGCACGTGTTCTCCACCGCGACCGGCGAGCGCCTGCCGAGCTGACGGGGTCGCGAGCCCCGCCGGCTCGCCCGGACGAACCGGCGGCCCGGTCCGGGGCCGCCGGCGCACGGAGTCAGCAGGCATCCCCCGAGAACGGGGCGCCTTCGTCCACCGACGCGCCTGCGATGGCGCTCGCGCGACGGTTCCCGTGGTCCCGGACCGATAGGGAGGGAGGTCCCGTCTGTCCGGTTTGTCCAGTTAACGACTGCCGGGTAATGGTGTCAAGCGAAACACTCGGACATGCTGCGCAGTTTTGCAGAAACTGGACAAAACGATTCGTTCGTGCTGCACAATGGCGGAATGGACACCAAGATCGCCGAGCTGAGCAGGTCGATCGACCCCGCCATCCTGGGTCGTCGACTCCGCAATGCACGTGTCGCTGCGGGGCTCACGCAGACCGAGGCCGCCGACGGCCACGCCTCCACCGCCTACATCTCGCGGATCGAGGCCGGCCAGCGCCGGCCCGACCTCACGCTGCTCGGCCACCTGGCCGAGCGCCTCAACACGAGCGTCGAGGAGCTCCTGGTCGGGATCACCCGCGACCAGCGTGCCGAGCTGCAGCTCGCCCTGGACTACGCGGAGCTCTCGCTCTCCTCAGGCAACGCGGTCGAGGCGCTGGACCGGGCAGGAGCGATCCTCGCCCAGGTGCCCGACACCGGTGCGGAGGAGATCGAGCGCTCAGCCCACTTCGTCCAGGCGTTCGCACTGGAGGCCACCGGCGACCTCGACGGCGCGATCCTGGCGCTCGAGCCGCTCACCCAGACCGCTCCCTTCGACCTGGACTGGATCCGCGGCCTGATCGCGCTCAGCCGGTGCTACCGCGAGTCGGGCGACCTCAGCATGGCGATCGACGTCGGGGAGCGGGCGACCGAGAAGATCGAGGAGCAGGGGCTGGCCGGGCTCAACGAGGCCATGCAGCTGACCCTCACGGTCGCGGCCGCGTACTTCGAGCGCGGCGACACCGGGCACGCGGTCCGGCTGTGCAAGCAGACGGTGGCACGGGCCGAGCGTTTCGGCTCAGCAAAGGCGCGAGGCTCGGCATACTGGAATGCCAGCATCATGGCCTCCCGGCAGGGCTCGGTGCCCGAGGCGTTGGCACTAGCCCGGAAGGCGATCGCGGTCTTCGAGCAGGACAGCGATGTCCGTCACCTCGGTCGCCTCCGCACCGAACTGGCGACCATGCAACTCCGGGTGGACCCGCCAGACGCCGCGGACGCGAAGCTCACCTTGGAACAGGCCGCGAGAGAACTCGAGTGGTCGAGCGCCAATCCGATGGACAAGGCAGCGAACCAGCTGGCCCTGGCTCGGGCGAACCTCTTCCTGGGCAATCCAGAAGCGGCCGCCGAGCAGTCTGCGGACAGCTTCGAAATCACCCGCGAGCATGCGCCGCTGGCCGCTGCCGAAGCGCTTGTTCTCCAAGGTCAGATCGCCGCAGCCCAAGGACGGAGCGATGCGGCCAGTGCCACTTACAAGGAGGCGATCCTCCTGCTGAGCAGCGTAGGCGCAGACCGGAGGGCCGCCGAACTGTGGTTCGAGCTCGGCGGCCTACTCCAAGATGTCGGCGAAGCTGCGGCCGCACTGGATGCGTACCGGCGCGCCGCCGCCTCGACCGGTCTGACTCCGCGCGTTCCGCTGCAAGAAGCGATCGCACGCGCCGATCGAAAGGCCGGTCAGCGCATGTTGCGGTCGGTGCCCGTGAGCTAGGAGGTCAGCAGCACCACAGCGACGTGGGGCGCATGTGGGTCGACGGGGCCGCGGTGGCAGCGGCACCGGAACCGACGATCAGCGAAGAAGCCATGGCAACAGAGACGGCGACGATCTTGAAAACGCGCATTGGTTTCCCTTCCCCGGGAGTGCTCGCCCCTGATGGACGAGCATTTACCAAACATAAGTAACACCACGGCAATTCTGATGTACTCCAAATTGGCAAAGTCCGACCCAGGGTCGGTCAGCGCACTAGACAGGTGGGACCAGGTTCATGACGAGACTTGACAAAGGCCTCTCGGGACTTGGCAGCGCTCGGGTGACGCGGGAGAGACGATGGACGGACTGAGGGACTTCCTCCTCGAACGCATCCACGATGAGGAGACGGCGGCCCAGGCGGCCATCGACGCTCATCCGACGGGTCATGTCTGGAACTCGACCGACGACCCGGACACCGAGCACTTCCACCGCTGGAACCCCTGGCGCGTGCTGCAGAGCTGCGTGGCCAAGCGGCTGATCATCGCCGCCCACCGCGACGTGGGTGCCGGACTCGACCGGCGCGCGGAGCCGGATCGCATGCTGAAGGCGCACGCCTGCTCCACCTGCGGTCAGTACGACGAGTACGCGATCGAGTGGCCCTGCTACACGCTGCGCGTGCTCGCCCTGGACTGGGTGGACCACCCGGCGTACCGCCCGGAGTGGCGACCTCAGCGGCTC
>DATAKN010000086.1:0-18652 GCA_036261595.1 Marmoricola sp.
CAGCTCGGCGTCGTCGACCTTCGGCCCGGACGTCGTACCGGAGATCACGATCGAGCCGCCGGGGCGCAGTGACCGGACGGAGTGCGACCACGTCGCCCTCCCCACGGTCTCCATCACGGCGTCGACCTTCACCGGGAGGCGAGCACCGGACTCGAAGACCTCGTGCGCACCGATCTCCAGGGCGCGAGCCCGCTTGGCCTCGTCGCGGCTGGTGGCCAGCACCTTCAGACCGCCGGCACGCGCCAGCATGATCAGCGCGGTCGCGACACCGCCGCCGGCGCCCTGCACGAGCACGGTGTCACCGGCCTTGAGACCGCCCTGGGTGAACAGCATCCGGTACGCCGTGAGCCAGGCGGTCGGCAGGCAGGCCGCCTCCTGGAACGACAGCGACGCCGGCTTCGGGATCACGTTCGCGCGCGGCACGACGACCGACTCGGCGAACGTGCCCTGGTAGCGCTCGCTCAGCAGCGACCGCTTCGGGTCGAGGGTCTGCTCGCCGACCCAGTGCGGGTCGTTGACCACGGCGTGGACGACCACCTCGTTGCCGTCCTCGTCGTACCCCGCCGCGTCGCAGCCGAGGATCATCGGCAGCGCCTCCTCGCGCAGGCCGACCCCACGCAGCGACCACAGGTCGTGGTGGTTCAGCGAGGCCGCCTTGACGGTGACCTTCGCCCACCCGTCGGGGACCTCCGGATCGGGTCGCTCGCCGACCACCAGGCCGGACAGGGGGTCGTCGGAGGAGAACTTCTCGGCGTACACGGCGAACATGTGTCGACCCTAGCGACCTCGTCGAGTGGCCAGTTCGTCACCCTTGAGTAGCCAGTTCGTACGCCGTGCCGACCACCCGACCGTCACGAACTGCCGCCTCGACGTTCACGAACTGACCACTCGACGGTCACGAACTGGCGACTCGACGTGACTACCGCCGGGCGACGCCGTCCCGCCGGGCGGCCTCGGCGACCGCGGCCGCGACGGCCGGACCGACCCGCGGGTCGAACGGCGAGGGGATGATCAGGTCCTCGCGCAGGTCGTCGCCGACCATGGCGGCCAGCGCCTGGGCCGCGGCCAGCTTCATGCCCTCGGTGATCGCGGTGGCTCGAGCGTCGAACGCGCCGCGGAAGATGCCCGGGAAGGCCAGGACGTTGTTGATCTGGTTCGGGAAGTCCGACCGGCCGGTCGCCACGACGCGGGCGTACTTGTGCGCGACCTCCGGGTGCACCTCCGGGGTGGGGTTCGCGAGCCCGAAGATGATCGCCTCCTCGGCCATCGAGGCCACGACCTCCTCCGGGACGGTGCCGCCCGAGAGCCCGATGTAGACGTCCGCGCCGTCCATGACCGCGCCGAGGGAGCCCCAGCGACCGGTGGTGTCGGCGGTGTCCACGGCCAGCGCACGCTTGACCGGGTTCATGTCCGTCCGGTCGCGGTGCAGCACGCCGGTGCGGTCGACCACCGCGATGTCGCGGTAGCCCGCGGCGAGCAGGATCCGCGTCACCGCGACGCCCGCGGCGCCGGCTCCGGAGACGACGATCCGCACGGTGTCGTGGTACTTGCCGGTCAGCTTCATCGCGTTCTCGAGAGCCGCCAGGGTGACGACCGCGGTGCCGTGCTGGTCGTCGTGGAACACCGG
This sequence comes from Marmoricola sp., assembly GCA_036261595.1. Taxonomy (GTDB): domain Bacteria; phylum Actinomycetota; class Actinomycetes; order Propionibacteriales; family Nocardioidaceae; genus Marmoricola. Next base: position 1,628 of record DATAKN010000086.1, read on the forward strand.
GATGTCCAGCCGCTGCTTGAGCCGCTCCTCGATCTCGAAGCAGCGCGGGGCGGAGATGTCCTCGAGGTTGATCCCGCCGAAGCTCGGCGCCATCCGGGCGACCGTCTCGACGATCTCGTCGACATCGGTGGTGTCCAGGCAGATCGGGATCGCGTCGATCCCACCGAACTGCTTGAACAGCACGGCCTTGCCCTCCATCACCGGCAGCGCGGCGCGCGGGCCGATGTCACCCAGGCCCAGGACCGCGGTGCCGTCGGTCACCACGGCGACGGTGTTCGCCGTCCAGGTGTAGTCGCCGTACAGGGTCGGGTCGGCGGCGATCGCCTCGCAGACGCGGGCCACTCCAGGGGTGTAGGCGAGGGAGAGCTCGACCGGACCGTTGAGCGCCACCGTCGAGGCGATCTCCATCTTGCCGCCGGCGTGCAGCTCGAAGACGGGGTCGTGCTGACGGGCGGCCTCGGGGCCGGCGGCGGGATCCAGGTCGGGCATCGGGTCAAATGCAACCATCAGGTTGGCTCTCTCGTGACATCGGGAAGCAGGGCTATCGGCGGTGCTGAGCTGCTCGACGCGGACGATGAGTGAGCCCGCGGAGTGGTCAGGACTGGGGGATGACCCAGCGACCATGATCTCACAGACCTGTCCGGGCGCCCGGTGTCGCTGCCGGAGATGTGGCGAATCAGACAGACCGTCGCGAACGGGTCGTCACACGCGCCGCGGCCACGGCCAGATCCGCAGCCGTACGACGCCCAGCACGGCCTCGTCCGCCACCACGCCCCGGTGCCGCGAGTCCACGCCCTCGCCCGGGTTGTCGCTGAGCAGCCACCAGCCCGATGCCCCCGAACGGGTCGACCGGGCGGACTCCGCCCGCTTGACCGCGAGCGTCCCGTCCGGGAACCGCGCGGTCACCACGTCACCGGCGCGGGGCCTGCGGCGGTAGTCGACCAGGAGACGGTCACCGGCTCGCAGGGCCGGCAGCATCGACCGTCCACGAACGGTCGCGATCCCCCACCGAGGGTGGCGTTGCTCGGTGCGCAGACCCCGCCGGGCCGGGTGTTCCATGCGGAGTAGTGTCGTCCGAAGCGACCCCGTGGTCATCCCGGGAGCCCGGTCGATCGCGGTCCGGCTCGTCGGTGTCGGCCACGGGCCCCACCAGAAGCACCACACCCAGCGTCAGAGAGGACCTGAGATGTTCGCGCGACTGTTCGCACCTGCTGTCGAGGTTTCCGCCCACTGCGACCTGCCTTGCGGTGTCTACGACCCCGCCCAGGCCCGGATCGAGGCCGAGTCGGTCAAGGCGATCATCGCCAAGGCCAACGACAGCGACGACCCCGACTTCCGCACCCGCGCCGTGATGATCAAGGAGCAGCGCTCCGAGCTGGTCAAGCACCACCTCTGGGTGCTGTGGACCGACTACTTCAAGGCCCCGCACTTCGAGAAGTACCCGCAGCTGCACACGCTGTTCAACGAGGCCACCAAGCTCGCCGGCGCGTCCGGCACCAAGGGCACCCTGGACGCCGACGTGGCCGACCAGCTGCTGGCCAAGATCGACGAGATCGCTGAGATCTTCTGGGAGACCAAGAAGGCCTGATTTCGCGCGCAGGCCGCTGACCTGCGCGTTTACTGCTCCGACGCCGCCTCGGTCCGCAGGGAGTCCGCACGGGCTCCAAGCGGACCGAGCGCGGCGTCGAGCACGTTGCGGGTGCGGTCCTCGTCGCCCGGCCACAGGTGTGCGTAGGTCCGGAGGGTGATCACGGCGGACGCGTGGCCGAGGAAACTCTGCACCTGCTTCACCGAGGCGCCACCTGAGATCAGTGCAGACGCAGCGAAATGGCGGAACGAGTGTGAGGTGACGTCGACCTCCGCGGCCTTGGCCGCGTCGCTCAGCAATCGCTTCCAGCGCCGGTAGGTCAGTGGCTGGCGTGTTTCATCGGTGAACAGCGCGTCGGCCGTCGGCGGATAGGCCGCGAGGTGCGCGGCGAGCGCGTCGATCACAACCTGGCCGACCGGGACCGTTCGCCGCGATGCCCGCGACTTCAGTGGAGCGATCTGGTTCGACTGCAGCCGTTGTCGCTCCACGCGGATCGACCTGCGCAGGAAGTCGACGTCGGAGAGCCTGAGGCCGAGAAGTTCAGCGACCCGCAATCCCGAACCAGCAAGCACGACAGGTATGGCCTGCCATCGATCCCCCAGCGCGCCTCGCACCAGTTCGATCTCCTCGAGCGTCGGGACCCCCACCTCGTCGTCGTGATCCTTGGGCAGAGCGATCCGCCGACACGGACTGATCGCGATGACCCGGTCCTCCGCCGCGGCGTCCATGACGCGCGCGAGCACCTCATAGATGTTCCGGACGCTCCCAGCTGACAGCGTGCGCGGCGGCTCGGTGTCTGTGGCCGGCCGAAGCTCCCGAGTTTCGAGCCACTTCACGAAGGCCTGAACGTCGCTGCGGCGGATGTTGGCGATCCGCTGGCCGCCGAGCCGCGGCAGGATGTGCAGTCGCAGTGCGTTGTCGACGATTCTCGCTGTGCCCGGCGAGGAGACCTGGATCGCCTGCCAGCGGTTTGCGTAGCCGCTGAGCAACTCGCGCCCGGCCCGGGGGTCGGCCCACTCGCCGCGCACGATCCTCGCGGTCTGCTCGTCGAGCCACGCTTGGGCGTCGACCTTGCGCTCGAAGTGACGGGCGTGTTCTCGCCCAGTGTCGTCGCGGTAGCGGGCCCGCCATTTGCCGTTGGGTCGCTTGGCGATGTTTGCAGCCATGCTGGTGCTCCTTCCGAGACTCGCCCATCGTCTCTCCGGGATCGGACATCCGCGCCTTTTCAGCGGCGGTCCAATGGGCGGTTGGTCTGTTCGGTGAGCCAGAGGATGAGGTCGGTGCGCCAGTAGCGGACGTGGCGGCCGATCTTGAAGCTGCGGGGTCCGGCGCCGAGGTGGCGCCAGTAGCGCAGGGTGCCTTCGGGGATCCGGAGGAAGCGGCAGGCTTCTTGGAGGGTGAGCATCTCGTCGCCGGGGTTGGCTGCGGTGCTGCGGTCGGGGTGGATGGGGTTCGGTTGAGCGGTCATGGCGCTTCTCCTCATTGCCGGTCGTTGGCGGTGGTCGCGATGGGTCGGTGACGTTGGTCAGCGTGGGCGGTCAGGTTCACCTGATTTCGGGAGACCTGAGGGGGTAACCAGAGGGGGTAACCTGCGTTTGCGCAGGTCAACAGGTCTCCCTAACTCGTTTTCGACGAGGGCTTGACGACACCGGATTCGACTGTTGCCGAGGCCGGTGGTCGGTCGTCTTGGTAGTCGTCGACGGATCACGGGTGTGCTGGTTCATGCGGTTCAGCATGAGCCGGCAGCGTTACCGGTTTCGCTCCCCGTGGCGGGGAGACGTTGGGGGAACGTTGAGGGGGAACGTTGCGTTTGCGCAGGTCAACAGCGTTCCCCCATTTGTTTTCGGCAGCGGTGTCTCAGAGGCCGATTCCGGGGCTTCCGGTGGGCATCGGGGCGGGGGGAACCTCCGGGAGTCCGCGTCCGGGACGCCGCTGTGACCCTGCCGGGAAGACTGCCGGAACGGCGGGGCCGTAGCGGTCGATGTCGTCGATGGCCCGGGTGCGGGCGTAGTCGGGTCCAAGGTCGGCGCGGTCGCGGCTGAACGTCGCCACCCATACTCGGCGGGCCTCGTCGAGGTCGTCGGCGACCAGGTGGGCGGTGTTGGCCTCGCGGCCGCGGGTCATGGCCACGTAGGCGGCCGCTGCGCCGGTGGCCTCGTCGAGGGCGAAGTGGGCGCGGTCGACGGTCTCGCCCTGGGCGCCGTGGACGGTGGTGGCGTAGGCGAGCTCGACGAACCGGGCCGCGTAGTCGGCCGGGATCTGCTGGTCCAGACCCCGCCCGCGCAGGACCAGGCTGCCGTTGTCGTTGATGCCGGTGATGGTCCATGTCTGCCGGTTGGCCACCTGCAGGTCGGGGTCGTTGCGTCGGGTCGCGACCCGGTCCCCGATCCCGAGCACCTCGCCACGGTCGGTGGTGAGCGTCGACCCCCCGGCGGCGTCGGTGCCAGCGGCGCTGCTGTTGTCGTGGCCGTGTCGGTGGTCGCGGATCATGGCGTTGAGGTGGGCGACCTGGTCACGGGTGCTGGCGATGACCAGCTCCCCGGTGGCGCCGGCTTCGGCGAGGGCGGCGGTGCGTTCGGCCTCGGAGGCGTGGATCACCACCTGACCCCGGCGGACTAGCGCGTCGAACAGGGTGCCGGGGTCGTCACCGGTGCGCATCTGCAGGCTCAGCGTCGCGTAGTCGGGGTCCGTGAACCGGTGCACCCTCTCCAGGGTGACCACGGCGATCGGGTGGGCCCAGGTGATCGCCTGGTCCAGGACGCCGCCGCGGCCGACGGCGGGGAGCTGGTGCCGGTCCCCGACGAACGCGACCCGGGCACCGGTCTCATCAGCGATCGTGAGCAGGGCGCGGGCGGTATCCTGGTCGAGCATCCCGGCCTCATCGACCAGCAGGAGGTCACCAGCCCGCAGCCGGGCGCTGGCGTCGGGTGTGGGGTTGGGTTGTCGGGTCCAGTGGCCGTCGTTGTCCCAGCGCCAGCCGTGCTGGTGGATCAACCAGGCCGCGGAGTGACCGTCGGCACCGGTCTCGGCGGCGGCGACGTGCGCGGCCTTCAACGTCGGGGTCACCACCAGCAACCGGTGTCCGTAGAGGGCCAGTCGCTGCTGGGTGGCCCGCAAGGCGGTGGTCTTCCCGGCTCCTGCGGCGCCCTCGATCACCACCAGCGGGGTGCGCCCGGTCAGAACACCGACAACGTCAAGGTGACCGTCGGTGACGGGCTGTAGGCCACGCCCTGGCCGGCGTACGGGGCGAACAGCCTGTGCGCCACGCGCAGCGAGGCGGCTGATCAGGTCGGCCTCGACCTCGAGGACCTGTGGGGAGGTCAGCGACCGGACGTGCTCGGGCACGTCGGTCCGGTCCAGCAACGGGACGCACCGGTGGGTGGCTCGGGCGGTGATGTCCTCGGCAAGCTCGACCCTGGCCGCGGTGTCGGCGAGCAGGGCCGTCTGGGCGAGCAGGACCTCGGCCTTGCCGCGGAGGTCGGCGGTGTTCCAGGCCGACCTGTTCGCGCCGAGGATGGACACGACCAGGTCGGCGGCGGCATCGCGGTCGATCCACCCCGGCCGGGTCCCCTCCAACGCCACCGGTCCGGCCGGGTCGGCGTAGCCGAGCTCCCGGAGCTCGGTGTTCCACCGGCCCACGAGGTCGCGCCCGTCCTTGGGGACGACCTTGTCGGGGCGGGCTTGGGCCCAGGCCCGCCGGTCCCATCCCTCGCGCAGCCGCCGCCCCGGCTCCTGGCCGGGGTGCTCACTGCGCCAGGTGGCTTCGTAGCGGTCGACGTTGCGGCGGATCTGGGCGGTCCGGGCGCTGAACGCACCCACGTACGGGGCCAGCTGGCGGATTTCGCTGGTCTCCGGGTCCAGGGTGAACCCGTGCGCGGCGACGGCCGACCGGAACCCCGGGTCGGTGGCCACGGCGGCGTGCCCGATTCCGTTGATCGCCTCGATCGAGTCCCGGATCCCGACCGAGTGGATCCCCCGCCAGGCACTGGCCGCCCAGACCCGGGCGTTGATCTGAAGGTGAAGGTGCCGGTGGGGGTCACCGGCCCGGGACGTGTAGTGCCGGATCACCGCCGCCTCGATCCGCTCGACCGGCACCTGCACCTGCCGCCCGCGCGGCCCGACCCGGGTCGTCGCGTGGGCGGCGACCCAGCCCACGATCTCGGCGGCGGCCTTGTCCTGGGCGGCGTTCAGCGCGGCCGAGATCTCCGGATGAAGCGCCGCTGCCAGGGACCAGGTCTTGGGTCCGTTGACGGTGACCTCGACGAACCGCAACGCGTTCGGATCATCGCGGACCCGGCCCTTTGTGCGGCCGGTGTCGATGTCGATGCCGGCGACCCACTGCTCGTAGGTCTCGCCGTCCATCGAACCCGCTTGGTCGACGCCGTTTTGGGTCGCGATCAGCCGCTCGGCGACCCCGGTGCCCTCACCGAGGTAGTAGTCATCAGCACGGGAGCGATCTCGCTCGACGTAGGCGCGGGCGGCCTTGGCCGCGCCGTGGTAGAACTTCACCCCGCCGTGCACGCCGACCACCCCGAGTCCCGGTCTCAACGGCGTCCGTCGACAACCAACAGATGCCCTAGAAATGCCGCGTGGGCCGCCCGAACCCGGGCGACCCATCTACGTCCTTCGTAGCATGCGTGCCGCATGATGGGAAGGTGGGAAAAGCCTTATGAGGAAGGAGATTGAGGAGAAATTTGGATGGGCTGAACGGGAAGTGTTGGAAATGATGGGTTGGTGAAATGAAGAGGGTTGAGGAGGTGAGAAGGAGTCCGGGGCGGCGAGGTGAGCGCACGAACGGACGCACCCCTCCGTACGTCGTCCGAGCTCTCGAGAGCGCCCGTTTCTGCCGATCCTCGAACGCAGCGATCCGTACTCACATGCCGAGTTCCGGTGGTTGAGGTGCGAGCGAAGCGAGCCTCGAAACCACTGCGCGGCCATGCCGCTCGGTGCGCGCGTGGGCAGAGCCATGTGCACTGCGGACCGGCAGTTCGCAGCCGTCCAGAGACGATCCCTGCTCGACCGGCTCTCCTCGATCACGAACTGCCCGTTGGTAGGACCAGAGCAGCGGCTGGCCAGCGCGCACCCGCCCGTATCTGCCGCGTTCCGCCCGTAGCGGTCGACGCCGAGGTTGACCGCCTCGTCAAGACGAACTATTTGACATATGCCGTCGCGGAAGCGCGAGCAGCGGACCGCAGAGGGGTACGTTCGCGGCCATGGACGGATGGACTCTCGGGGTCAGCATCGCAGCCCTAGTTGTCGCGATCTCCGCAGCAGTGTTCACGGGCTTGCAGGCCAGCGCTGCGAAGAAGGCGAACTCGCTCACGGAACGCGCCCTTGCGCGAGCAGAGGAGGCCGAGCGCGAGCAACGCGAGGCCAACCGCGTCCGATGGGTCGTGGAGCGGGTGAAGCCCGGCTACGCGCTCCGCAACGTCGGCACCGACACCGCCCACGACGTGCAAGCATGGAAACTCGGCATCGGCTTCATCTCCGGCCCGATCGTCATCGACGAGGACGACCCCCGCCGTGAATGGCTCCGCGCAGAGTCACTGCAGCCGAACGGCTCGATGCCGTTCACCACCGCGCCGAGGTCTGCCTACGACGCCGACGGACACGAGGTCCTCGTCACCTGGGCCGGGCATCCGGAGCCGGTGCATGTGCCCCTGCCCGAGGACGAGCCGGAGCCGCCGCCGACTGATCGCTTCGGGCGCGACCGCTTCCCGTACTAGCCAGCGGCTGTCGGGAGCGAGGAACCCGAAACAGCACGACGAACAACTTCCATCTCGCCGGACAGCGCTCCGCCCGCGCCTTCTGGAATCGACGCCGATCGGCGCTTGACTGGCGCTGGCCCACGCAGGCCGTTGTGCCGGTCCGATCGCCGCACCTGGACCGTCCGCTCATGCCGCGTTCCGCGCTGTGGTGCCGATGTGCGGATGTGTTGAAGGTCCACGTTGGGCTACCCGTCAAAACGTCAATCGGGAATCCACTCGCACGAGTGGGGCGACAGACAGCAGAATGGCTGGACATGCGACTTAGCAGCGAGCGACTCGTGCTCCGCGAGTTCCGTGCGACAGACGCGCCCGACGTCCACGTGTACGCCTCCGACCCGGACGTCGTGCGGTACACCGACTGGGGGCCGACGACCAACCTCGCCGAGACCCAGGAACGGGTGGTCGCCAAGGCCGCCCGTGGAGTCGAGGCCGACGACGTCTACTCGTGGGCAGTCACGGTCCGAGGCGAGGACCGCGTCATCGGCTCCGCGGAAGTGCGCATCGAGAGCCGCGACCATCAGCGAGCCGAGTTCGGCTACGTGTTCGCGCGTGAGGTCTGGGGGCGCGGTCTCGCCACGGAAACCGCGTTGCTGCTGCGCGACACCGCGTTCGGGCCGTTCGGAATGCACCGGCTCTACGCCACGTGCCATCCCGACAACGCCGCCTCGGTGAGGGTGCTGAAGAAGGCAGGGCTTGAACTCGAAGGCCGCCTGCGCGATCACCTGTGGGTTCGCGGCGCCTGGCGCGACTCCCTGCTGTTCGCAGCCATCTCGTCCAGACCTGTGGAGCGTCCGGCTCAACCCTGAATTCGTCGTGGGTCGGTCTGGCTCGGCGCACTCATCAGCCGCGATCCGCTCAGCCCTGCCCAGCGCCGCTACCTCGCCGGACAGAACGCCAAGGCTCGAGGGACTCGATCACCCATCTGCATGCGATCGACGAGGCCGAGCATGTCGGCGCGCTCATCCGCCGACAACGGTTGTTCGCCCCCGCTGAGTACGTCAGCCATCTGTTCCAGAGCCAGACCCAGTTCGTTGGCGTCGATGAACTGGGCGATCAGCGTGATGTCCTTGCCAGGCAGTCGGTCGTCTAGCCGGATCAGAAGACCGTGCATGAGCCCGGCGATCTCCTCGTAGTAGGCGCGATCCACGCCGCGATCGTGCCACAGCAGACGCACGCTCATGCCGCTGAGCGCGCACCTGCACGCTAGCCGCGAATGGTGCTCCGCCGTGCCGACGAAACAGTGAGTCGGCCAGGCTGCCGTAGCCTCGGCACGGTGGCGAGCGATGACGGCCGTGAGCAGCTGATTCGGACGGCAAGTCAGGAGGCGGAGGACGATGCGTTCCTGGCTCTCTACGGGGACTGGGATCCCCTGACGCCGAGCGAGGTCGCCAAGGAGCTCGATGGGTTCGAGCGCCCATGGTGGGTGGTCGGCGGGTGGGCGATCGAGGCTGCCACCGGCTACCGACGGGAGCACGAGGACACCGATATCTCGATCCTGTCTACCGACGTGGCGGCCCTGGTGGAGCACCTCCGAGGCCGATGGCACGTGTGGAACAACGTCGGAGGCGTGTTGCACCCACTGGGAGACAGGTGGATGCAGGTGGACGAGCCTGGGAGTCAGCTCTGGTTGAGGAGGGACGCCCGCTCGCCGTGGGTTCTCGACATTCCGCTGACGCCGTCAGCGAACGGAGAGTGGACCAACAAGTTCCTGGCTGATCATGTGGCACAAGTGTCTGAGGTGACATGGAGGGCCGCTGACGGCATCGACTACCTGCTGCCGGAGATCGTCCTGATCTACAAGGCCCGATTGGGGCGGCCGAAGGACCAGCCCGATTTCGAGGCGACCTTGCCTTTGCTCACCACCGAGCGTCGAGCATGGATGCGATCGGCTTTGGAGTCGGTATCTCCCCGTCATCACTGGCTCGAGGCCTTGTAGGCCGATCTCCAGTACGGAGGCAGCGTGATCCGCACTCACAGGCCGCGTTCTGAGTGGTCGCGCCCTCCGATGAGCGACTGCTATCTCGGAGACTTGCGGCGCGTGGTGAGCAGCACCGTCCTACCCACGAGGGCTACCTGCTCTCCGAGGAGAGGCCCCAGGCTGTCGAACAACGCCTGGATCTTCGCCGCAGGTGCGACCACGTACTGGGAGGTGGTACCGAGCAGACCGAGGTAATCGTCTCGACGAAGAGTCATCCCCCACTCGAAGACGCTCTCCAGGGCTGGCGTCAGGGTCGGTTCGATGGCGATCTCGTCGTCGGCCCAGTTTCTGCGTCCTCGGCCGTCATCCAGATCAGGGACGAGACCGGCCCCCACGCGCTGATACACCGCCTGTATCGCTTCAACATCGTGCGACTGCGGGTCGATCGCCCACTCGTTCCAAAAGATGAACGCGAGGCCGTCTGTGGTGAGGAGCGAAGCCAGCCGGGGCCAGCGCGTGCTGGGGTCAGCCCAGTGGAACGACTGTGCTGCGACCACGACCCCGAACGGACCGTCGGCAGCGACGAGGTCATCAAAGCGTTGCTGGCGAATGGTGACCCTGCCGGAGGGCGTCTCGGCGTGGAGCCGGGCGCGCAGGATGTCCGCCATACCAACTGATGGCTCAAGTGCGACGACATCGACGCCGCGATGAGCGAGCGGAAGCGTGGCACGCCCACCACCAGCGCCGACCTCCAGCGTCCCCACCTTCGTCCGACCGCCTGCTGCCGCCAGCACCTCATCGAACAACTTCGCAGGATACTGCGGGCGCAGACGTTCGTAGGGGTCCGCAACCTGGCCGAAAGATCCGGCGCGCTGCTCCATCTGCTCGTCCGTCGGCATGGGCACATCCTGCCAAGAACGGTGCGAACGCACGGGTCTGTGCTGGTCGACCTGTCCTTGGAGTCCGGCATCTACCCAACCGCCAGCCTGACCGAAATGGTCGCCTGGTTGGCGTTGAGTTCAATGACAGCAGACTGGCTTCGGAGTGGTTACGTTGTGGTCGGCGAATGTCCGCGCGGTGCGATCGGGCGAGTGGAGCTGGCAGGGCGATCACTCGAAGCGGCGAGGAGGGTCTGATGTGGCGCTTGGTGTGGCATCAGATCGTGCATCGCGCCGGCCGAAGCGTCGCGCTGGCGCTGGCGATCCTCGTTGCAGGCACCGGGTTCACTGTGCTCACGGCGTCGTCGGAGGCATCACGTCTGGAAACGACGGGGACGGTCAAGGCCAACTCCCGCACGCTCTACGACATCCTCGTTCGCCCGAAGAGCACCCGCTCGGAGCTGGAGAGGAAGGACGGCCTGGTCCAACCGGGATTCCTCACCGGCGTCTATGGCGGCATCACCACGGAGCAGTGGCGGCAGATTCAGCATCTGTCGGGCGTGGAGGTCGCAGCACCGGTCGCGATGCTCGGCTACGTGTTCCCGGACCTCAAGGTGCCGGTGGATGCCACGAAAGCGTGGGCGTCCCGCGGTGATTCGGTGGTGCGAGTCGACGTCGACTGGTCCTGGGACAACAACCTGACCACGATCCGTCAGGTGCCGGACTTCACCTTCATCACCTCGAAACGTCTGCGTTTCAACGAGGGAGGCGACAGCGATTCCGGCGAATGGGTAATCCGCGGATCGAAGAGGGACATCTGTCCGTTCCCGCTCGCGAATGACTGGCGGCCGGAAAGCCGGCCTTCCCAGATCGCGTGCTTCTCGCGGACCGCCGGTGGTGACGAGACACTTCGCGACTACCGGATCCGGAAGGTCCGCGGCTTGCTGGTGCCGTTCTCGCTCCCGTACGTCGTGGCAGCAGTCGATCCAGCCAGCGAGGACGCCCTCGTCGGACTCGATGACGCGGTGTCGTCCGGACGTGGGCTGACGGGCTCCACCACCGACTACCCGCCTTCGATCACGGGCAAGGGATTGCCGGTGCTGGTCGCCGACAAGGTCACAACCCGGGAAACGGCCACCATCGTGTTGACCCGCCTCCGGCAGGCTGCGGCTGCCGCAGTCATGCGCGGCTTGACCGCGGACCGCCTCAGACCGTTCAAGGGCACTCCTCGTACGCGGCTAGCGGTGAGCGCCCAGATGGCCCACGAACTTCTGCTCCAACAGTTCCGGACCGCGAAGCCGGCCCGCTACATGCGGGAGACCCGACTCCTTCCCGGCGAGGTGCGCAAGCTCGGCGAGGTCTCGCTGCCGGCTGTGAACCTCGGGTCGACACCGGCCACCGTCGAGCTGACTGGTCCCGCAAAGCCGTCGCCGAACGAGCTGTTCGATGAAGTGCAGAACCAGGTGCCGGGCAGTGGCGAACCGGCCGCGCGCCGCATCGTGAGCTCGCAGCTGGAACGGACGGACCGCTTCGGAGGGAATCCGCTTCCGCCCACGCTGTACCTGCGCGGCACCTTCGACCAGGCCAAGCTGCAAGGTCTGGATGACGTCACCGCCCAGATTCTCGGCGGGTACGACGCAGCGCCCACCATCGGTGCAGACGCGCGGTCGCGCAGGTTGCTGGGCAACCAGCCGCTCGGACCTTCGGGGTTCCTCGGCGGGTTCGTGCAGCCACCGCCCACGATGTTCACCACCCTCGACGCCGCATCCCTGTTGACCTCCGGCTGGACCCAAGGGAACTCGAGTGCACCGATCTCAGCGATCCGGGTCCGCGTCGCCGGCGTCACCGGCGTCGACCCGGTGTCCCGCGAACGGGTGCGACTCGCCGCCCAACGGATCCGGGCCGAGACCGGGCTCCAGGTCGACATCACCACCGGATCCTCGGCCACCCGGGAAGAGCTCACCCTGCCAGCCGGCGCCCACGGCCGACCGAAGCTGAACCTCACCCAGTGGTGGGTCAAGAAGGGCGTCGCTCAAGCGATCTTGAAGGCCGTGGACAAGAAGTCGGTCGCCCTGTTCATCCTGATCCTGCTCATCAGCGCGCTCTCAGTCGCCAACGCCGCCGTCTCCGCGGTCCGATCACGCCGCACCGACCTCGGCGTGCTGGCCTGCCTGGGCTGGCAGCGACGCCATCTCTTCCGCAGCGTGCTCTCCGAGATCACTCTGATCGCCGCCGTCGCGGGACTGGCCTCGATGCTGCTCTCGCTCGCCGTCGGGCGGCTCGTCGGCACCCCGGTCTCGATGGAACGAGCCACCCTCGCCGTACCGGCCGCGCTCCTGGTCGCCCTGGTGGCGGGCCTCGTCCCGGCCTGGCTCGCGGCCCGCTCCGACCCGATGGACGCGGTACGTGCGGCGGTCAACGCACCCAACCGGGTGCGTCACCCACGCACCATCACGACCCTCGCGATGATCGGGATCCAACGAGTCAAAGCCAGAACCACCCTCGCCGCGCTCGGGCTGGCAATCGCGGTGCTCGTCTTCACCGTCTTGCTCGCCATCACCCTCGGCTTCCAGGGCGCGGTCGTCGGCACCATCCTCGGCGACGCCGTGGCCCTCCAAGCACGGGCAGCCGACTATGCCGCCACCGGCGCATCGCTCGTGCTGGCGTTCCTCGGCGTCGCCAACGTCATCTACCTCAACATCCGCGACCGTGGACCCGAGCTCGCAACCCTTCGCGCGGTGGGCTGGTCGGACCGGCACCTCGACAGGCTGGTGATGACCGAAGGGCTCCTGATCGGCCTGCTCGGAGCCACCCCAGGCGCCATCGCCGGAATCCTGATCGCAACAGCCGTGACCGGAACCCTCGCCGGCTCCTACGTCCTCGGTGCGGCCATCGCCTGGGTCGCGGCCATGGGCCTCGCCATGCTCGCGGCAGGGCTGGCCACCCGGCTGGTACGCCGCCTACCCACCACCCTGCTGCTGACGGAGTGAGCCGTGGCGAACACACCCATGATCCCCCCAGAGCCGGACTCCATGGTCCGGGTGCGCGGGCTCGAGAAGACCTTCCGAACCCTCGACGCGGACATCACCGCCGTCGCAGGCATCGACCTCGACGTGCCCGAAGGCACCATCACCGCGCTCGTCGGGCCCTCCGGGTCGGGCAAGTCCACCCTCCTGCACCTCATCGGCGCCCTCGACGCACCCGACGCCGGCGACATCACCGTCGCCGGCCAGAACATCACCGACATGTCGAACAAGCAGTTGGCCGAATACCGGCGCACCGTCGGATTCGTCTTCCAGAACTTCAACCTCCTGGCGACACTGACCGTGCTCGACAACGTCGTCATCCCGGTGCTGCCCTATCGCACCACGTTCGACCCGTACGTCAAGGGCCGCGAACTGCTCGCCACCGTCGGGCTCGGCGGCCGAGAGAACACCCTCGCCACCCGCCTCTCCGGAGGACAACAGCAGCGGGTCGCAATTGCCCGCGCGCTCATCAACGACCCCCGGCTCGTCCTGGCCGACGAACCCACCGGCAACCTGGACACCTCGACCGGGGAGGAGATCATCCGACTCCTCTTCGACCTCCGCGACAGCCACGGCGCAACGCTGATCATCGCCACCCACGACCACGACCTAGCCAAACGGTGCGACCACGTAACGCACATCCGCGACGGCCGGATCATCCCCGAGGCAACCTAGGCCTCGGCGCCATCGCAGTTGCGGGCGTCAGCTTGAGCGCGCGCGGAGCCGCAGATAGCGTGCGCTGCGCTCATCCCGGTCATGCGGGCTGATAGGTCGGTCAGGCCGAATCTCATCGGGGATCGTCCGCGATCGTCGGGTTGAGGATGATCAGGATCATGAAGAAGATGAGGATCAAGCGGTTCTGGAGGTTCGGCGCGCACGTTCGCCGAACCGGTCGAGAGCTTCGAGGACCTCGGTCGCCTGCCACACGACGTTCCTCTTCTGACCTTCGCCGTGGACGGTCTTGGGCTTGGAGAGGGCCCCGGCCTCCTGGAGTTGGCGCAGCGCGTTGTCGGCTGCTGGCTGGGTGACCTTGAAAGTGTCCTGGACCAGCTTGGAGGTCACTGACGGCTGACGGAGCAGGAACGGCAGCACTCGCCAGGCGACCGCGTCCCTGCGGGCTCCGAGGTTGTTCGCCCAGCCGTCGTGCAGGGTCCGTAGGTCGGTGGCAAGTTGCTGGCCGTTACGAACGGCGGCGAATGCGGCTCGGCTGAACTCTTCGATGATCGGGTTCGGGTCGCCGTTACGGTACGCGGTCAGCGCGTCGTAGTAGGCGTCGGTGTCGGACAGCAGCCCGGCAGACACCGGAACCGTGGTGCGGGTGGTCGCTCCACCGTTGCGGAGCATGATGTGGACGAGTGCTCGGCCCACGCGGCCGTTTCCGTCGTTGAACGGGTGAATTGTTTCGAACTGGGCGTGTGCGATGGCCGCGTGTGCCAGAAGCGGAAGGTCGGTCCGCTCGGAGAACGCGCAAAGGTCCTTGATCGACTCATTGATCCTGGAATCCAGCGGCGGGACGAAGTCCGCCCGGTGTGGGGAGTAGTCGGTTCCGCCGATCCAGACCTGCTGGTTGCGAAACTGCCCGGGGTCGGCTCGGTCCTGGCCGTGCATGAGAGCTTCGTGGACTGCCAGGATGTGGCCGGAGGTCAGGGGTCCGCTGAGTTCGAGGGCGCGGTGCATCGCCTCGACATTGGCTTGGACGAGGCTGGCATTCGACCCGAACTTGGCCAGGCCCACGTCCGCCAGAGACAGGGCCTTGGCGCCGACAGTGATGTTCTCGATCTGCGAGGACGACGCGGACTCGGTCCGAAGCAAGACGGCGGACAGGGGGGCGAACTCGCCGTCGAACATGGCGGAGAGTTCAGCGTCGAACCGCGTGATCGCGGCCCGTGCGTCTTCCGCCCTCGCGGCAACGCCCGGGTCGATCTCGAACTGCATGCGCTCGATGGCTGCGGGCACCGCCGCCTGGTAGGGCCGTCCGACGACCGACAAACGCGCGCGATCCATCGCTTGGGCAGGCGTCGTCGGCTCCCAGGTAACGTCTTCCCAGGAGAGCCTGAGGCCGTCCGTCTCAGTCACATCGATCCTTGTCTCGCCTGTCGCGTTAGATAAGGATAACGCATTATCCTTATCCAAAAGTGACCGTGAACAAGGATCGTCGCCCCTCCCGGGTCCTGGTCGTCCAGACGCCCTTACGGGTCCCCAAGGTCGGCTCGTTCGCTTTCCGCTTGTGCTGGAGAGGAAACCGATAGTGCCTATCGGGCGGCGGGCGTGAGAGCCAGTCATCGAGGATGTGTTGCCGCTCGCCAGCGTCGGCCACCTCCACGGCGTGCTGCGCTTGGCGTCTCGCTGTCCGCACACAGTCCGCAACAACTCCAACCACGTCCGTAGACCGCCAATGCGTTTCCGCAGGTCAGCCCACGTTTGCCCATCGTTGCAAACGATGACCCCTGAGCGTGGCCCACAAGGAGACCAAGAAGGCCTGATCCACCAGACGCCGCGCCCGGTCCGCAGACCCACCACGGACGGGGCGCGGCGTTCGTGCGCCCGGGCACGAACGGCGGACGACGCCCGGGAGGCCCGTGGGTGAGCCGGAGATGACCCGGTCGGGTCATGCCGCCTCCAGACGGCCGAGCAGCCCGTCAATCCGCCGCGGCAGCGGACCTTCTTCGCCTAGGCTGCCTGTCATGCCACCAGACGCAGAAGTCCGCCTACCGGCGGAGAGCGCCTACGTCGCGGTGCTCCGCATGGCCACCGCCGGGATCGCCGCCCGGCTCGACTTCACGCTCGACGACATCGAGGACCTCCGGATGGCGGTCGGCGAGGCGAGCGCGATGCTGCTCGAACGTGGCCGGCCGGGTGGCCAGCTGATCACCCGCTACTACCTCGGCGAGCACCGCGTCTCCGTGCGCATGTCGGTGGACGCCGTCCAGCCGACGGCACCCGAGACGGACAGCTTCGCCTGGCAGGTGCTCACCACGACCGCCACCGACGTCAGCGCCGAGGCCGGCGAGGACGTTCTGACGATCTCCTTGACGGTCACCTCGACCACATCGAGTACGCCTGCCTGACGCTGATGACGGACCACTCGGGGGACGTCTCCTCCACCACTCGGGAACGTAGCCGCGCGCTGTTCGCGCAGCTGGCCACGACGCACAGCTCGTCGATCGATCGGGCACGGGCGCGCGGTGAGCTCGTCGAGCTGCACCTGCCGCTGGTCGAGCACTGCGCACGCCGGTTCGCCAACCGGGGCGAGCCCCTGGAGGACCTCGTCCAGGTCGGCACGATCGGGCTGATCAAGGCCGTCGACCGGTTCGACAGCGAGCGCGGCGTGGAGTTCTCGACGTACGCCACCCCGACCATCCTCGGCGAGATCAAGCGGCACTTCCGCGACAAGGGCTGGGCGATCCGGGTGCCGCGGCGGTTGCAGGAGCTGCGGATGTCGATCGCGTCGGCGACCAACGAGCTGTCCCAGCAGCTCGGCCGCTCGCCCACGCCGCACGAGCTCGCCGAGCGGCTCCACGTGGAGGTCGAGGACGTCCTGGACGGGATCGAGTCCGCGAACGCCTACGCGACCCTCTCGCTCGATGCCGGGGAGAGCAGCGAGGACGGCCTCGGGTCCATGCTCGACACCATGGGAGCGCTCGACGAGGCCCTCCACCACGTCGAGATCCGGGAGTCGATCCGCCCCTTCATCGAGGCACTGCCACCCCGGCAGAAGCAGATCCTGCTGCTGCGGTTCTTCCGGCAGATGACCCAGTCGCAGATCGCCCAGGAGGTCGGCATCTCGCAGATGCACGTCTCCCGGCTGCTCGCGCGCACGCTGGCGGAGCTGCGCGACTCGATCCAC